>CAYRXH010000114.1:0-6936 GCA_964428185.1 uncultured Bacteroidales bacterium
TATCAATAAGTTTGTCAAAACAAAAAGTTGCATTTATAACTTGAATTCAGCAATTATTTAGTTTTTGTCGTACAATAATGTTTTTTTAAGAATTATCCATGATAACAATCAAGTGCTGAGCAATTTTTTTTATTTTTGCTTTTCATTATTTATACAAACCCTTATGCCATGGAAATCCTCAAAGACATTCTTATTATCCTCATACCTTCGGCTGCTGTTTTTCTTACAGCCTATTTCATGCTGAATTCAGTACTTGCCAGTTTCAAGCGATTTGTTGAAACAGAAGAAAAGAAGAAACTCATTGATCTGAAATCAAAAAACAGCGAAAAAACCATGCCTCTTCGTCTTCAGGCATACGAAAGGCTTACTTTATTTCTTGAACGCATCGCATTTGAAAATCTTATTCCAAGAGTGCCTGGCAGAGAATTCAGCACTTATGAATATCAGAATCTGCTGATTCAGACCATACGTCAGGAATTTGAGCACAATCTGTCACAACAACTGTATGTTTCGAACGAAGCATGGGAATGGATCAAAAATGCCAAAGAAGACACCATCAGCGTGATCAACTCTTCAGCAGCAATGGTGAAGCAGGATGCTCCAGCCCGTGACCTAAGCTCCATGATCTTTGAAAACTCATTGAAAGTGAATCGCAGTGCCCGTCAGCAAGCCCTCGATGTGATTAAAAAGGAAATCAGGGGATTGTTTTAGCTACTCTCCTTAGTCAGTGGACTGTGATCACTATACAAGTGATTACAAGATCAATAATCAGATTTCTTTTTTGTTTTGATTGGCTGAACAGAATTTGTCAGTTTTTTCCATCATTGAAGAAATCATCTTTCCCAATTTTGAGTATTGTGTAAGATATTCGTCAGCTGTTTTATTATTTATGTACTTACAATCAAGAGATGTTTCTATCCAATGCTGCGTCTCAAGTTGCTCTCCATCAGCATCAGTAAGTTTCGTAAGAAAATGCTTAGGATATTTTCTTTTTGCCCAAGCTTCAGCAATTTGTGCTCCAACTGAACGGGATGATCTGCGTATTTGTGAAATAAGCGAATATTTTTCTTCAACGGGAAACGCTTTTGTCAATTCAAAAATTTCTTTTGATAATTGTCTTGAAAGCTTATATACCTCCAACTCTCTGAAGCTTTTTACATATTCCATTCTAATAATTAAATTTAGTTTTTATTTACTGTCTACTGATTACCGATTACCGCCTACTGATTACTGATTACTGATTACCGCCTACTGATTACTGATTACTGATTACTGATTACTGATTACTGATTACTGATTACTGATTTTTCTAACCACCAATCATCCTCAACAACTCATCCTCTGAGACAATCAGCACCCCCAGATCCCGGGCTTTTTTCAACTTTGCAGGTCCCATATTCCCTCCTGCCAAAACAAAATCTGTATTCTTTGAAATGGATGAAACCGTTTTTCCGCCGTGCTGCTCAACCATCTTCTTCATCTCATCACGACTTTTTGAAAACACTCCGCTGATGACAATCTGCTTCCCTGCCAGTATTTCGCTAAGTTTCTCAGCTTTCTCCGCACCTTCCATCTTCAGTCCTGCAGCCATCAGCCGCTCAATCAGCTTCATATTGTCATGATCTGAAAAATAATCAATGATGCTCTGGGCAATTTTATCTCCCACTTCATTGATTGCCGTCAATTCATCAAAACTCATATTCATAAGTTGCTTCATCGAATGACACTCATCAACAATATTGGCAGCCACTGTTTCACCCACATACCTGATTCCCAAGGCGAACAACACTCTGGCAAAAGGCACTTCCCTTGACTGCTGAATATTTTCCAGAATGTTCTGTACTGTTTTTTGCTGAAATGTCACAGTGCGTTTCTTTCCGGTCAGTTCATCCTCATAGGTTTTATCAAGCCCCAAAAGTTGCTCTGATTTCAAATCATACAAATCCGCAACATTCCTGATCAGGCCTTTTTCAAACAGCAAATCTACTTTGCCTGCACCCAGACTCATAATATTCATTGCCTTGCGGCTGATAAAATGCTCGATTTTTCCTTTTAGTTGCGGAGGACAGCTTTTATCGTTTGGACAGTAATGCTGTGCTTCGCTTTCGTTACGAATCAGAACAGTGCCACATTCAGGACAGCTGTCAGGAAATGATAACTTTTGGGCAAACAAATCCCTCTTTCTCAGATCTACACCGGTAATTTTAGGGATAATTTCTCCACCTTTCTCTACAAAAACATGATCACCTATTCTCACATCAAGCTTTGCTATAATGTCTGCATTATGCAAGGAAGCTCGTTTGACAACAGTGCCCGACAAGTGAACAGGCTTAAGATTGGCAACAGGTGTCACTACTCCTGTTCTGCCCACATAAAAATCAACCGAGAGCAAGGGAGTACATGACTGTTCTGGCTTGTATTTGTATGCTACCGCCCAGCGTGGACTTTTGGCTGTAAAACCCATTTGTTGCTGCAGGTTAATACTGTCAACTTTGATTACAATTCCGTCAATATCAAAATCCAGTTCGCTACGTTTTTTCTCCCAGAGCCGAATAAACTGTTCAACTTCATCAAGACTACTGCATTTTCTCAAATGTGGAGAAATTTTAAATCCCCACTGGGCTGCTTTCTGCAGATTTTCATAGTGCGAATCGGAGGGAAGTTCATCTCCAAGCATCAGATAGAGGTAACAATCCAGAGGTCGTTTTGCTGTCTCAGCTGAGTTCTGCAACTTAAGACTTCCTGATGTGGCATTGCGTGGATTGGCAAAGGGTGTTTCTCCAGCTTCAATTCTGGCATCATTGAATTTCTCAAATCCTTTTCTGTTCATTATCACTTCACCCCTGATCTCAAAAACAGAAGGATAATCATTTCCGTTCAGACGAAGAGGCACTGTCTTGATCGTTTTTATATTGTCAGTCACATCATCTCCCTGAGTGCCATCTCCGCGGGTGACAGCCCGAATAAGCAAGCCGTTTTCATAACGCAGACCGATTGCCACTCCGTCATATTTCAGCTCGCAGACATATTGAAACTTCTCATCGGTCAGTTTGCTGATCCGTGTGTGAAACTCGCGCAACTCTTCTAATGAATATGTGTTGTCAAGTGACAACATGGGATATGTGTGCTTCACCTGAATGAATTGTTTGTTTATCTGCCCTCCCACCCTTTGTGTCGGGCTATCAGGAAGCCGGTAATTCCACTGCAGTTCCAGATACTTCAGTTCCTCAAGCATACTGTCAAATTCCTGATCAGAAATTTCAGGATTATCAAGAACATAGTAATTATAATTGTGCCGGTTCAGCTCATGTGTAAGAAACTCTATGCGTTTTCTGGCTTGGTTTAAATCCATGGTTTCAATCATTTACAGTGTGTAAATTTAATCAGAAAATCTGAAAATAAAACAGTCATCAACATTTCATATAAAAAATGTCCATCATTCATGATTGCACATCTTTTTTTGCGGCAGAATTTTTGCTATTTCAGACTTCATCTTAGAATAAAATCACTGCTTTATGAAATCCATCCTCTCACATATCATTCTCTTCTGGCTTATTTTCAGTGCATCAGCTCAGCAAAACGGCAGTGAATTTCCTGTACTTGTTTTCAATGGCACTTTGATCAGCGTTACTGCTACCGGGAAAGCTCATCAGTCGTATATCTTCACCATGCAGATTGACTCTGTTCTGACAGGAGACTATTCTGAAAAACAAATACAGTTTGAGTGTTTTGCAGAATTTTACGGAAACGACCTGCTGGAGTATTTTAACTGCAATACAGAAAATCAGGGCCTACCTCATTCCTGTGTCGGAAGCGGTAAAGTGACACTCCTTGTGAGGAATTTTCACGATAAAATCATTTATATGGTTCTGAGTATCAGTGCTGTTGAGAATTGAGCAGAAGATCGAGACATGAATGCAGACTTTCTTTCCATCCGGGAATCCTAATATTAAGTGCATTCCTGATTTTTGCTGTATCCAAAACACTGTATGCCGGCCGGGGAGCAGGAGTTGGGTAGCCCGAAGTGGGAATGGGATTCACCTTACAGTTGAGTTTTGCATAATTTATAATTTCTGAAGCAAATTCAAACCAGCTTACAGAGCCCGTGTTGGCATAGTGAAAAATTTCACGCATGGTTTTATCTGCTGAAGGATGTCTGATGATCTGCAGCACAGCAAGAGCAAGATCCTGAGCATTGGTGGGACTTCCTGTCTGGTCACTGACAACATTCAGTTCATCTTTTTCACTGCCCAGTTTGAGCATTGTTTTGACAAAATTATGTCCAAATGTGGAATAGAGCCATGAGGTGCGAACAATGGCATAGTCAGCACCTGATGTGATCACAGCCTGCTCGCCCTGAGCTTTGGTTTCCGCATAAACGCCTTTGGGGTTGACAGGATGATCTTCCCTATAGGGCTCAGAGGCATCTCCTCCGAACACATAATCAGTGGAAATATGAATCAGCAGACTGCCGGTGAGAGCACATGCAACTGCCAGATTGCCGGGTCCTGCAACATTGATTGCGGCTGCTAATTCTGGCTCAGCCTCTGCTCTGTCAACTGCTGTATATGCCGCACAGTTTACAACTGCAAATGGTTTTAATGATTCAATGACTGTTCTGACCTGTCTGGTCCTGGTGATATCAAACTGTTCAACGTCGGTGAACACAAGATTCAGATCATCAATATTCTGTACAGCTTTGAACAATTCTTGTCCCAACTGACCGTTGGATCCGGTTACAAGTATGGTTTTTTCAAGGTTCATTTATTTCTGAATCTGTAGTTTTGAATAAGCAGACCTCCCAACTGCATCCTTCAGTGTAAGAATATACTGTCCGGGCAAGAGAAACCCCAGATATATTAAATTTTCATTGATAATGGTCGAATGCACCTGCTTGCCGTTCATATCTGAAATATTGACTTCAACAGGGAACTTAAGTATATCAGCATCAAAGCTCACTGCAGTTTCTGAAGGGTTGGGAAAAACCTGAATCAGATCATCCCTGTTCATATCTGAAATTGAACCAGATAACCAGAAGTTTCCTGTGTACATTTCATCTATCATCCAACCTTCGTTATTTACAGTATTCTGATCAGACACAAATCTGTATCTGACAAACATGCTATCAGTAAATAATGCCTCATTCTCTTTAATAGGAATAAAATAATGAAACCATAAGGATTGCTGTGTCCAGTCAGTTGTTGTATCAGTAAATTCACAATTTTCTCCTGGCAAGGCATTTTCCGAAACTTCGGTTTGAAGATCAGTTTTGTAATAAATAATTTCATACATAAAGGAAACAGCCTGAATATAATTGAGATACTCGGTCAATGAAAACCATGAAATACCGTCGGATGACATTTCAACAAGGCAGGAATCACCCTCGCCCACATCAACTCTCTGGTTCCAGGCAATAAAAATATTGAAAGAATCCCATGGACTGAACTTTAGGTAAAAATATGTTTCTGTTGAATCAGGATAGACCTGAACAGTATCAGTGATGATAACATTTGGCGGGGACCATGCAGAGTCAAAAAGAAGCTTCTGCGGAGGGCCTGTCTGCCACAAAGAATCATCATCAAAAAAGATCAAACTGGTGGTATTTTCAAAATCTATTGTATCAATCACAAGCATACCTGAACCGGCTTGGCTCTGATAAGGAAAATAAACAATCTGTGCAGGGAGGAGGATTGAAAAAAACAATACAGCTCCCAGGAATATGAGTTTCATTTTGTAATGGTTTGTCTGAAATATTCAATGGTTTTTATCAGTCCCTGTTCCAATTGCACTGTGGGCTGCCATCCAAGCAATTCTTTGGCTAGTGCGATATCCGGTTTGCGTTGCATTGGATCATCGGCTGGGAGAGGCTGATATATAATCTGAGAGGAACTGCCGGTGAGTTCAATGACTTTCTGAGCCAGCTGAAGGATGGTAAATTCTGCGGGATTGCCCATGTTCACGGGACCTGTAATTTCGTCCGGAGTATTCATCAGTCTGATCATCCCTTCGATAAGATCATCAACATAGCAGAAGCTTCTGGTCTGTGAACCGTCTCCGTAAACAGTGATATTTTCACCTTTCAGTGCCTGAACGATAAAATTGGAAACCACACGCCCGTCGTTGGGGTGCATCCTCGGACCGTAAGTATTGAAAATTCTCATGATCTTGATACGAACATTGTTTTGCTTATGATAACCTGTGAACAGGGTTTCAGCACAACGCTTCCCTTCGTCATAGCAGGCGCGTGGTCCGATGGGATTCACGTGTCCCCAGTAGTCTTCTTTCTGAGGATGCACCTCGGGATCGCCATACACTTCGCTGGTTGATGCCTGCAACACTTTCGCACGTATGCGTTTTGCAAGCCCCAGCATATTAATTGCACCCATAACAGATGTTTTAACAGTTTTTATGGGATTATACTGATAATGAATGGGTGAAGCAGGGCATGCCAGATTATAAATCTCATCAACTTCGAGAAAAATGGGCATGATCACATCATGTCTGATCAACTCGAAGTAGGGATTGTGCAGCAAATGAACAATATTCCGCTTTGATCCGGTAAAATAATTATCCACACATACCACATCATTGCCTTCATTCAACAGCCGTTCACATAAATGAGAGCCTAAAAAGCCGGCTCCTCCTGTAACAAGAATACGCTTTCCCATAAGTCTGTTTTTTTCTTCAATCGCTAAATTACAAAATATTGAAATATGCCGTCAGAAATGAGAATAAAAAACCATGTAGGGTATGTACACCAATTCAGCGGTTGAGACTAAAAGCTGGCGGACATTTAGGAACACTTCACAGTCAAGCTGCGTCAAAGTTTATTAGTTATACTGCACTCCAAATTACCACTGCCTGCCCGCTTGATTTTAGTCTTCATAAATTCAACAAATAAATGCAACTTTTACAGAGGAGATAAAGATTAAATTT
>CAYRXH010000115.1:0-6805 GCA_964428185.1 uncultured Bacteroidales bacterium
GGTTTAATTGGTTGCGAAGCAATAAATCATAAATGGAAAAAATCCCTTCATTTGTATAAGACTTTTAATATTCAATTTCTTACCCATTGTTTTCAGGCATAAAATCTGATCAAACAAAATATTTTGTTTAACCCAAATCCGTCATTAGACTCATTATTTCTAATGACCGTCATTAGAAAATAATTTTTGTAACATACTGATTGTCAATAGCTTTGATGCTGTATATCTATTAAAAAATTTTGTTTTATTGCTGTAAGATTTTCTTACTAGTTATGAAAGCATTAGATTTAGATTCTACCGACAAATAAATAACTATCAAATAATTCCAATGACGGATTTGGGTTTAAAAATTCGAATTTTTTTTCTGAATAACAAAAAATAATTAATTTTGTGCCATAAAATTTTAAAAAAGTAACACATGCAGGTTCGCAGATTTGGGGTTTCACTTGAAGAAGACGTCCTCAATGCCCTTGATGAAATTGTCATAAAACACAGTTTTCCTAACCGCTCACAGGCAATACGTCATCTTGTCAAGTCTAGTCTGGTGTCTGATAAGGTTAATGAAAACAAAATTGTTGCAGGTGCAATTGTTATTGTATATGATCATCATAAAAGAGAGCTCAACAATAAACTGATGCATGTGCAGCACGATTATCATGATCTGATACTCTCAACCCAGCATGTGCACCTTCAGCATGATTTGTGTCTTGAAACAATTACTGTCAAAGGTAGAGCAAAAAAGCTTTTAGAACTTGCTGATAAAATTATTGGAACAAAAGGAATCAAGCATGGGAAACTAGTAATAACAGATATTTAATTTTTTTTGCAATATGAGTAACACATAATTATAAATTAGTAACATTAAATGACGTATTATGAAAAATTTATCTTTGTTTTTTTTATTGATTTTCGGATATTCATTGATATCTGTGAGTCAACAGTTGTCAGATACAACTGATCTGAATGAAGTTGTTATTACAGCATCAGGTGTCTATCAAACCCGTGGCAATGTAACACAGAAAGTTGAAGTTATTACTGCAGAAGAAATTTCTGAGATGGTTTTGATGAACAGGAATATTTCAGAGGTGCTGCGGTCACAAACAGGAGCATCTGTTTCTGTATTATCGAGAAATGATGCCAACTGGGGTACATACGGAGGCATCGGACCCAAATACAGCACCATGATGGTAAACGGACTTCCTGTTGACGCTTTTGTTGATCCGATGACACTTGATCTGATGGCAGTAGAACGCATTGAGTATCAGAGGGGACCTGCATCAATTATTTATTCAAATTATCTTTCTCAGGATTTTGCAGGCAATCAGGCTCCTCTTGCCGGAACATTCAATTTGATAATGAAAGAGCGTTTTAATGAAGAGGCAACACTATTCAACACATCTTTTGGCAGTTACAACACAGCAAATTCTCAGGTGTATCATCAGGGGATCGCTGACAGAACACATTATTTTGCTGGCATAAACTATGAAATGTCTGATTATACTGATTATGGTATTGAAGGTTCTTGGCTTAATATGAAAAAGAATCCTGAGTACAAAAAAACCAAAGTTTATGCTGGTGCCACATGGTTTTCAGAAGATCAGTCAAAGAGGTTCCGCATTTTTGCCAATAAAACCCTACATCTGGGTGATGCAGGTAGAATTTACAGAGGGTTTAATCATAACTATGGTTTGGTCAATGCAGGATATCAGTTTGATGTCAACTCAGATCTGACACTGAGAACAAATGTGGGTTACAGGAACTATGACAGGAGCTGGCAATCGAGCAACTTTACTACTATTGATAGTCTGGTGTCCATTGACGGAGTTGTGCAGAATATTATTCCTGCCGATGTTTCATTGACTTTCAAACATCTGAATGGCAGTATGCTGATTGCAGGTGTTGATTATCAGGGTGCCGATTATCATACATGGAGTGACCCGCTTGTTGGATATCGTTCCTATGGAAACAAATCAACAGCCATGCAGTCTGGTGTGTATGTTCAAGAAGAATTGAGATTTGGTGGTTTAACTATCCGCGGAGGACTGAGGTTTAATTATATTAAGAACACCATTCAACTTCTGAATGGTGAACTGCCTGCAAATGAGATGAAGGAATGGAACAGTTTGCTGTATAGTGGTGGTGTCAAATACAGGATTTCAGAAACCATGAGTGTTTATGCAAATGTGGGTACAAGTTTTATGACGCCAGGCCTGAAATCAGTGGGAGGAACCATAGAAACCGGCGATACAATCAACAGCGGTCAGCTTCCAAATCCCGATCTTGTCCCTGAGTCGGGGATTGGAATTGATGCAGGTGCCGATTTCGGTTTTTTTGAAAACATTAAACTGTCAGTCAGAGGATTTATGATCAGTGTTGAAGATGCTATCGTTGATAATGTTGTCAGTCAGTCTCCTTCACAAACCATGTCGGTGAATGCAGGAAAGACAAGTTCAACAGGGGGTGAGATTGAAATCAGTCACCGACTGAATGATAATTTGAACTGGTTTGTAAACGGAACCTATATGAAGTCTGAAATTACAAATCCATTTGATGCAGATCAGGATGGCGGAACTGTTCCGTTTTCACCAGAGTTGCTCATGAATGCAGGACTAACTTTTACAACAAATTTTGGGCTCAGTGTTACACCTGTACTTCATTATAATGATGGTTATTTTGATAGCAGTTCCAAATCAGGAAGGCAGTTTTTTAAACCCGGTGCAATATTGAATGCCAATATCAGCATGGATATGTACCGTTCAGGAAACAATAAGATCAGTTGTTATGCTCAGCTGTATAATCTGACTGATAATGAGTATGAAATGCCCTGGCAGTTTAAAGATACCGGTTTTTCAATGATGTTTGGAATAAAGGCTGCGTTTTAAGCATGTTTTTGAAAATTCCCGCTCAACAATACATGATGAAGGTGAGTATTCTCCAATGGATACTCATCCTTCTCTTTTTTGCCTGCTGTAATCGTGAATCCAAAAATATTGCTTTTAGTGAAGGGCAGATCTCGGTCACTGATTTTAGGGGAGAAGTCCTTGTGTTTGAAAAGTCTGTTGGCAGGGTTGTTTGTTTGATTGAAAGTGCACTGAGTGGATTGTACATGCTTGGAGCTGGTGATCTTATTGTGGGAATTCCTGCTGATGTTTACAATACTTCGGTTTTTGAATATTATTCTCAACTTGATCCAAGAATTCAAAATCGTTCATTGTCTGCTCCCGGAAACTGGGATTTCATCAATGTAGAAACCGTTTTATCCCTGCAACCCGATCTGGTTATTCTATGGGCTTCACAAACTGAATCAATAGCTGCTTTAGAAGCGAGAGGAATTCCGGTATATGCGGTTATGATGCACAGTTTTAAGGATGTTCATAAGCAGATCAGAGATTTCGGAAAACTTTGTGACATGAATGAAAGAGCTAACGAACTACTGAATTATACTGACCAATCACTTGATACCCTTGCTCGATACAGGGAGGGTATAAATAAAAAGAAATCTGTTTACTTTATGTGGACACAGGGGCCATTTGAAACCAGTGGAACCAACAGCACTGTGAATGAACTCATTCAGCTTGCCGGATGCATCAATGCCTGCCCGGATGAACGGGAGCACCTGACTGTAAATGCCGAACAGATTATAGGCTGGAATCCGGATTGTATTCTGATGTGGTATAATGAGAGACTTGATCCTGCTGATGTGATACAGATGCCTGCTTTTAAGAATGTCAATGCTGTGATTAGCGGTCAGGTTTTCGAAATTCCTTCGGTTTTTCAGTGTGATTTCTGGACACTCAAATATCTCTATGCGGTGCGTTTCCTTATGGCCAGTGCTTATCCTAACTTATCTGAAAGAATAAATCCTGACGAAGCTTTGCAACAAATGTTAAACATGTTTTATCCTGAGTTGTATGAGAAATAAATGGAAGCAATTTTTTCTGATAATGGTGTACGTGCTTCCTGTTCCGCTCATCATACTATCCCTAGCTACCGGTTCTTCCGAAATGCTGGGAATGTGGGATACTCTTAAGTATCTTGTGCGACGTCCCTGGCTTACAGAAATTCAGAATCCGCTATTTGATACGATATTGTTTGATGTGAGGCTTCCGCGGGTTTTACTTGCGTTTCTAGCTGGGGGTGCACTGGCTGTTTCAGGAAGCAGTTTGCAGGCAATTTTCAGAAATCCACTGGTTTCTCCCTATATCCTGGGATTATCTTCAGGAGCCGCATTTGGGGCTGCACTAGCACTTGCGTTTTTTATAATACCTGTGGGCATCTCTGCATTTATTTTCGGACTCATCGCAACAATGATGAGTTATTTTGCATCCATGCGCAAGGGTGAAGTATCGGTGGTCGGGTTAATACTTGCAGGAGTTGTTGTGGGCGGAATTTTTACAGCATTGCTCACCCTTGTTCAGTTTCTCAGCGATCCATTCAGACTACAGACTATTGTTCACTGGACAATGGGCAATCTTCATAATGCAACAATGTCATCATTACAATCAGTATATATCCCGGTTGGAGTTTCAATGATTGTTCTTTATCTGATGAGATGGAAAATGAATATTCTTGCATTGGGAGATGTGGAGGCAGTAACATCAGGTGTTCATCCGGGACGTGGAAAACTGATTATTCTCATTGCTGCAACTGTTGCAACATCTGCTGTTGTATCCGTATCTGGAATTATCGGAATGTTCGGACTGATGGTTCCTCACATGACAAGAATGATATGCGGTGCAGATAACAGGGTGTTAATTCCGGTTAATTTTTTATTTGGCGGGATATTTCTTCTTATTATTGATAATTTTTCGCGCACCCTTACATCCTTCGAAATTCCCATTGGAATATTTACTATGCTTTTAGGCGCTCCGTTTTTTGTATTTCTGATGAAAAAAACTTCAATTGGCTGGGAATAAGTATGGGTGAAATTGTATTGAAAAATATCAGTTTTGCTTATGGAAACCATCAGGTATTGAAGGAAATATCCTGTGAATTTGAGGCAGGAAAAATGTCTGTAATTCTTGGGAAAAATGGTAGTGGAAAATCAACACTTCTAAGAATTATGGCGGGTCTGCTGAAAAAACAACAAGGAGAAGTTTTTTATAACAAATCAGAGATTTCAGGGATGAGCATGCATAAAAGAGCTGCTGTTTTTGGATTTTTGCCTCAGCAGCACAAAGCTGTTTTTCCTTTTAGAGTAAGAGATGTTGTACTGACCGGCAGAGCTGGATTTGTGCAGTTCAACCCTTCGGCAGATGATCTGAGTAAGGCTGATAATGCCATGAAACGTGCGGGAATTGAATATCTGAAAGACAGATTATACACTGAACTTTCGGGTGGTGAGCAGCAAATGGTGATGCTTGCCAGAGTGTTGGCACAGCTACCCAAAGTGTTGCTTCTTGATGAGCCCACATCTCATCTTGATTTCAACAATCAGTCAAGAATTCTTGCTTTACTCAGGATTCTGGCAGATTCGGGAATGACCGTTGTGATAGTTATGCATGATCCCAATATGGCATTTTTATATGGTGATCGGCATATTTATCTGAAAGAGGGCGTTATTAAAGATCAAAAAAACTCTTGTGGTTCATTCCGTGAATTTCTTGAAGACATTTATGAAATGCCACTTCGTTTTGTTGGGACAGACGATTGTCCTGTTGTATTACCACAACACAGGAGAACAGAGCAATGACCAAAAGAGATGTGCTTGCTGCAGCGTATGATGCAGGAGTTGAAGAAGAATACAGCAGACTTGATTCCACATCAGAATTCAGAGCAGAATATAAGCTGATGATCCGCATGATTGACCATTACATCAGGCATGGTAGCGTAGTGTATGATATAGGATCAGGACCTGGAAGGTATTCGGAATTTCTACTGAAAAGAAATTGCAGGGTTGGTGCTGTGGATCTTTCCTCTCGAACATTGAATGCCTTGCAAAACAGGATTGGCTCTGACGAAAAAACCAATCTTCTGTTTGTTAGACAGGCTTGTGCTTCAGCAAAAATGAATATTGTTCCTTCAAGTGCTGATGCAATTCTGCTCATGGGACCATTGTACCATCTGACTGAAAAGGAAGAACGTGAACAGGCTGTCCGCCAGGCTTATGAACTTTTAAAGCCGGGAGGAGTGATTTTCTGCGTGTTTATGAACATCTGTCAGAATGCTGGAATTAAAATACGCGAACATACTATTGAGAATGAGCAGATTACAACTGTGAGATTCGCCGGATATGATGTTGAGCAATACAGATGTTGCCCCTGTGTTGCAGAGAAATTAATGATTCAATCAGGTTTCTGTACACTGCATCTGGGAAGTATGGATTATATTTGCAGTCAATCACATGCAGTTACTGTTGATGAAATGGTTGAAAGTCTTATCCGCGATCTAAATAGTTCTTTCGTCAGTAGCAATGCATCACAATTTCTGTATATTGGTCAAAAGTAAACAAACAATGACAATTGAATCAAACCCGAGGGTCCATATCATGGAATGTATTTCACAAAATGACCACAAAGAGTTGATGATACTGGCAGCCCAGATGCATGGTCATTATTGCCCGGGGCTGGCTTTGGGAATAAAAGCTGCTGTGTTTGCAATGAATGAACTTGAAGCAGAATCTGATGGGATGGAAGACCTTCTGGCAATTACAGAAACAAACAATTGTTTCTCTGATGGTGTTCAGTTTGTCACAGGATGCACTTTTGGGAATAACGCATTGATCTTTAAAGATATCGGAAAAACTGCTTTTACATTGACAAAAAGAGATGGATTTGGCATCAGAATTTGTTCAAAGCCCGAAGCA
>CAYRXH010000116.1:0-6786 GCA_964428185.1 uncultured Bacteroidales bacterium
CTTTCAGATTTTTGATTACAAAACGGTATGCTCTGTCTGAATACAGTTCCACACAATTGTTATATTCTCTGATTGTCATGTTTTGTCTGGCGTGAACATTTGCAATGACGAAGACACATAAAAAAAGTTACATTAAAGTTAAAAATTTTTTTGCACAATGATTAGATTTTGTACTTTTGAGAAAAATTTTTAAAGGCAAGAATCATGAATGTTTTAAGTAATTTAAAGTACACTGAAGATCACGAATGGCTAAAAATTGAGGGAGATGTTGCCTACGTAGGGATTACAGATTATGCACAGAGTCAGTTGGGCGATGTAATATTTGTAGAAGTTAATACTGTTGGTGAAACACTTGCAAAGGGTGAAGCTCTGGGAACTATCGAAGCTGTGAAAACTGTTTCTGATATTTATATGCCTGTTGGAGGAGAAATCCTTGAATTCAATGCTGCTGTTGAACAAACACCTGATGTTTTGAATAAAGATCCTTATGATAGTGGTTGGATTGTTAAAATTAGACTAACAAATCCTTCAGAAGCTGATGTTCTTCTTGATGCTGAAGCTTATAAATTACTGATTGCGTAAGCCGATCTTTTACTGCAAGGTTTTCCGATACATAATAGCACTTTTTTATACAGTGTTTATTGTGTATCTTTTGTTATTCAAAATCCCCAGAGATGGATTTTTTAGCTTTCTGAAATTTCAACACTCTGATTTATTATTTCATTTCCTGTCATTTGCATTACTTTTGTTCTTGTGGATTCACGCACTGTTTACTACCAAAAGAAAAAGCATATTATTAATTGTTTTGGTTTCAGGAATAGTATTTTTATTTTCCATATTTATGGAATTTCTGCAGAAATATTCTCCATACAGAACGTTTGAAGTTTCTGATATTCTTGCAAATTTCATGGGAATTTTTACAATAATGATAATGATGCTTCGTTTAAAAAATACAGTAAAAAATGAATGAAATTCCAAATAAATTAGTAATTTCGCAGTTGATCACTTAACACCTGAAACTATGGAAATCAAGAAAAACCCTAAACAAGACCTTGAGGAAAAGAAAAGTATTTTTTTTCAGATCGGACTGGTCTTTGCTCTTTTTGTCGTTTTTGTGGGATTCGAATGGAAGAGGTATGATAAAGTTGAAGAATCCATGTTTAATATGACAAATATTCTTCCGCCTGAAGAAGAAATTGAAATTACACGTCCGGAGGAAAAAATTGAACAGCCACCACCTCCTCAGGTGCCGCAGATCGAGATTGTTGAAGACGATGTTGAAGTTGATGACGATCTTACCTTTGATGATGTAGATCAAAACACTGCTGTGGATGAATATTTTGTTAATCGTGTTGAAGAAGAAGAATTTGTAGAGGCTGAAATTTTTACCATTGTTGAAGAACAACCCTCATTTCCTGGCGGGGAAGCAGCGTTGATGGAGTATCTGGGAAAGAACATTTCTTATCCTCCTATGGCTAAAGAAAGTGGTATTCAGGGAACAGTGTTTGTTACATTTGTTGTTGAACCCAACGGCAGTGTCACCAATGTAAAAATACTCCGTGGAATTGGTGGTGGATGTGACGAAGAAGCTGTAAGGGTTGTTAAAAATATGCCAACATGGAAACCAGGAAAGCAAAGAGGGAAACCCGTTCGTGTGCAGTTTAATCTCCCAATAAAATTTGTTCTTCAGGGATAGCACATTCATTTTTGAATAAGATTTTAAAAAGCTTGCTTTTTTGGTAACCTTTTTTTTATTGTAAGCTACCGTAAACTTTTTAGGAAATTGCACATTATGGATAAAGGCTGTTAATGGCCTCAAGGCAGTATCACAATGATATTTTTTTACGTTTAACAATAAAATGATACAGCCATGGAAATTAAAAAATCAATCAAAGCAAATTTGGAAAAAAAAATTTTTTCTTTCAACTTGGACTTTTAATCACTTTGCTGATGATATTTGCAGCGTTTGAATGGAAAACCTACGATCAAAACGTATTTGTGCTCCGTGACCCGGTTGACATGCTTACGGATGAAGACATTATTGTTAATACGCACCGGGAGAAAAAGGAACCTGAAATTCCTAAGACGAAACTTACCGATCTTGTTGAGGTGCCTGATGATGAGGCTGATGATACTGCCAATATTGATGCTGAAAAGGATGATCACATTTTTAAAAACCTTATTTATATAAAACCTGCTGATGAAAAGGGTTCAGATGAGGGATCAGACGAGCCTTTCATTGTGGTAGAAGACATGCCTGAATATCCTGGTGGTATTGATGCAATGCATGAATATCTGGCAAAAAACATGAAATATCCAAAGTTGGCAGTTGAAACTGGAATTCAGGGGACAGTATTCATCACGTTTGTGGTTGAAAAAGATGGGAGCATTACAGGAGTTAGAGTGTTGAAGGGAATAGGCGGCGGATGTGATGAGGAAGCAATCAGGGTTGTTAACCAAATGCCCAAATGGGTGCCAGGAAAACAGAGAGGTATTCCGGTCAGAGTTCAGTTTAATCTTCCTGTAAAATTCATTTTGAGAACACAGTAATGAATAGGATAAAATGTGCATTCAAAATACATTTAAAAAACTATCAAATACTTATCTGCATAACCTTGAACCAGGCAGAAGCTGATCCACACTTGTAATAGTGGAAGATTGATGAATGCAGGGCACCGAATTCCGAAATAGGTGCCCATTATTTTTTTTGAGAGGGTTCTTTCGATTCATTGCTTAAAATTTCAAACTGAATACGAATAGCTTCATTATGAATAGTTTTTAAAATACTTTTCAGGAAATCCTGTTGAATATTCAGAGCAGATCCTTTGGACATTCTGTCAGAGAAAATAAATTTTGAACGTTCTGACTGCAGAATTGTGATGTTATGTTTCTTTTTAAAATCACCGATTTTTTCAATAATACTAAGCCTTCTTGCCAAAATTTCGAGTAGTTGGTTATCAATGATGTCAATTTCATTACGCAGATTCTGTAATTGAAGTTCAAGCGATTCACAACGGTTTCGGATAATGATGTTGTCAAGGAGTTGCTTTAACTCTGCAGGTTTTAGTTGCTGGTCTTTGTCAGATTTTGCTGAAACGGGATTGTGATGAGTTTCAATCATCAGCCCGTCCATTTCCAGATCAAGAGCTTGCTGAATAATTTCATTAAGACAATGTGTTTTTCCGCAGATATGGCTGGGGTCACAAATTACAGGAAGTGAAGGAAACATTCTTTTCAGTTCATTGGGAATTTCCCATAGTGGCATATTTCTGTATGGGGTGTTGTAGTATGTTGAAAAACCCCTGTGGATGGCAATTACATCGTTGATTCCTGTATTATAAACTCTTTCCAGTGCGCCAGCCCACAATCTGATATCAGGATTGACGGGATTTTTAACCATTATCTTTGTTTTGCTTCCTTTTAGTGCATTGCATATTTCTTGAACCATGAAAGGGTTGGTAACTGTTCTTGCCCCCAGCCAGAGATAATTAATTTTATATTTAAGGCAGAGTTCAACATGTTCAGGTTTCAAAACTTCGGTTGCAACTGGTAGGTTGTATTTTGATTGAACTTCAGTCAGCCATTTCAGTGCATTTTCACCTACGCCTTCAAATGAATTGATGTTTGTACGTGCTTTCCATATACCGGCACGAAAAATATCAGGACGCAAATGTTTAATCAGATCGTCGGCAGTCTTCATCATCTGCTCAGAAGATTCAGCACTGCATGGACCGGCAATAAGTATGATATTTCTGTTTCTTAGGTTCATTTTCTTTTTAAAGAAGCGTATTTGAAATGTGACTTGCAATCTGAATTGCATTGGTTGCTGCACCTTTTCTCAGATTATCAGCAACTATCCATAACTGTGCTGTATTATCACCACAAAGCCCTGTTCTGATTCTACCGGCAAATGTTTCATTTTTTCCACGGGTAAACAAAGGCATAGGATATTCATTTTTAGCAGGATTATCCTGAATCACAATGCCTGGAGAATTTTTGAGAATATTTCTGATCTGATCAGGATTCACCGCTTGATGGAATTCAAGATAAACACTTTCTGAATGCCCTCCTGTAACAGGTATTCTCACAACAGTTGGAGCGATTTTTATGGAATAGTTATTTAAAATTTTTTGAGTTTCATACACCAGTTTCAATTCTTCGGTGGTATATCCGTTGTCAGTAAAAGTACCACCATGCGGAAAACAGTTGTTTTCTATTGGATATGGATAAACTCGGGTGTGTTCAGTGCCGCGACGTTCTCCTTCAAGCTGAGCTACTGCACCGGCTCCGGTTCCGGTAACAGACTGATATGTTGATACAACAATTTTTGAAATATTAAAATGGAGATGGAGCGGATGGAGGACGACAACCAGTTGTATGGTAGAACAGTTGGGGTTAGCAATAATTCTCGTATCGGAAGAAATGGTTTCGATGTTCACTTCAGGAACAACAAGAGGAACTTTAGGATCCATACGCCAAGCAGATGAATTATCAATCACATAGGTCCCATTTTGTGCAAAAAACTCAGCAGTTTTTCTGGAAATTTCTGAACCTGCAGAAAAAATAGCAATATCAGGTTTTTGTTGTAAAGCACTTTCGATAGATGAAATTGAATAAGAATTTCCGCGAAAGAAAATAGGTTGTCCCAATGATCGTTCAGATGCAACAGGGATGAAATGCTTAACAGGGAGTTGAAATTCCTCAAGAACTTTTATCATCTCACGCCCAACAAGTCCTGTTGCCCCAATAAGTGCTAATTTCATGATTTCCTATTTTTAAATGAGAAAAAACATATCAGGAGGTTAAATATCTTTTAATCAGAGTTTTCAGAATTCTCAGAAAAGAAAGAAAAACAAACGGAACCATATTTTCTGAAATCAATATGTTTCTCATGATCGCTGAAGCTTATTGAAGGAGGATGTTCAATAATCAAGATGCCATTTTGACGAAGGAGTTTGTTTTTTAAGATAGTGTCAGGAATTTCTGAAGTCAGCGGAAAGTCAAAAGGTGGATCTGCAAAGATGATATCCCAAGACATTCCTGATTTTCTTATGAACTGTAAAACATCGGCCTTCATGGTTTTCAGTTGGTGAAATTCAAGTTGTTCAGCAGTTCTGATAATATATTTAATGCAAGAATCATTATTATCAACAGCCAGAACAAAGGCAGCACCTCGAGAAGCAAATTCATAAGAGATATTGCCAGTTCCTGCAAAAAGGTCAAGGACAGAACAATCGGGGATGTCAAAATGATTCATAAGGATATTGAAAAGGGCTTCTTTTGCAAAATCTGTTGTTGGTCTTACAGGCAGATTGGAAGGAGCTGTTAATCGCTTCCCTTTACGTGTGCCACTGATAATTCTCACTATACTGAAAGTTGAATGAAATATCTGTGAACCGGAAGATTGGCCGGAATTGGAATGTTGGCAGGGGCAAGCCACCGGATATTATCAACATATCTGTTTAAGAGTTGAATGATTTCGCTTCCGGGAAGAATTTCTCCTGACACAAAGAGTGGAGTAGAGTAGGGATCAAGTCCGTTTAAATTCAAGCTTCCAATGATGTAATAACAGAAATCTTTTGCAGTAGAAAATGGAAACCTGTTGATAATGAGTGGGATATTGTCTTTCAGAAGAACAAGTTCATAGAATGATTCGGAAACATGAATATATGCAGCATCAGGAGAATCATTTCTCTTCATGATGCTGTTAACAAAAATACCGATGTCAAAAAGAATATTAAAATTGGTAAGAGCGCTTTGGGCAAATTGAATTTGCCAGTTTAATGGAACAATCAGGAGCTTTGATAAAGAGTCTTTTAAAAAAACAGTTTCAGTTGTGTAAGAATGTTTTGTGTCGTGTTGAATACCAAGAAATGCAAAATAATCAGGGACTTTGGAAGAGTCAAATAATTCATCAGGTATTATGGTATAGGATTCAGCATTGCAGAAAACTGTCAACGGATAATTTTCAAAGTTTCTAAGAAAATCTGTTGTAAAGGCTGTAAATTCTCCCTGCAATTCTTTCAGGTCATGAATTGGTTGATCAAAATGAAATTCATCAATTGAAATCACCGTTTTAGAATTGGTTTTAACTTTAAAAAAAATAAAACCTTTTCCGGTAAAAGAAAGAACAATTGAGAAATCCTCGGATAATTCGGTTTCTGAAGCAGAATTGAATGAGTAGATTTTTCGAATCATAAGTATTATTCCCAGTTTCCATCAGTTGTTGGATCGGTCATGCTTCCAAATCTCAATCCATCTTCGGGGTCAATATGGTTGCTTTTCATGTCAAGATCTTTGAGAAAGTATTTATGTGCAGCAAATACCTCAACAACATTCACGGTTACACCACCTCTTTCGGTAGTCCCTGCTGAAATCTCAAACTGTTCACCGTCTGAAAATGGGATGTACATCAATTCTTTGGGGTGAAAATCTTCACGATTGTGAAAGATTGAATCCATCACAGAAACATAACCCACAGTGTCAACAAACATCACGGTCAGGGTTGTGTCATTAGGATCAGCAGTGAGTTTTATAATAGGAATTTTTCCGTTTACAATAAAATCAATCAGTGTGTCAAAGCTAGAGGTGTATTTTCCGTTAACATTCCGGTAGGCTACTTGAGCTTCACGTATGTCTTTGAGTTTTTTGACAACAACCTCTCTTCTGTGTTTTAATTCCTGTTTAAACTTTATGGGATCCTGTATGCCATTGTAAATAAAGAAAGCAAGTAGGAGACTGATGACAATCAATACAATTTGAAGGATAAGCTTTTTCATATAAAGT
>CAYRXH010000117.1:0-6548 GCA_964428185.1 uncultured Bacteroidales bacterium
TATATTTCTTGTCAGTAACAAAACCACTTTTACAAACTGCAATATTTTCGGGGTTACCAAATATAGCATACTCATCTCTTATGATAACGCTTTCCCATTACAAAATCTCTTCCCCAGAATCACATCAAGACTATATTTACCGTCACCGGCAAACATTGCCAGAAATACAATCCACAGCTCAATGGCATGAGCCGATCCTTTAATGCCCTCTCCCATTGCCAAAGGCATCAGTGCTGCTATGAGCATTGTGAAAAGCATACCAAAGGCTGCCGGCCGGATCAACAATCCAGTAATCAGCAATATCCCACCACCAAACTCAGCCAGTGCAGCCATAAAAGCCCAGAATACAAGGGCAAAACCAATCTCTAAATTGCCCATCTGCATGCCAAGAAATTCCCAGACTGCAACACCAGAAGTTATTTTTGGATATCCATGCATGATAAACATGATTCCAATTCCAACTCTTATGATAAACCCAGATCGGGCCAGTGTTTGCCAAAAATTACTTTTTTACATTTCATAGTATTCGTCTTTTTTTCTCCGGAATGATTCTTAACAATAAACCCAAAAAATCACTGTCCAAATGTCAGTCTGTTTTCAATACAAATGCTCCTGAAGATGAGACGCTAAAATATTTTATTCCTGCATCAGCAGCCAGTTTTTCCCACAAGCTCACGGCTGATTTTTTGTTTCCATAGGCAAAAATAAACATTGATTGACTATGCCTTGATTTGAGCAATTCAAAATCCAGAAATGGATTATTTTCAACAATGACAAATTCCGGCTCATTCTTAAACTGAAGTTTATTGAAATAAATGCGGTTATCATGAACAAGCATATTCCTTCCTGAAAAAAGCACTAAGGGATATGCACTAAGTATCTGTTCGGAAACGAAAACAGAATCAGCAGAAATATAATTCACAGTTTGAATATTGTGTTGTGAAAAATATGTTTTCATCGTCTTTTCGATTCTGATTCTGAAGTTTTCATCTGTCTCTGAAGAAATAACAAGACACTTCCCATTGCTGACTAGAAGCATCGTATTTGCCTCACTATAGGGAACGATGAATTCACTGTGATGAAACTGTCTGATCTGATGGACTGATCCCATTGCAAAAAAAACAAGCAGCAAGGCCGATGAAACGAAAAGTTGTATTTTTCTTCTTTCGCTGAAAGCATTGAACAACAGAAATATTGCAGCATACAGAATTATCACTCTGAACAAGGACAAATATATTCCGTCTGAAAGTGCTCCGGGAAGAGAGTCAATGAACCTGACAGTCTGATTCATGATTTTTATTTCCAGACCAAGCATCCATCCTAGCGCATCTCCGAGAAGAGGTACTGCAGATATTACAAGTGCCGGAATAGCTGTATAAATAATTAAGCCCGAAAGAGGGACCACAATAATATTTGTTAGGATAAAATAATTGGGAAACTGATGAAAATAATACATTGAAACCGGAGCAGTTGCAATCTGAGCAGCGACAGACACTGCAACAAGATCCCTGAATTTCATCGCATATTTGCCGGAAATAGGCATCAGTTTTTTTATCTGTGGATATAATGCAACTATTCCGACAACTGCTAGATAGGACAACTGAAAACCAGGCTGAAACAAAAACATCGGATTTATCAGGAGCAGCAGGAGTGCTGATGCAGCAAGTGAATTGTATATCGGCACTTTTCTCTGAACAATCATTCCCAAGGCAACAAAAGAAAACATTGCCGAAGCCCTGAGAACAGAAGCAGAAAATCCGGTTAGCAGTGCATACATCCAGATGACCAGAAGGATGAGAATGACCTTTCCAATCCTCTGAAGAGTTTTTTTGTCAGACAAAAAACCAAGTAGCCAACTGATTATTAAAAATATCACTCCTACATGTAAGCCCGAAACACACATCACGTGCATGGCCCCTGCATTGGAAAACGCCTGACGGAGATCAGCATCAAGAGCTGATCTGTAACCTGTAACGATAGCAGCCGCAACAGCATACTCATCTCCATCACCAAGATAGTTCTCCAGAATATTGAGCAGTTTATTTCTCAGTCTCAGCGCAAATGCTTTTACCGGATTTCCGCAATCCCTCTCCATGATTCTGACATTCTCATTTCCAATCCATGCGGTATGAAAAATGCCCTGATGTGCCAGATATTTCCTGAAATTAAAAGCTCCGGGATTCATTTCAGCCTGAGGGAGTTGCAAACTTGTTCTGAGAATGATTCTGTCTCCATATCTCAGCGTTTCTGTAAGGCTGTCCCTTGCGAAATAGCTCAGTAGTTTTACATCAACAGGAATCAGTGAGGTGTCTCCGACAATACATGAAGTGCGTAAAACAGTTTTAACAGAACGATCCCTGATACTCACATCATCATCAACAGTTGCAATTAGTGTTACTCTAGTGTCTGTTTTGATATCGGTCAGATTTTCAATATTATTATTTTGATTGAACTGTGTGGTATATGTGAATCCAAAACTTACAAAAAACAAAACAAGCACTATTCCAGGAATCCACCTGAATCTGAAAGAACTGATTCTGGAATTGAATATCAAAAGAAGAATAAAAAAAGAAAGTAATGCGATACTCAAGGGAAACAATGAAATACTGCTTCCAGAATATTCAGCAGCCAGCAAGCCTGTTACGAAAGGAAAAAATACCCGAAGGAAAGGATTCTGATTGAGAAAGCGCATCAGAAAAAGCTGAATTCAGCCCGGATTAATAACAAGTGGAGTTGAGAACAACCCGTGCTTTTCCGTCAGTGAGAGAAATGGTTTTTTCAGCGTCTTCAGAATATAATGTACATGCAAAAGAAGCTTCAATTTTTATCACCCTTCCATTGGCGCCAATATTCATTGAAAACAAATCGAAAGTGACATTTTTGCTTTGTGGAGTATGAAGAGATGTGTAAACATCACCTTTTCCGTCAACCCAGATAACTTCAGCGCCATAATAATTCTGTGCAGGACCACTGACAGAATCTACAAATGCAAATGGCATTGAAGAGAAATAGGCATAGATGACAGAATCCCGGTTAGTCATCACGGTATCAAACAGGTTATGAAAATTCAGACTAAATGATTCTCTGTTTTTCATAAAATAGTTGGAATTTCCCTGATACATGTATGAACTTGCAAACCATGCCATCCCATTGCTAAGAACAGCGCAGCTATCGGAAGAATCAAATAAGTATCCGTTCTCACCTTCAACAATTGCTTTCTCATAACCATTGACCACACCATTGAAATACATTGCTGTTTCGGGTGTCTGAAATGGGGTAGGTTCATCTTTGCAGGAAAATATCATCACTGCTGAAACAAGTATCAAACAAACTTTTACAAACGTTTTCATGGAAAGATTTTTTTCAAAAATAATAATTTTTTCCATAGTTGTATTAATTTTTTATACAACGGCATAAATTTTACAGCATGAATTTCAAGTTTTGTAATTTTGCATGGCATTTAAACCTCACTTTATGCGCAAAGCTATTGTCAACATTTTTCTGCTTTTTTCCCTAATAATATATACTGCCTGTCAACAGCCCCATCTGGGGAGGGTGACCATCCAGGGAAAAGCACTTGGCACCTATTACACAATTCATGTGTATCATCAGGATACCAGCCTCAGTTTCAGGAATAAACTTCAGTTTGCAACTGATTCCATTCTGGATCATTTCAACACAATTGCTTCAATTTATAACAACAATTCTGAAATATCCAGAGTCAACAGGAATGAAGACATCGAGGTCAGCGATATATTTATTGATGTTTTTGAAAGAGCTTCAGAGCTAAACAAACAGAGTTACGGTGCGTTTGATATCACAGTAGGGCCGCTGGTCAATGCATGGGGGTTTGGTTTTACTGACAGCACACACATTAGTCAGGAAGTGATTGACAGCCTGCTTCTCCTCACTGGCATGTCAAACGTGCAACTGAAAGGCAGGAAACTTATAAAAAACAAGCCGGAAATTCTTCTTGATATGAATGGCATTGCCAAGGGATATGCTGTGGATCTAATGGCTGAGTATGTTGAGAGTTTAGGAATTTCATCATATATTGTTGAAATCGGAGGGGAAGTCCGGGCTGGAAATCCAAAACCGGACGGGACCAACTGGATAATTGCCATTGAAAAACCGGCAGAAGATGCAACAGCTCCACAGGAAGAAGAACGCAGAATTGAGCTGAACAACTTATCAGTGGCAACTTCAGGCAGCTACAGAAGATATTATGAAAGAAACGGCAAACGATATTCCCACACGATTGATCCTTTTACCGGATATCCTGTAAATCACTTCATGCTCAGTGCAACCATTATTACTTCCGATTGCATGACCGCTGATGCTCTGGCCACAGCATGCATGGTTCTGGGAATTGAAAAAGCTCTTGAATTATGCGAAAAACTGGAAAATACCGAAGGATATTTTATATTGGGCAACAGTGATGGGAGTTGGGAAATTCGATATACCAAAGGATTTGAACAATACTTCCAGAAATAAAAAAAGGGTTGCATTCACAACCCATCAATTTTCTTTCCGGTTTTTCTCAAAATTACAATGAAGTAACTTTCTTAGTGAGTTTCGATTTCAGATTTGACGCTTTATTCTTGTGAATAATTCCTCGTTTAACCAGTTTATCGATTGACGAAATCAGAGCTGGAAGTTTTTCCTGAGCTGCGTTTTTATCGTTGAGGACTCTAAGGTCACGAATTGAATTTCGTGCAGACTTCGCATAATAACGATTATATAATTTACGTGCAGCAATTTGTCTGATTCTTTTTTTAGCTGAAAGATGGTGTGCCATGAGAAAAAATTTTGTAGTCCGTAGGGGATTCGAACCCCTGTTACCAGGATGAAAACCTGGCGTCCTGGGCCTGACTAGACGAACGGACCAAGTTTGAGAGTGCAAATTTAATACTTTTTTCGAAATTGCAAAATGTTTTTAAAAAAAATTGCACTATACAAACCGTGATACAGTTTTTTTTCTTAGGTTTGCTGAAAATAAGATATTGATATTATGCCACACAGACATCAGATCGAAGAAATAGCGAGCATTATTCACCGCAAGGGCAATCTTAAACTGGATGTTTACGAAAGAACCTTAGATGCCATGAAGATGATGAAAGAAGAAGCACAGAAAATCATCAACGAGCTGCACTCCATCAGAACTGAATCGAAACACAATATTCCTCTGGAATTTAAAGATAAAGGTGATTTTGAATTTGAGATTAAATTTGCCGGTGACATTTTGATTTTCATGATGCATACCAATGTGTTTGAATTTAACAGAGACCACAGCATCATGAAAACTCTCTATATCAAAAAGGACCAAGACCGTTCTTACTGCGGTTTAATCAATATTTATAATTTTCTTGCCGATTCTTTCAAATACAACAGGATCAATGATTACGGCTATTTGATCGGCAGGATTTTCATAAATAAGGAAAATCATTACTACATTGAAGGGAAGCGTGAAATTGCTATGATTTACAATGACTTTGCAAAGTCGGTCATGGATAGGGAAAGCATAAGACAGATCCTGCTTTCATCAATTCTTTATACAACTAATTTTGATCTTTTGACACCTCCATACGATGATGTAAAAATTGTCAGTGTTTATGAGATGCAGGAAACCATTGAGAATATGAGAATTAAAACCGGAAAGCGTCTGGGATTCAAATTCCAGGCGGATCAATAAATTAATTTTCTGCAAAAACCCTTATAATATCATTGAACCGAATACCAAGAATATTTGATGCATTACCACTGTGAAGTGCAATTTCAAGCAAGCCAGATGTATTAAACAATGCGATTATATCTGCTGCTTCCATATCCATATATGACTCACACAATTCTGTGATTTCGTAACTACCGAATGAAATTGTAAATTTCCGCCCTTTGATCACAGTTCTGAATTTTTCAACATCAATATTGGTGATGATGTTGCCATAATGATCAATATGAATGACAACTCCGGAGATACTATCAAGGCCGTCTGCCGGTGAAAATACGCCCACATCATTGTTGAGTGAATCCAGATCAGGTCCTAACAGGCCGGGATCTTTCCCTTCTGCAATATGTGATGCGGCCTTGACAAACACATCCCTGGTCGGGAATGTGAAAAAGTCTGAATCCTGAAACATGTCAATCTCAATGACTCTTTCATGATCGCTAAACAACAAAGGAAAAATTCCGTTGTCAGCTCCGATAAAATAGCTTCCCTTCCTGATCACAACCACATGGGGCGTTTCCGGTGAAGCATCAGAACGAACACCAATGATATGGATGGTTCCTGCCGGAAAAAAATCCATACAGTTCTTCAATACAAAAGCTGCCTGAAACACATTCAGTGGTTGTATCAGGTGTGAAACATCAACAATATTCAAGTCCTTACTGACAGAACTCAGAAGCTTCCCCTTGACAGCAGCCACATAATGGTCACTAATGCCCCAGTCTGTCGTAAGAGTAATGATTTGTTCTGCCATAACCAATGATCAAAATTAAACTGAATTTTTGAAAAAAACCCTGAATGAAACCATATTTTTTTTATTTTT
>CAYRXH010000118.1:0-6512 GCA_964428185.1 uncultured Bacteroidales bacterium
GCTTGAACATCACCTATGCCCAATAGCCTATGACAGAGCAATGTGGAACAACAGTACTCCGCAGACACATTGTGGCGGTTGAATGTGACGAAGCCAGCAAAACGGATACTGGCCATAGCTGCAAACCGTTATTAGTTATTAGGAATAGTCAATCACATGTAATCTTCTCCCACAGGGAAGCCTTTGGCTTAATCTTCTAATCTTCTAATAACCAATCACATGAAATCAAGCAGAAGAATCATTGTTCATAGTTTTGAAGGCTTGACTGATTATAGGAAGATGTGGTCTTTTCAGGAGCAGCTTCAGAAGGAGCTGATTGAGAATAAACTGCAAGGCATTCATGATCCGGCGGGACATCTGATCTTCTGCGAACACCCCCATGTCTATACGCTGGGAAGATTTGGTGATTCGAACAACCTGCTGCTTGATCAGATCAAATTGCAAGCAACAGGAGCTGAATTTCATCACATTGACAGAGGAGGAGACATCACTTATCACGGTCCGGGACAACTGGTCGGATATCCCATTTTCAACCTGGATGTATTTGGCATGGGCGTGAAAACATTTATCCATACTATGGAAGAAGCGATTATCAGAACTCTTGAAAACATAGGCATTCAATCTGAACGCCTTGAGGGAGCAACCGGAGTATGGATTGACACTTCAGTTCCAGCAAAAACAAGAAAAATATGTGCTATCGGTGTAAAAGTAAATCGTGGGGTTAGCATGCACGGTTTTGCATTAAACATCAATACTGACCTCTCCTATTTCAGTCATATTAATCCATGTGGGTTTACAGATAAGAAGGTAACATCAGTAAAAAATGAACTGGGTGGATCAGCTGAGCTTAAAAAAATTGAAAAATTATTGCACGAACATTTCAGAAAAGAATTTCATTTTACTGAATAACCCTAATTAGCAAGGCACAATTTCGATAATCTGAGCCATAGGCTTTGGAATGAGAGTAAGCTTTTCTGTCATTGCAGGAACAAGGACACACTCTCCTGCTTTTACATTAATTTTTTCCTCGTTGCAGATCAGATCAAAGTTTCCTTTAACAGGAAAATATATCACGAATAGATCCAGAATTTCAAGATTTTTCTCTACAACAGATTGCAGATTGACCATCGATGTTGAAAAATAGGGTGTATCAATCATCCTGCCTGTGGCATTTGGTTTTGGGTTAAAACCTCTGATTATCTGAGGTTTCATAGCAAAATCAATAGCATCTGCTGCATCATTGACATGAAGCTCTCTGGGATTTCCTTCATCATCCACCCTGTCCCAGTCATACAACCGATAGGTGACATCTGAAGTCTGCTGAATTTCGGCAATCAGAAGGCCAGGCCCCATGGCATGCACCATACCTGCGGGGATATAAACCATATCTCCTGCCTGCATTGTTTCAAAATTCAGCACCTCTCTGAGTGTTCCATTTTCAATATGAGTTATTAGTTTTTCCCTGTCCATAGGCTGATTAAACCCTGCAACAATCTGTGAACCGGGATCGGCCTGAATGACATACCACATCTCAGACTTCCCGAACTTAAGCTGATGCTTTTTAGATGCAATGTCATCACTAGGATGAACCTGTACAGATAAGTAATCATTGGCATCAATAATCTTCAGAAGAAGCGGAAAATCGATTCCATATTTCTCATAGATCTCTTCTCCGAGAAGGTCTTCCATGAAAATTTCAGCCATCTCAGCAACTGAATTTCCTTCAAAGTGACCGTTGGAAACGAGGCTTTCGCTATTTTCAACAGCAGATATCACCCACATTTCACCACATTGTGCAATGGTATCATTGGAAATACCGAACATGGCACTGATTTTATTTCCTCCCCAGATTTTTTCTTTGAGAACAGGAACAAATTTCATTGGATAAAGCGAAAACATATTTCTATGCATTACAAATTCAAACTACAAAATTAGCTTAAAATCACAACTTCATTGTATTTCATAATCGTAGTTCAACACATCTTCTTTTTGAATCCTGAGAAAACCTTCACTATTTAACCATGTCATCTGCTTCTTTGCATATCTTCGCGTGTTGGTTCTGATTTTTTCATACGCATCATCTTTGTTGTATTTTCCATCTATAAAATCAAACAACTCACGATACCCTATTGTTTTCAGTGGGCTGAGATGTCTCAGATGATACATACTGCGTGCTTCTTCAGTAAGACCATCCTTTCGCATCTTTTCTAGTCTTAAATCAATGTTATGAAACAGAGTTTCCCGATCAGGACTGAGTGCAAGTTTCACAATGCGGTATTTCTTAGTGACAGGGTTACTCTGTCGTAAACTGCTGTATTTCTTTCCAGATGCTATGCAAACCTCAAGGGCTCTTTGTACTCTGAGGGGATTGTTTCTGTCAACCACTTCATAATACTCGGGATCAAGAGCTTTCAGTTTTACAAGCATTTCACCATATTGAGTCATTCTCATTTTATCAAGAGACTTGCGAAGTGCCGGTGAGGGATCAGGAAATTCGTCAATTCCATGATAAACAGCCTTTAGAAAAAGTCCTGAGCCCCCTGTCATCACCACATACTGATGTGTTTCAAATATTTTTTTCAGGACTTCTTCTGCCTGACGGCCATATTCAAAAGCATTCAGGGGTTCATAAACACTATGAGATCTAATAAAATGATGCGGAACTGCGTTGAGAATTTCAACTTCAGGCATTGCAACACCGATATTGAGTTCTTTATATAATTGCCTGGAATCGGCAGAAACAACATGAGTATCATATTTTGCAGCCAAGGAAGCTGCGACGGGTGTTTTCCCTGATGCCGTGGGTCCAGCCAGTATAATCAGAGTCTTTTCAGATGGAGAAAGAATCACCTGAGTTTAATATTTCTCATTTCCGCCAAAATCCAGATCTGTTCCAAGATTATCAAGATCATCGGCATCTGTATCTTCCACAAACAAGGAATCAATTTCATCCGGTAATTCATCAGGAGGCAACATATCATCATCAATAAATCCAAGCAAATCAGAAGCTTTATTCAGATTAATCTCTCCCTCCTTTCTGATCAGAGCCGGATATTCAATAGAGGATGATGCGTCTTTTATCTGCATCAGTTCAACATAAAAGGTATGCATTTTCATGAAATCATATACATACATGAACTTCTGATGAGGATTGATAATGACCTCATTGAGACGTGCCTTTTCCATAAGAAGCACAGACTTTGAATTTTCAGGATCATTCTCATCATTCATATCCAGAAGCATGATTTCTGTTTTTTTTCTCCAGCTGTCATCACAGAGATAAAATGATGCAAGTTCATTACTGGTGATATTACAAAAAGACTTTATGGCATTATGAAAATCCAGAAAATTCTGAGAGGCTTTCACATCAATATCCAACAGAAAATCTTCATTTTCTTCTGTCAGAATTCTGAAACGATAAACATGCATAACATATAATTTTTTACGAAGTTAAATTTTTTTTCTCATAATTCCGTAAAATTCATTCCAATTTTTTTTGGGGACTTAACTGAATACTTCTTGCAAAATCAATCATGAATCTGAATGCTTCATCATATTGATTGGGGATATGACCATCAAGAATAGCTTCACGAATGGCTGTTTTTATCACTCCAACTTCCCTTGATGGTGATAATCCGAATGTTTTCATAATAATTTCGCCCGATATAGGGGGCTGCCAGTTTCTCACCCTGTCCTTTTCTTCAACCTGAACGAGTTTTTCCTTCAGATTCTCAAAATTCTCAAGATACTTCTGCACTTTGGCTTCATTTTTTGATGTGATATCAGCACTGCAAAGTAACATCAGATCATCAACGTCGTCTCCAGCATCAAAGAGAAGTCGTCTCACTGCACAATCTGTAACTTCCTCCTCAACAAGTGAAATGGGACGGAGGTGCAGACCAATAATCTTTTTTACATAGTCAAGCTTTTCATTCTGAGGCATCTTCAATCTCTTAAAAACTTCATCTGCCAGTCTGGGACCAACCACTTCATGCCCGTGAAAAGTCCAGCCATGCCCCTGCTGAAAACGCTTGGAAACCGGTTTCCCTATATCATGCAGCAGAGCTGCCCACCGGAGCCAGAGATTATCTGAAACAGCAGCCACTTTATCAAGAACTTCAAGTGTGTGAAGAAACACATCCTTATGGGCATATTTACCGAGCCTGTCAACACCTGAAAGTTTCGAAATCTCAGGGAGCACAACATCCAAAAGGCCTGTATCTTTCATCAGTTTAAATGCAATCGATGGTCTGGATGACATGAGCATCTTATTGATTTCCTCAGCAATTCTCTCTTCGGACACTATACGAATACGACCTTTTCGTTTCTTTATGGCAGCATTATTAAATGGATCTATAGCAAACCCAAGTTGCGAAGCAAATCTGACAGCCCGTAGCATCCGTAACGGATCATCATCAAATGTTATGACTGGATCCAGTGGAGTTCGAATAATGTTTGACTCAATATCCTTCATTCCTCCGAAGGAATCATACAAAACACCAAAGTCGTGAGGATTCAGGCCAATACTCATAGTATTGACAGTAAAGTCACGTCTTGCCCTGTCCTGTTCAATGCCAGCAGGTTCAACAACAGGATTACGGCTGTTCCTGTTGTATGATTCCTTTCGTGCACCAACAAATTCATATTCTATTCCATCAAGAACAAAATATGCTGTGCCGAAATTTTTAAAAACTGTCAGCTTGGGTGAAGGCTTGAGTATATTCACCAAACGGGTGGCAAAATCAATCCCATCTCCTTCAGTCACAAAATCCATATCAACACATGGCCTGTTCAATATCAGATCACGGACATACCCTCCCACAAGATACACTTTCACATTGAGTTCTGCTGCCAGCCGTTTGACCGCCATACATACTGAATTCTTTTCGATATGTGATGAGAAACTTAACATCATTTCTTCAGGACCTCAGAATTTCATATTCCCAGTTATTTTTTAATCTGACAATGGTTGATGGTTTAATTTGTTTGACCTCATTCCGGCCATATTCCACAACATAATCAGCCTTCTTGATAAGTTCATGATCCATATCTCTGAATACCAGAGGATAATCATACCCGGAGATATTAGCAGATGTTGAAATCAGTGGCTTATCCAGCGCTCTGCATAGCTCACGGCAAAAGGGATCACGTGTAATTCTGATACCCACTGTTCCGTCAGAAGCATAAACACTTTTGGCAAGTCCACAAACACCTGAATAAATAATTGTCAACGGACTGGTCACCTGATTAATCAGACTGATGGCAACATCGGGAACCTTATTCATTAATAGCTGCAGTTTTTCTTCCGTATCAAGTAAAATAATCAAACTTTTGGCAGAAGGTCTTTTCTTAATTTTAAAAATTTTCTCAACAGCCTTCTCGTTTGTGGCATCACATCCAATACCCCAAATAGTATCAGTAGGATAAATGATAACTCCGTTTTTTTTCATAACCCTGACTGCCTCAGCAATATCTTTTGAAAAATCAATCATAATCAAGTCTTGTTAAGTTTTGAAAGAGTTCTTTGGGCAAGCACATTATTATCAATTCGATAGGCACATTCAAAATGTTTTTCAGGACACTTTTTATGCCCATGCAATCCACATGGACGACATTGAAGTTCGCTATCATTTGTTTCAACAATCATTGCATCTGTGCTGAGTGGTCCAAATCCAAATGAAGGAACAGTACTACAGAAAATTGCAGTTACAGGAGCATTCATTGCTGATGTAATATGTAATGGTGCACTGTCATTCACATAATTCATAATAGATTTTTTCATTAATGCTGCAGTTTGAAGTAAGCTCAACTTCCCACATAGGATTTCCAGTTGTGAATGCTTTGATTTCGAGGCAATTTCATTGCAAAGCTGTTCATCCTGCTCACTTCCCAAAAGGTAGATTTTCAGATGTTGAGGAAACTTCAGTATCAACTCAACCCAACGTACGGCAGGATATTGTTTGGTATACCACACTGAGGCAGGGGCAATACAAATGTAGGGATCTGTCTGATACTTTGAAACAAACTGGACATCAGATTCATGGGGATACAGAGCAGGCATAAGCGTTTTATTTATCCCGGTAAATGCCAGGAGTTTCAGGTTTCTTTCTGTTTCATGCTCACCTCCCATTGAATGAACAGCTTTATGAGTAAACAAGCCTGAAAAGGGGTTTTTGGAAAAACCTGATCTCACTGCTGCTCCTGAAAAAGCAGTCAGAAAACCTGATGAAAAAAAGCGATGGGCATTGATCACTGCATCATATTTCTCTTTTCTGATCTCACGGAGCAAATCAAACAAGGCATCCATTTTCACTTTTGTCTTGTCAAAAACAAGGATTTTATTCAAAAAAGGATGATTATTAAGCAGTGATGCATTTTGCTTCTTTACCAGCATATCTATACGGGCATTAGGATATAATTGATGCAAAGTTTCAGCAAGTGCGGTTGCCAGAATAACATCTCCGAGAAATGCAGTCTGTATGATCAGAATACGATCCATATCTATTTGCAAA
>CAYRXH010000119.1:0-6491 GCA_964428185.1 uncultured Bacteroidales bacterium
TACAGCAGTTTTGTAAAGACTTAAAATAGTTTGTTTATCTCCAATCATATATCAAGGAACTTCTATAATTTAATCCTTTGATATTCAAATAAATATATGTATATTATGCAACATAAAAATATACATTGATGCAAAGATACAAAAACAAAGGAAATAGAGGGTTGTTTGACGAAGAAATGACAGTATGATAAACTATCCGAAATAGGAAACCCTTTAGAAAAGATAAGTTTAGTTGTTGACTTTGAGGTGTTTAGAGAAATATTAGAAGCAGGGATTTTAAACACTGAAAAAAAAGCAATGCAGGGAGCGAAGCCTTATGACGTTGTTTTGATGTTTAAGATATTGATTTTACAAAGATATTACGGACTGGGAGACACCCAAGTGGAATACCAGATACTTGAAAATTGAGTTTCAAAAAGTTTTTGGGTCTAGAAAGCAGAGACAAAGTCCCGGACGAAAAAACAGTTTGGTTGTTTCGTAAAAATCTAACAAATGCCGACATAGTAGAAAAAATATTTGAACAATTCAGTCAGTTTTTAGAGGATAAGGAATTAATAATGAATAAGGGCAAAATGATAGATGCTAGTTTCACTGTAGCACCACGCCGGCTCAACACAAAAGATGAAAACAAGCTCATAAAAGAAGGCAGAGGTGATTTGCTGTGGAACGAAGAGCCGAACAAAAAACGCCACAAAGACATAAAGGCCCGCCGGACAAAGAAAAACAATGAAAATTTCTATGGCTATAAAAACCACACAAAAGTTGACACTAACAGCAAATTCATTGATAAATATGTCCTTACGGTTGCATCAGTTCATGATTCACAGCCATTGGACGATTTATTAACCGAAGAAGATAAAGCTCAGGATTTGCATGACGACAGTATTTATACGGGCAAAGATCAAATTAAAGTGATTAGTAAATATGAGATGAACAATAAAGTTCAAGAAAAAGCTTAAAAACAAGCCATTAGCCGATGAGCAAAAAATTCAAAACAGAGAAAATTCCAGAACCGGAGCAAGGTTGGAGCATGTATCCGGATTTATGGAACAAAGCATGAGTGGACTATTTACAAGATCAGTAGGAATAAAAAGAGCAACTAGTATAGTTGGGTTCATCAATCTAACATATAATTTTTTCAGGTATGAGCAAGTTGTACGCTTAAATATATTAATTGTTAAATGACTGGCAGACAGATCGATAGAAAGCCTATCAAAAAAATTTCTATAATTAAAAAAAAGTATCGTATATTTGCATTGATTTATAAAAATCTCTTAAAGAGAACTGCGATTTTTGTAACTCATTTACCAAGAAAAATTAATTTTTATAAACCCCCAATAATATAAAATCAAATTCAATTAATAATTTAATATCAACCACTATGAAAAAAACATTAATCTTTTCGTTTGCAATATTAGCATCAGTTATGATGTTTGCGCAAACTATGTTAATTAATCCCTATATGGAGGGTGGCTTTGAAATGGGACCAGATTTTTCATCCAATGGATGGATTTTGGAAAACGGAGTTCAGACAAATCAGTGGTTTGTTGGCACTGTTCCCGTTAGTCCTAACAATAATTCAGCTTATATTTCCAATGATGCGGGATTAAGTTGGTCTTACACTAACACTATTTCTTCTGTGGTTCACTTTTACAGAGATATCACTTTCCCTGCCGGAGAAACTGATATTCAACTTTCATTCCTGCTCAGGGGAATAGGTGAATCAACATTTGACAGATTGAGAATTTATTTAATTCCAACATCAACAACACCAACTGCAGGTACAGAAATTACTAGTGGGCAGATAGGTCTTGCAAACTATAATCTTCAAGGAGCATGGATAAAAATTGGCTTACAGGTTCCTGCTTCGGCAGCTGGAACCACCCAAAGGCTAGTTTTTTCATGGAGGAATGATGGGAGTTTAGGGTCAAATCCACCAGTTTCCATTGACAACATTTCGCTTGTGTCTAAAACACCGTCGAATTTGAACGGCATCTATTTTATTGACAACACAATTCCAACAGGAGGATCAAATTTCAACAGTTTCATTGATGCCATTTTGACTTTGAATTCTGCAGTTATTAGTGGTCCACTTCAGTTTGTTGTAACATCGGGACAACAATTTACAGAGATTCTGCCAGTAATTACAGCAACAGGAACTAGTGCTAATTCAATTCTCTTTACCAAATCAGGAACAGCAAACCCTACAATAATAACAGGAGGTTTCTCCGCAACAACAGATGCAGTTGTTGCAATCAATGGAGGAGACTATTTTACATTTAGCGGTTTTAATTTCGGTCTTGCAGATCCTCTTCAGGCAACCGTTGAATATGGCTATTATGTTTATAATGCTTCTGCCACCAACGGAGCTCAATATAATAGATTTCTTCTTACTAATATTACGCTCAACAAGGCAAATACCACTTCAACAGGAGTATATCAAAATGTTGCTACAGCTCCCACCAACGTATCAGGATCCAACTCCAATAATATTTATTCCAACATTACTATTTCAAATAGTTACAATGGAATTGTGTGCAGAGGAAATGCCACCTATCCTGATTTGTCTACCCAAATCAACGATTGTATTGTTGGGGCAGATTCTCCCAATGATATTGGAAATGGAACATCGGCAATCAGCGGAATCAGAATAACATCCGGAAGAGATGTAATCGTTCAAGGAAATATTGTACGCAATGTAAACGTGAACGGAGGGGCAAATCTTTTCGGAATTTTTATGGAAAATATTCAAGGACCAAACAACCAAATATTTAAAAATAAAGTTTATAACTTAAGTTCAACAAGCAGCTCAACCTTAGCATATTTACAAGGTTTAAGAGTTGATGTAACATCTGGGAATCAGGCATCTGTTCATAATAATGTAGTCTATGGGTTTGCTCATGCAATTTCAACTGCAAGTTCTGCAATGGTAGCTAGAGGTATAGCAATCAATGTGACAGGAACAGGAACTATAGGTGTCACTTACAATAGTGTTCATCTTGAAATGGGTGCAGCAGCAACAAACACTGCAATATGGACTGGTGGGGGAACAATTTTTATTACAAACAATATTTTTGCAAACTCATCTACACCAGGAACTACATCAAACAGATATGCAATTTACAGAAACGCTGGAACTCTTTCCTCCAATTACAATAATTTCTTTATCTCTGCGGGCACTAATAACTGGCTTGGATATTATACAACAAACCAGATTGATTTGTTAGCTTGGCAAACTGCTTCTTCGGGAGATATGAACTCTGTTAATATTAATCCAATATTTACTGGAGTGCCAGATTTGAAACCTGCAAATCCTGCAATGAATAACTTAGGTATTGTTGTTCCAATTACCGATGATATAACAGGAGCTCCAAGAGATCCCTCAACTCCTGATATGGGTGCTTATGAATATACTCCCCCTACATGTCTTAACCCTATCAATTTAGATGCTTCAGGCATTACTCATAATTCTGCTACACTCGAATGGACTAGTTCTGCTCCTGAGTTTCAGATTGAATGGGGTATTGCTGGATTCATACCTGGCACTGGAACATTAGATATAACTACAGACACATCATATTCACTTTCTGGCCTAAATTCAAGCACAATATACGAATTTTACGTGCGTGCAATATGCGGTGTGGGTGACACAAGCCTTTGGACAGGCCCTAAATCTTTTGTTACGCAAACAGTAGTACCCGCTCCATATTATGAAGGCTTCCCTACTACAGCAATTCCAGTAGGATATAATACTACAGGATGGACAATTGGTTCTGTTCGTGGTGTCTTAGGAAATCCTGCAAATAATATTTTTAAAAACTTCTGGAGTTCCGCTACAACCGGCACTTTTACTACTGTTAATATTGGCCCGATTGCAACGGGCATGGTGCTTTCATACGAATACATTGTTGCTAACTGGAGCTCTCCCTATGCCCCTCCAGCAGTTGGCTCAGGTGGTTTTACCATCGAGATATCTACTGATTATGGAAATACATATACGCTTCTTGATTCTGTCCCTAACAATGGTGTTGCCGGCTATCAATTAAAAAATTATAATCTTACAGCATATGCAGGCCAGATTGTGAAACTGAGATTTGTAGGACAATGGATTTCTGGGGATTATGACCTTGCTTTTGATAATATTACCATAGACTTTCCACCTGCATGTCCTGACCCCATAGCATTAACCGCTACAGGGATCACAGAAAATTCTGCCACACTCGAATGGACTAGTTATGCTGCTGAGTTTCAGATTGAATGGGGTATTGATGGGTTCATCCCTGGCACAGGAACTTTAGATATAACTACAGACACATCATATTCTCTTTCTGGCCTAACTGCAAGCACAATATACGAATTTTACGTGCGTGCAATATGCGGCGTGGGTGACACAAGCAGCTGGGCAGGTCCTTATTCATTTGCAACCTCATGCCCCACAACACCTTATACACTTCCTTTCTCCGAAGATTTTGAAGGTGTTATTTGCTGGACTGCTTATGATGAAGATGGTGGAGGTCAGATTTGGGGGCTTGGAACTGCATTCAACCATACACCGGGTGGTTCAGTTGCTGTATTCCACAATTATGGGGCTATAGGATATGATGAATCCGGTTGGTTATATTCACCAGAAATCATTATTCCTTCAGGAGGTATGATTGAACTCTCATTCTGGTCATATAATGAATATCCTTTAGATTATGGACTAAATTCGCTATTTGTAGTTTATAATGGAGGAATGAACGTTGACTCTCTTTGGTCAGAAACTGCTCCTGCAGCCAGTTGGGGTGAAACCACACTTGACCTGTCTTACTACGCAGGTGACACCATTTCTCTTGCTTTCAGATATCAGGGAACATTTGCACACTCTTGGTATCTTGATGATGTTCAGATTATTGAAGTCAACAGTGCAGTAATCACTCCCGATTCTGCAAATTATGACCTGACAATTCCTGCCGATGTTGTTGCAACAATTACATGGAATGATGCAAGCACAATCAGTACAATCGTTGACGATCAGGGAACTCCCTACACTCTGATTGAAAACACTGATTACACAATCAGCGGTACTACCCTGACCATCCTTAACTCATATCTTTCCAATGTTCTTCTCGCAGTTGGCAATGACATCAATCTTGAAATTCATTTTGATCTTGGTATTGACACCCTTACAATTACAGCTATTCAAACTCCCGCAGTACCAGAAGTGATTGCCCATTGGATGTTTGAAGACACTGTAAAACAAAATATGATTACTGATCAGGCTTCTTTCCTGTCTTCACCTTATACTGCAGATGATGGAATACCAGCTAATATTAATATTGCACCATTTTCAAACGGAGGTGGTACTGCTTTTGCCGGATGGGTTGCAGGATCTGGCGGAACAGGCACTTTTGCCCCCAATGGAAATACTTGGGAAAACGGTGACAGTACAAAATACTGGAGTGTTGTCATTTCTACCAGCGGTTATGAAACACTGAAACTTAGTTCCAAGCAAAGAGGATCATCAACAGGACCAAGAGACTTTAAAGTTCAATACAGTACTGACGGAATTACTTGGATTGACGTTCCAGGCACCACAATCGTTGTTGCTGCAAACTTTACATCAGGCGTACTTACAGAAGTTGAACTTCCTGCTGCATGTAACAACCAAAGTGTTTTAATGCTCAGATGGATTATGACATCTGATACTTCTGTTGCCGGTGGTACTATTGGAGCTACCGGTACAAACAGAATTGACGATATCCTGATTACAGGAGAACCTGTTACTACTAATATCATCGAAAATACTTCTGATATAAAAGTATATCCCAATCCTTCAAACGGACAGTTTGTTATTGAAAGCAACGACAACTGGGTGATGATGGTATTTGATATTTCAGGAAGAATGATTTCATCTGACTATCTGAACAAAGGTAGCAATGAGATCAATCTGCTCAACCAACCTGCAGGTCTTTACCTGATCAAGCTGATGAATGAAAATCAGACACAGACACTCAGAATTGTAATTGAGTAAACTTATCAAATTCTGACTGAAAAAAAACTGCTCCTTCCTCGGAGCAGTTTTTTTTTCACACTTCTGTAGAACAAAATCATTCAGAAGAAATCAAAGAATCTCATATAAACAGCCTTTCATATACACTTTTGGGGCAGTGGGCAAAGGCAGAAAATCAAACTCATTCAAAGATACTTCGGAATTGCAGAATGTCGGATCAATGTGTATACTATTTTTTGATTTTTCGAGGCACGATGCCATTTCCCCTTCAGGGGCAAGGGGCAAGTGCGAAAAATTCAAAAAAATCAAAAATAGCATCGCCTAATGGTTTTCGTTCCTCAATCCTTCTGAATGACATTGTCATTCAGAGCGAAGCCCTTGTGCTGAGCAATGCCGAAGCTAAGAATCACATACTTTCAAAGATACTTCGTGATTGCAAAATCCCGGATCAATGTGTATACTATTTTTTGATTTTTCGAGGCACGATGCCATTTAATGG
>CAYRXH010000120.1:0-6466 GCA_964428185.1 uncultured Bacteroidales bacterium
GCATCTGTAATTGTAACAACATAGGTTGTAGTCGTTGTTGGACTGGCAGTGACGTTAGGTCCGGACGTTGTATTTAACCCTGCAGCAGGACCCCATTCATAGTTAAAAGGTCCGTTACCGGTAGCTGAAGCGGTGAGATTGACAGATTCACCCTGACATAAATCTGAAGTAGCAGGTGTAACACCAACCTGCAGGTTGCCCGGATTAACTGTTATCTGATCTGTTACAACAACCTGAGTAAAGTTACAGTTATCATAAGTAGCAATGGCTGTATAGGTTGTTGGAACAGTCGGACAAACATTAATTGTAGCACCTGATCCGATAAATACTGGGCCTTCGTACCACTGTATTGTATAATTCGGGGCTCCGTTAGGTGTAAACCTCCAGGCTTCATTGGTGGCTGTCCACTGTCCTGTATTTCTCCCCGGAGGCACAAATCCAATGGTACCTGCAGCATTCTGAATTCCAACAACAGCATTTCCTGAATTCCATGTTGGGCAAAGAGGTTTGTTCTGAATATATACTTCAATAACATTTGTAGCTTCATACAAAACAATCTGATGAGTGGCAAGTAAATAATTGCAGGAAGAAGAAAACATGGCAATCTGATGCCAGTTCACCACAAAAGTACGGCAAGGATATGAACCGAGAATTCCCTGATACATCGTTCCTGAAACACCCGGATCAATATCATGATAGGGTCCGAAAATTGCATTAGTTGGCAGACTTGCTGACGGGCAGGTTGCTGAAAATGACCATGGACAAAATCCCCCTGCAGCAGTAAGATCAAAAGAGACAACTCCATTAGACCCGGCAATGACCTGATTGTATCCTGTGCCAAAATAACAAAATGTAAATGGTAAAGCAATCACGCCGGACCATCTGTCATCAATATTTACCAGAATCGGAGTTCCTGAATTGTATGGATAGGGAGGTGCATAGGGAATGGATGATACTGTATAAGTATTTGTCAAACCTGTATGCAACACATTGGCAGTGAGCGTAATACAGTCATTGCATGGAATTGTCACCTGTCCGCCACTTGCCCCGGGAGCAGTTATGGTCACATTGGGGCAGCCCGGTGCCTGAGCAAATGCTTCGGAACCAAACGATATGAATAGAAAAATCAAGAAAAACCTCAGTTGTTTCATCTTATAGGATTTGATACAAAATTATTAAAAAAAACATTCCATCAGACAATTAATTTATAATTAATAACGTCTGTTTTTCTGACCCATATATCTGCACTAAGTTTAATTCAATAAAAAAAATTAATTTTGAAAGCAAAAATGAAAAAGCAACTACATTATCCATGGGGAAAAATTGAATATCGGGACACCGGAAAAGGTTTTACGCTTGTTTTGATTCATGGATTTACAGAACATCCGGGAATCTGGAATTCATTTGCTGATCAGCTTTCTTCTGAATACAGAATAATCCTTCCTGCACTGCCTGGGCACGGAGGAAGTGACTTTCCGGCCGAACTGAATATGGATGTGATGGCTGATTGTATTGCTGACATTCTTAAAGCCGAGTATATCGAAAATGCATGCTTTTTCGGCCATTCAATGGGCGGATATGCCATGCTTCATTTTGCATCAAAATATCCTAATTCCTGCAAGGCATTGTGTCTGTTTCATTCATCAGCTGCTGCAGATACTGAAGAAATAAAATCCAATAGGGAACGTACTATTGAGATCATCAGAAATCATCACGGCGATTTTCTTCATCAGTTTATCCCGGATCTTTTTGCTGAAAACCATCGGGAAAAGCTTGCACAGGAAATTAACTCCCTCATTCAGGAAGCTTCAAAGATACAAGCAGAAGGACTCATTGCATGCATGAATGCAATGAAAAACCGGAACAGTCATCTTGATGTTCTCACTGAAATTCATTGTCCTGTTGGTTTTATTATAGGAAAGCAGGACAGCAGGGTCAATTTTCAATCAATTCTTGCCCAAACAGCCCTCCCTAAAGAATCTCATGTTCTGATCCTTAACGATTGCGGCCATATGGGCTATCTTGAACAAGCAGAGAAAACTCTTGAGTTCATAAGGTATTTTGCAGGAATATCCTTTTAGCAGGATGCGGAGGTTGTTCTCGATACGACCACTTCGTGGTCTGCTCGAACTGTCTAGTAGTATATAGCACTAAGGTATAAGCTATAGGGTATAATATTGAATTTCACTCCAAAGAAGTCCCTTCGGGAAATGATGAATATTGAAGTGATTTTCTTAAACAACCGGTCATTTGCGCTTCAGGTCACCAAGTCGCTAATAGGATGCTCAAAATTCCACTACGCATGTAGAACAAGACAAAAGCCGTGCTTTGTTCAAATCCCTGCGATTTGTAAGCCAGCTTACAAATCTGCATAATTTGAACAAATAACAAACACAACTCTGTTGTGTTTGTGCGTTACTCACGGCTTTTGTTTTACATTAGTAAAAATACTTCGTCTTACATTGTGCCCTGACACTAAGTTACATAGTGACCCAACTTAGCGATCTTTGTGACTCCCGAATTTATTCGGAACTGAGGATTTTGTGGTTTGATTTTAATATAGTAAATACGGTCAATCTATTTCAGGTATTGCCACTTATCAATTCTTTCTAAAAAAAAGAGGTTCCCTTTCAGAAACCTCTTTTCTTCAACATCAATCATAATGAGTTTATTTCACCTGCAATCGTTTTACAATTGTTTCGTTATCAGTTGTGATTCTGATATTGTAAATGCCCTTGGCAACTCCTTGAAGATCAAGAGTGATCATGTCAGCATCAGGCATGAGGCTTTGAATGAGTTTTCCCTGAATATCGGTCAGTTCAACTGATTTCATCACTTCACCACATTGAATTCTGCAATAGGTTTCAGCTGGGTTTGGATATACCTCAAGCTGAACACCAGCTTCATTGATTGAAGTTACCGTGAGATCAATCTGATCCTGGTGGTATGTGGTGCCGCAGCTGTTGGTCACAGAGAGAGTAACTGTATAAAGCCCGTTGCCTGAATAAGTATGAACAGGATTTTCATCGGTTGAGAAGTTGCCGTCACCAAAATCCCAGCTGTAAGTGAGATTACCTCCGGTACTTGTGTTTGTAAAGCTCACTGTGTTGCCTGCATTATTCATGGTAAACGAAGCAACCGGGGTTGAAAGAATATACGCAGTGACTTCACTGAGCGCACTTTCGCAAACTGATTCAATTTCCCAGTCGTAGAAGTAATAATAATACGCATAAGAATTAGCAGTATTGTATTTAATGGTAATGGCATCACCTACATAATAAGGATATGGAAGATCCGGAGCTCCGATGCCTCCGTTCCTATATAAATAAGGAGCACCCGGTCCCATCAGTTGCATATCTGTGCCAACAGGAATGTTAAAATTCAGTGTGATTCTGCTTTCTCCGTTGGGAATATTGATTGTGGCCGACTGCAGAACTCCACCCAGTGAATCTTCAAGAGTAATCACACGGTCGCCTGCCTGACTTGAATAAACTTTAACCGATTTCAGCACAACAGGCGATGTACAGTCAAAAATAAGTCCGTGAGGATACCCTGCTGTGGTAAAATAACCGCCTGTGCCGGTATTATCGGGTTTGGCTCCAAACACAAGTTCCTGAACTGATGTGCTGAGCCAGTAAGAAGTTGTACTGCTCAGTGTTGGAGTTGTATAGTTTGGCCCTGTTCCAACCAGATTTGTTCCTGCTGCATCACTGTACCAGGATATTGTACCACTTGCAGTAGCTGACAGATTGAATGATGTTGGGGTGCAGCTTTCCTGATTGCTGGCAACTGGGGCTTCTGCGCCAACAAGAATCATATCAGTATACACCTGATTATCAGTACCGCAAACACCGGCATCAGCGATCAGAGACACAGTAAATTGTCCGAGAGAAGTATATTCATGTGTGGGATTTTCCAGAGTTGAATTGGTGCCATCGCCAAAATCCCAATAATACGATGTGGCATTGGAACTGTTGTTTGTAAAAGAAACAGTGGCGGGTGAGGCACAAAACTCTGTAATATTGGCAGCAAAATCTGCATTCACGGGATTATCCTGTACATTAAACGGTTTCTCGGCAAGGTCATTGGATGTATTACCATCGCCAACACCGTTGGGTTGATATGTTCTGAATTTATAAGTATGACTTCCCAGTGTTGAAGTAAATGCCGGCAGATCAACAGTATCAGCCTCATTGGTGATCAATGAGCCGTTCCATAGGATGCTCTGTTCCGGATTTGAATTCAGCTGATAATAAATTGTACATGATGTCAGAGTTGTTGTTCCCATGTTTCTAATGACCACCTTAGGGGTCACACTCGCTCCTGCACAATTTATTGTTGTTGCAGGCTCAATAACATCCACAGCCATCATATCAATAGGTATTGATGGATTGGTTACATAAACATCACCCTCATAAGGAATTCTGTTATAGGCAGTAACAGCCACATGAATGGTATCTTGTGCATACACAGCAGGGAATGTAATATTAGCCACACCTCCACTGACTGTGCCGGTTCCTATGATCTCATAATTATTGGTCAGTGTAACAAAAGCATCATTAACGTTACAGTTGACAGTTAAACTTGTGACCCCACTGACTGCTGTGGCTGGATGTGACACAGTTATGGATAAGGGATCATCAGTGCGTACCATTACAGATGGATCACCGAAGATTGTCCAAGTTCGCGCTGTAGCAAGTCTATCAGTATTTGTGGGTCCAAGATCGAGCATGAACATTGTGCCGCATGCAGAAATTGAGCCATAGGTCCTTCTGATTTTTCCGGCTACAAGCTCACATAATACTCTGTTAAACTCATCCTGTGCATCCATGGGCGGGTGCCAAGGTTGATTAACAGTTGAACCATAAAATGCAATTGCTCCGGTAGGTTCACTTGAGCTATTAGTTGCCTTGAGCCATGCTTCGGCAAAACAATCACCTCCCGTATAATTAAATTTCCCAACCAAACATGCTACAGACCAAACAAACGGAAGTTTTTTTACATTTGTCAATGCGTTTACATTTGAAATATTATAGTTGCCAACACTCCAGCCTGTTTCAGTTCCGTGATTACAGAAATTAATTATTGATACACCATTATTGATTCTATTTGAAATCAGAGTGGCTGTTGTGTTTGGGAGACCAGGAACATTGCCGTCATATTCTCTGTAAACTGTTGTGTAATTATATGCAAGAAGCCGTGTCCTGATATTATCCATGTGAACATAATCTGCTTCTCCTCCATCATGTCCGTAACCATCTCCTTCATTTCTTGCAAGACCCAATCCATTGGTTTGCCAACCGCTTGCCATACCGGTAGCTTTTTCATATTCTAATGTTCTCTGCACTTGTGTCTGAACATGAGCACTGCTTGTAGCAGAAAAACGTCCAACAAGGACTTCTAAGTACAAGTCATTTCCTGCAATATCACCATAATAATTATCAGAAATCATCTGTTGCCCACTGTACAAGCCATAACTGTAATTGGTAATCTGTGCATAATCACCAACAAGCAACAAATATGCAAGCCCATTGGTGTTGTAATAATTTGTTACATAGGTTTTTATGTTTGCAGCAGTAGTTCCTGTCACACTTGTACCCACAATTTCAGTTGGGAACCCAATTATGTTCTTCCAGCGTACATAGGGCATCATATCAGGAATAAATGCATCATGACAAATCACCAGAATGCGTCCTCTTTCTAGGGGGGCAGTATATTTATCGGGAGTGTAATTCAAATATCTGTCCTGATACAAATAATGGAAATCCTCTACAACTGAGGACAGAGTCTTGGTCCTGATAAAAGGATTCACAACAGCTTCGGTGGTTTTGGATTCTTTCACCTTCACCACAATTTTATTATATACCCTGATCACCTTGGAAATAGGATTATACTGAAAAGGATATACCATGGTCACTGTCCCTCTGAAATCTCTGAAAATATGAGGGGGTGCCAGCTCGGCAAGTTTGCCCGGATACCACGCATCCTGCTCATAAACAGGACCGTATTCATAAGGAACTGTGGCAGGATCAATCTGCCTTGAAAAATCACCCTTTGAAGGGGCAATTTCAACACCCTGAATATCATAATACTCTGTCTCAATCACTTCCACTTCCATGTTTGACAAATCAGGAATGATCAGCGGTGCTGTCAGCTGAACAAGATCGGGAGCTCCCTTCTCTGATATGGCAGCTGTTCTCGGTACGGAAATGGTCTTCGAATTGGCCACCGGTGCATTCACATCATTAAAATAAAACCCTTCCAGTCTGAATTCAACAACTGACTCTCCGTTATCTGAACTGATCAGTTGGGGGGAAAATTCAACCGGTTCCTTTTTTGTGATCTTCTGCCACTGGCTCTGTGAAAACACAGACAGAATCATGATGACCATTAGAATGAATACAATTACCCTTTTCATAACACGTATTTTTTTTTTGATTAATGTTTCAGATTTTGAACGTACAAA
>CAYRXH010000121.1:0-6363 GCA_964428185.1 uncultured Bacteroidales bacterium
AAAAAAACTTCTTTTATGTATAAACAAATCCATGGATTTTCATTCATTTATCTCAGCATTCTCCTCCTAATATTTCCCCTGATACTGAAATAACTGTTGTTCAATAAAAAAATTCCTTCCGGCAGGTACATAAATTAATAGTAATTTTGCCGGAAACAGCAAGTTGATGTCCAATAAAATAACATCTGGCAAGAAAAACGTATTATGTCTGGTTCCGCACCGAATGAACCGCTCTCCTGGTCAACGTTTCAGAATTGAGCAATACCTCCCTTTTCTTGAACAGCAGGGATATCATTTTGTTTTTTCACATATTATATCAGAAAAGGATGATGCGATTTTATATAAAAAGTTCAACTACATTAAAAAATTGTTCATTTTTGTCCGGTCCATAAGAGTCCGGAGAAATGATTTGAAAAACCTTTCAGAATTTGATGCTGTTTTTATTTATAGAGAAGCGGTTTTGCATGGCTCGTCAAGAATTGAACGTCAAATACACAAAAAAGGAGTTCCTATAATTTATGATTTCGATGATTCTATCTGGTTGCTTGATGTTTCTGAAGGAAACAGATCACTGAGATGGCTGAAACGTCCTTCAAAAGTGGCTGAAATCATTCAGTTGAGCACTATTACTGTAATTGGAAACAACTATTTATATCAGTTTGCTTCGCAACATACAAAAAATGCCAGAATTATTCCAACAACTATTGATACAGAAAAATTTCAAGCCACCAATAAAGCCAGAGTGCAAAATAAGATTTGTATAGGTTGGACCGGATCAACAACAACCCTGAAACATTTAAAAACCGCCATTCCGTTTTTAAAGAAACTGAAGGATAGATATCCTGAAAAAATTAGTTTTAAGGTGATAGCAGACACACCTTTAGTGTGTGAAGAACTTGACTACGAATTTGTTAAGTGGTCAGCACAAAATGAAACAGATGATATTCAATCAATTGACATAGGCATTATGCCACTTCCTGACGATGGCTGGTCAAAGGGGAAGTGTGGATTTAAAGGTTTACAATACATGGCATTTGAAATTCCAACCGTGATGTCACCTGTTGGTGTCAATACAGAGATTATTGATGATGGAGTGAACGGTTTTTTGGCCTCAACGGAGGAAGAATGGATTGAGAAACTTTCATTACTTATAGAATCACCTGAGCTTCGCAGTTCACTGGGCAAAGCTGGCCGAAAAACCGTGCAGGAAAAATATTCATTTGAAGTCAATAAACACAAATGGTTGCAAGTGTTTGATGATGTGACGAGAAAAGTTTGATGATTAGATGTTTTAAAGATTTGAAGATTGAAAGATTATTAAGATTTTATAAGATTGCTTGAAGGAGTTGTGCTTGTGACTGGTGATTAGTGATTTTTGTTTGATGATAATTTACAATAACTGGTTCAGTCCATTCCAGTTTTTATGCATCAACTTTCAAAACCCGCTCATAGATATCACGGTATTTGTCAACTCCCTGTTTCAGATCAAAATATTTAAGTGCAGCGTTTCTGCATATTTCGGCTTTTGGTACTTCCATTGCTTTCCATTTCATAATGGCATTTTTCATTTCCTCTGCTGAAAAATCTTTCAGTACAATTCCTGTTCCTGTGTCCAGTATCTGCTGTTCGATGTCGCCAACTCCTGAATTGGCGATAACGGGGACTCCCATTCCCAGAACTTCAGCAAATTTGGTGGGAGAAGATGCCGCTTTTGAAAAACAGGGTTTTATAAAAAACACATTTGCCGAAGAAATAGAGATCAGAGCCGGAACTTCCTCCCTTGTGGCCGGCACTATGACAATATTTTCAGTTTCGATTCCGGATTCAGTTGCCTCTTTCAACACTCTTCCTCTGTCATCTCTGTTGATAATAAGTAGTTTGTCAAAAATTCCTTCATCTTTTGCAAGTCTGAAAAATTCAAACATTTCGCGGTTCATATACCAGGTTCCCAGTGAGCCCAGATAGGAAAGCACCTTGTCATGCCCCCCTATGCCGAGTTCCTTTCTGAGGGTATCTTTCCTGTTTTCATCAACAGCAGCAGGATGAAAATGATCCAGATCTGCACAACATGGAATCACATCCGGATTGAGGTCTGTTCGCTCAGAGATAACTCTGATATGAGGCACAGCCGCATGTGTCAATGATACAACAGCATCAGCAAAGCTAAAAAACACACGTTCTTTTTTCTTGAAAAACTGATAAATTCTTCTGTACAAAGCATTTCTGAGGTTCCATATCTTTCCATCCACACGTTCATCAGCCCAAAAGCCACGCATATCAAACACAAAGCTGACTCCCTTTTTCCTTTTCAATTTCAATGCAACAAGAGCAGGGATATAGGAACGTGCATGCACAATATCAAACCGGATATTTTTATGAAGTCTGAATGTAACCCGATACATTCTTCGAACATCTTTCAGGCTTGAGAGAACAGGTGGTTTTGATGTGTATTTCTGCGGATACCATTGAAGACCTCTATCCTGTATGATTTTCCTGATCTGCTGCCCACTCTGTCTGAATGCTTCAGTCTTCTCAAAACTTACAATATGAATTTCATAGCCTACTTTAGATAAACCCGACAGATATGGCATAACCTGCGACTGACCCAAAGGATCCGTCATCCCGTCATAGGAAATATAAAGTACTTTGGGTATTTTTTTCATCAAAATTGAGTACAAATGTGTAATTTTTTAAGTGGCAAAAATTCGTATTCTTTTTGACTTATTCTATGATGCATAATTTAGCAACTCCTTTTTTTTTCAATACCCCTGAAAATTGTGAAATTCTCATCATCAAAAGCACAGTATTTCATGAGTATTCGTACCGTAGCCTCATCTCTCGAAATATTAAATCATTATCTGGCAATGGTTATTCTATCAATCACTTCATCGGTATCAGTAGATATTCTGATGGCATACACCCCCTGCATAATATGTGTCAGATCGAGTAGCAATCTGTTCATCCCTTCAGTCCCCTGCAAAGAATGAGCATTTAGTACAATCCTACCGTCAGATGAAATGATTTGCACTCCATATAATCCCGTTTCTTTCATTACAAATTCTATCATCACCTGATTAGATGTAGGATTGGGTAAAATATTCATGATATAAAACCCCGGATCAAGAATATCGCACCAGGTATTATTAAACATATTGATATCTTCCACATTTTCATTGGGCATGGCACTGTAGCAGATAATTTTTCTGTCTGAAAGATTACTTTCGTCAAGAAGAGAATGAAAGATATAATACATATCTTCGCCCGGATTCATCACTCCTTCCCAGATTTCAGTGACAGGCATGCCATTATCCACCTGCAACATCATCTGTAGGGAACGAACAATACGGCTTCCAAAATTTTTCACTTTAACAATAGATGTAATCATATTGTTATTGCTTGCCAGTTCCACATCACTCACAGCCACATCATATGTTGAAGGAATCACATACACAGTTCTGTATGCAGTATCGTTGCACAAATAGTTGTTCACTGCAACAAGGGTCACAGTATAAACACTTGTTGCCAGATATGTATGCTGAGGGTTGATCAGTGATGAAAAGTCCCCATCTCCAAAGTCCCAGCTGTATGAATCAGCACCCGTGCTTTCATTGAAAAATGATACTTCAAGAGGAGGTATTCCATACTCGGGAGTCAGCGTAAATGCAGCCTTGGGAAATGGATAAACCTGTATATTTTGCGATGTTGATGCTGAACATCCCTGATCACTATATGCAGTCAAGATAATTGTGTAAATTCCTGTATCCGGGAAATTATATAAGGGAGAGGTGACAGAGGTGGTGTCAAAACCGGGGAATGTCCAAAGCACATGATCAACATATCCGCCACTCACACTGCTTGTATCATAAAACTGTACTGTAGTGTTCAGACATGGTGTGGAATACTCAAATCCGGGATCAGGTAGTGTATAGATTGTCACCGGTTTCACTATTGTATCGGAACAACCGTTGACTGATTTATTATATAGCGACACCTGATAGGTCCCGGCCAGAGCATACTGATGCAGGGGATTGGGGAGTACAGATACTCCGTTATCACCAAAATCCCATTGTCTCAGAATAATTGATTCGTGTGGCAAAACCTGGGTTGTTTCAACAAATGCTGTTGTCTGACCAATACATATATTGCTCCAGCTAAAATCTACAGCGGGTGTGCGTCTTATTTCAACAGGTTTCGTAATCGTGTCACGGCAGCCATCGGATGTGACGGCAATCAGGGTCACATCATAAATCATGGGTTCAGTAAATGAGAAAAGGGCATGTGTTGAAGTTGAATAATCAACTATCACATCAGAAGTATCTACTGCTATCCATTCCCATGCAAGCACCGACCCCCAGTCAACAGTTGTCAGATTATTGAACTGAATGGGTTTCTCTGAACAACCCATCACAGGCATAAAATCCGTTTCAGGATTAGGAATTACAAACACATCTTGTGTTGTGAGTGCCCAACAACCGGAATCGGTTTCCACATATAACTGCACCTGATGTGTCCCGGGGTCGGGAAACTGATATTCAGGATTCTGTTCAGTAAAGGGGATTCCGTCAATGGTCCATAGCCATGAACCAATGGCATCGGGAGCCGTTGCAGACGAAGTGTCTGTGAAAGAAGTAAGCAACCCAAAGCAAACTGAATCTGCCACAAAACCTACTTCGGGCTTATAGCCATGAAATGTCACATTCACCGTATCCTGTGCTACACAACCAATGGCATTGGTTACTGTCACAGAATATTCTCCGGGAGCTTGCAACTGGATGCTGACAGTGGTATCTCCGGTTGACCAGAGATATTCCTGTGCCTGAGATGCCCCGCTGACAAGCCCGATGGATTCGCCGCTACAGATAGATATATCCGGTCCAAGTGAAGTCAGCACAGAAAAGGAGTCAACCGAAACAACAAAGGTATCAGTCAGAAAGCAGCCCAAAGTGTCAGTGACTTTCAGCCAGTACGTGCCTGCTTCTGTGATCTTCAGCACACTGTCAGTTGATGCATCAGACCACTCAAAGCCATAATCACCGGTCAGTGTACTGGTAAATACAGCAGTATCTCCGATGCAAATTGTTGTATCCTGAAATGCAAAATGAGGAAACTGTACATTAATGGTATCTCTGCTGACCCGTCCGAAAACATCCGTCACCTGAACCCAGTACTGTCCCGATACACTCACCGTGATGGTATCATCAGTGCTGCCTGTGGACCAGAGATAACTTACATAAGAAGTGTTCACAGATAATTCAATATTGCAAAAACCATAATCAATATTCAGATCAGTATCAAGATTTACGGGGGGAGAATATTTATTGAAAATGTATTGATATAAGTTATTTTTTTCGTTAGTCGTTAAGGATGTAGAACTTAAAATTATTTCAGAAATGTCACCTTTCCAAAAACTCCCTGTCCCAATATTCGATCCGATAAATAGATTTTGCAACACTTTTGCTTGAGCAAAAACAGATATTAGTTTATTTACATTTAATGGAGAAAAGTTGTTTGTTTCAATATTATTTATATACATTGAATCGTTTGTCAAGTTTTGAATGTATAATAACAAAGAACCAACATTTCCATAAATAAGATAATTTCCATTTGATGCACTTATTAATGCTGGCCATGCTCCGAATGGAGTATTGCTATAATTTACCAATCCAAAGAAACTAGCCATAACAAGGGTATCGTCAAACAACAAAAAATCATCAGATCCATCAAGCCTAATTATTGGATATCCCCCAAAAGAATTTGCAACGAGTTGAGGTTGATAAGATTGGATTGGCTGAGAAAAAACTTCGCTTCCAATTATGTTATTCCACTGTGTGACCTTGTTTGAGCTATCTATTGACACCAGAGAATCACTTGAAAGCCAAACATTCACCGAGGAGATACAGCTAGGATTCATTATTGAAAATGATCGGGTTTCTGACCATGTTAAAAAGACACCGTTATAAACACCAACTTTCCAGAAATAAGATTGACATTCACTGAGTTCAATAAGACATGAATTAGCGGTAACTGTGGTATCTTTAATTATTGTTGTGAAATTCTGGTCAGTTGCAATAACTATTTGATACGAAACAGCTGCCTCATCAATATTCCATAAAAACTCAACTTCATTATAAACTAAAAGGCTGTTGTTTTTTGGAAAGACCAAAAAGGACGAAAATGCATTATGAGTCAGAAATGCAACAAAAATAAAAAACAACACTCTTTTCATCCTGTGCTATGGATAGTAATTATTCTACAAACTTACATAAAATTTTAATTACACATAAACGAATAAAAAAAAAGCAGCAAGTAGTAAGTAGAGAGTAGAGAGAAATTGCAGTTTCTCACCACTTGCACTCTCTACTC
>CAYRXH010000122.1:0-6313 GCA_964428185.1 uncultured Bacteroidales bacterium
ATAAAGAATCAAGCTGAATCACTCGTTTCTAAAGGGATAGCCATTGATTATTTCCTGCTGGAAAATAATGGATTTATAGGATATTTAAAAAGCATCCTGAAACTAAAACGAAAAAAAAACCAATTTACTTATGATCTCTACCACGCTCATTATTCATTTTCCGGGTTTGTTGCTTCACTTGCAGGTCTGGAGCCATTGTGTGTATCATTGATGGGAACTGATATCAATGGTGGAAGAATTATGAAATATTCGGTACGGATTTTCGCTAAACTTTTCAGATGGAAAAAAATTATTGTTAAATCCGCCCAAATGAAAAAACTTCTCAATCTGAAGCTTGCAGAAGTTATACCTAATGGAGTTGATACTCATAATTTTCAGGAACTTGACAAAATCCAATCTCAGCATAAACTAGGCTGGGATTCAGATTCTGTTCACATTCTTTTTGCTGCAAATCCTTCAGTGAAAGAAAAAAATTTCCCACTGGCACAACAAGCGATTGCACGTCTTGATGATAAACCAATTCACCTGCATACTCTTGGGAGCATTCCTCATAATATCCTCAAATTCTGGTATAATGCATCTGATGTTATTTTGCTGACAAGCATCAGCGAAGGTTCTCCAAATACCATCAAAGAAGCAATGGCGTGCAGCAGACCCATAGTTTCTTCTGATACAGGTGATGTGAAATCCCTGATTGTTTCTCTTGATGGATGCTATATTGCTGAGAACTCAGCTGAGGATTTTGCTTCAAAAATTTCACTTGCCATAGAATATGAAAGAATTCACAAAAAAACCAAAGGACGTAACAGAATATTTGAAACCGGAATTGATTCTGATAATATTGCCATAAAAATTATATATATTTACAAATTGTTAATCAACAAAAAAGATGACAGATCGTCAGTTTAAAAAAACATTTCAGATTACACAAGCTAAAATTCAGGCATTTGCGGAATGTACTGGAGATTTTAATCCCGTACATTTAAATGAAACCTATGCTTTAAAAACAAAATTTGGTAGGTGCATTGCTCACGGGATGTATTCTGCTGGCTTAATCTCCTCAGTTCTTGGTAATGATTTTCCCGGACAGGGGACAATTTATGTAAGTCAGAGTCTTCATTTTAAAGCACCTGTTTTTACTGATGACACAATCACTGTCACTGTTTCAGTCATTGAAGTATATGATAACGGAACAATAAAACTTGGTACAGTCTGCACCAATTCACTTGATAAAACAGTATTACAGGGTGAAGCTGTTGTAATTCCACCGGCAAATTTCTTAAAATAATAGAATTATGACAAAAGGAATCATGAAAATTGCTCAAAATCAGGTTGGCAGTGCCCATCTTGAGGCTACAGGGATCAAGAGTTTAATAAAATCATTTCTGAATAAACTGATTCAATGGATTGCAATGACAAGATTTCCCGTAGGATCAAAAGTACGTTGCATGCTTGAACGTTTAAGAGGTGTAAAAATCGGGAAAAATGTTTTTATGGGTGGAGGAAACGTGCTTGATCGGGTAAGACCTGATTTAATCACCATTGAAGATGATGTATCTATCACCAGCGGAGTGTTTATTCTTACTCATTCAAATCCCACAAAACCCCTCAGGGAAATCATGGGGCCCTCTTCAAATAAAATTGCTCCTGTACACATTAAAAAAGGAGCATGGATAGCTGTTAATGTTGTTATTCTGCCAGGTGTTACAATAGGTGAAAATGCAATTATAGCATCGGGATCAGTTGTTACAAAAGACATACCTCCTATGACTATTGCAGGTGGTTCTCCTGCAAAACCAATCAAAAAAATTGAACCCGTAAGTTCTCCGACTGATTAAAAGGGATACAATGAAGTTACTATTTACAATAGCTCACCCTGCACAGTTTCATTTTCTGAAAAATATTATCAGGGAATTAAGTTTCAGGCATGAAATCAAAATCCTCATTGCCAAAAAAGATATTCTCGAAGACTTATGTCTCAGATCAGGGATTAAGTATGAACTTCCCCTTCTCCCTTCCCGACTGTCAAGTTCTTATTTGTCTTTTGCCAACGTTCTCAGAAAAAGATATTTTGCCATCTTAAAACACATCAGACACTTTCAGCCTGATTTAATTCTCGGCTCTGAAATCACACTGGCACTCCTTGGAAAACGTTGCCGAATTCCATCAATCATTTTCAGCGAAGATGATGCTCATATCATTCCAAAATATGCAAAAATAGTATATCCTAATGCTTCTGTGATTTTGTCTCCCGAATCCTGCAATGCAGGAAAATGGGAATCAAAAAAAACAGCTTACAAAGGCTTTCAGAAATTAGCTTATTTACATCCTGCAAGATTCCGGGCAGAAGATACAAACATCAGTGAATTGATAAAAGAACGTTTTTTTATTCTGAGACTCTCCGGCCTGAATGCCTATCATGACAGGAACAGAAAGGGTCTCAACAAAGAAATCTCACATCAACTCATTGAGATTCTCAAACCCCATGGCAGGATTATTATCAGCTCTGAATTCTCTCTTAGCCCTGAATTTGAACTATACAGATATTGTGCTGATCCATCCGAAATTCACAATCTGATGTCATTTGCTGAAATGTATATCGGAGACAGTCAATCAATGGCTATGGAAGCCGCACTTCTGGGGATTCCAGGAATCAGGTTTAATGACTTTGCAGGAGAAATAGGTGTTCTCGAAGAACTGGAGAAAAAATACAAACTGACTACTGCATTTAAAACCAATGAAACAGGGAGCTTCCTGAATAAAATTTCTGAGATGCTCGGTATAAAAAATTTGAAATCCTCCTTTCAGATTAACAGAAATGCCATGCTCAAAGAAAAAATTGATGTTGCTGAATTTATTATCTGGTTTATTGAAAATTATCCAGAAAGTCAGGAGATAATGAAAAACAATCCGGATTTTCAACTTAAATTTGTAAAAACTCAGATCCAATGAAAATAATAATTACAGGTGCAACAGGTGGAATCGGGAGATTCCTGTTCAGTAAGTTTACCCAAAAGGGATATAATGTACTTGGGTCTTACCACCTTAATAAACCCACAACAGAACACAATGACCGCTTTTTCTATCTTGATTTGTCTTCGGATGGCAATGTAAAAGATGTTCTTCTAAATGTTGTTCAAAAAGGTGATCAGATAGTATTAATCAATTGTGCTGGAGTGAATTATAACTCTTTTACCCATAAGGCAGACCCTGATGAATGGATGAGGTTGGTAGATATCAATCTGGGAGGCAACATGAGAATAATCAATGCATTATTGCCAGTCATGAGGGATTCAGGATTTGGACGCATCATAAACTTATCTTCAGTTGTGGCTCAAAAAGGTGTAATGGGAACAAGTGCATATGCTGCTTCAAAATCTGCACTCTGGGGACTTACAAAAAGTGTTGCAGCTGAAAATGCGTCTTGCGGAATAACCATCAACTGTCTCAATCTGGGTTATTTTAATACGGGAATGATATCTCATATACCCCAGGAACAACTCTCCCGAATCATTGATTCAATTCCCCTACAAAAACTTGGCAATCCGGAAAATATCTTTCTTGCCATTGAGTTCCTTATTAAAGCTGATTACATCACAGGCTCTTCAATTGATATCAACGGAGGATTAATTTAACTGTCATGAAAGATTATCTGGAATTAAAAAAACATACTCTTCCCAATCATGTGGAAAGGCCCTTTTTCCAGGCACTGAAAAGATCAGCCCGCGAACATGGGTATGTCGGATTCATGGCATGCACTAGATTTTTATACAGAAGAACTATGGATCACTTCTGGCAGGTTCTTTCACGTGTTAGTCCCTACAGCGGATTAAGAATCTGGATGCAGAGAAACCGTGGTGTCAAAATCGGAAAAGGGGTTCACATTGGTCCAATGGTTACCATTGATGATACATATCCCAATTTTGTTATTATTGAAGATGGAGTTTCCATTGCCGGACAAAACTTCATCCTTGCTCATAACAAACCTCTTGAATATCACAAGCATCTCTCTGAGGCATTTCTTGCCCCTGTTATTATTAAAAAAAATGCCTGGATTGCCATTGGTGTTATTATTCTGCCGGGAGTTACCATAGGTGAAGGTGCTATTGTTGCTTCCGGATCAGTTGTTCATAAAGATGTACCCCCAAACACAATGGTGGGTGGAGTTCCTGTAAAAATTATCCGTGAATTTGAAATGGAGAATGGAATTCCCATCGGTTTTAAATCTTAAATCATGTCCCTCGATTTCTCTTTCAAAAAATACAATGAACTGCTGAATGCCATCTGTAAGAGCGGATATCAATGTCTTACCATGTCCGAATATCTCAGTAATAATATCAAACCTGAACGGTTTATTCTTTTAAGACATGACGTTGATCTGGACCCTTTCCATCAATTGAACTTTGCTAAAGCAGAAGCTGCCCTGAATATTCAGGCTTCATACTATTTCAGGCATACTCCCATGATTTTTCAACCTCATTTACTTAAAGAAATTCATTCAATGAACCATGAGGTGGGTTATCATTATGAAGTTGTCACTAAGGCAAGAGGTGATATTAAAAAAGCAGTAGAAATCTTTGAGACCGAACTGGAAGAATTCAGAAATTTTGTTCCCGTTTCCACGGTATGTCCCCACGGAGGTTCATTTTTGGAAACACAAAACGGATATTCCCTGAAAAATATGCTCGGATTAATCCCCAAAATATTCAGCTCTGACAAGATCTTTTCTCACTGGGATAATTTTACAATATGGAACAAGATTAATTTTCAGAATTTGGTTTTAAAAGGTGATGCATTTCATTCCCCGGATTATAACACAATAACTTACTTTTCTGATACCGGTAGAAGCTGGAAACAAAAATTTAAACGGCTTGACAAAGTTAAAACCTACAATCACAATGAAATTCCAATAAAAAATACTGATTCTTTAATTCACCTGATACAACAGGCTCATGTGAAACAAATGTACATTCTGATTCATACTGAGCAATGGAAACACACATTTGCAGGATGGTTGTCGTGGTATCTGTCACAAATTATAAGACGAACAGGTAAAAAGTTAATTTTCAGTAGAAGAAAACATGAAAAAAAATGAAAAATTCTGTTTGATAACCACTGATGTTGAAAAAACATCACTGCTGTTGAATAAACAATCAGATTCTGTCATTCCCCATCTTCTGAATGAAGGAATGCCACTCCTGCTCAACCTTTACAGGAAATACCAGGTAAAGTCGACCTTCTTTTTTACTGCTGATCTGGCAGAACAATGTCCTGAACTTGTAAAGATGGTAATTAGTGAGGGGCATGAAGTGGGTTGTCACGGTTATTCTCATGACCCCAATCAATCCTTCGGAACAATGAATTTCTCTGAACAACTTTCTAATCTTAAAAAGTCAAAAAGCATTCTGGAAAACATATCAGGTCAAGCAGTTATCTCATTCAGAGCCCCGTCATTGCGAGTAAATAAACATACCGCAAGGGCACTGAAAGAAACAGGTTTTCTCATTGACAGCTCTGTTGCTTCTCAGAGATTCGACTGGTTTCTTTCGAGAGGATCCTGTGGCAAACTAAACTGGCTATTTGCTCCAAGAAAACCCTACTTTGTTCATGCAAATTCTCTCACAAAAAAGGGTGACACTCATATTCTTGAGGTCCCAGTGTCTGCGTTCATTTTTCCTTATATCGGAACAACTTTAAGAATTTTTCCTTTTTTTTCCTTGATAATAAGAAAACTGCTGGCTACTGAAACTAAATATTGTTCCAAACCGATTAATTTCCTTACTCATCCTAATGAATTCATTCATGAATCTTCTAGTTCAGATATTACAAATCCAGACTCTGAAAATCACAACTCATTCTCTATCAGGGCTCCTCTTAAAAGAAAGAATCTGGGAAAACCTGCTGAACGTTTGCTTGAAAGAGAATTAATATTCTTTAGCAAACATCGTTTCAGGTTTGTAACGATGGAAACCTTCTATAACATTTTTAAATCTTTCCCCTAAACAAACTCTATCTTATCATGATCTTCTGTGAATGATTATTCACTGAAGAGGAAACATTGATAAAATAAATGCCCGAAGACAAAGCTGAAGTTTCTACTCTTTTATTCATCACAGGAGAATTAGCTGTATATGCAACGGAATAAACCGTTTTTCCTTGTGCATCAGTAATACTTAATATATAGGAGATATCTTCAACAGCGTCATGTACGACATCAATATAGCCATAATCCGTACTATTCCCAATTGTTAATGCGAATTGCCTATCGTCTCCACAGGTAGCTGAGATAATATCTGAAATCACTACTGTCCGA
>CAYRXH010000123.1:0-6147 GCA_964428185.1 uncultured Bacteroidales bacterium
ATTTTTGGATTTCCTGTTCCCAGTCCACTGCTCCATGAATAGTTGCTTGCGCCTGTTCCTGTGAGAGTGCTGCTCTGTCCGTTACAAATAGTAGTTGAAGAAGCAGAAATTCCTACTGATGGATTTGAGTTGACATTGATTGTTGTGCTTGCAGAAGCAGAACATCCGTTGCCATCAGTTCCTGTAACTGTATATGTCGTGTTTGAAGTCGGATTGACTATTTTTGGATTTCCAGTTCCCAGTCCGCCACTCCATGAGTATGAAGAGGCACCGCCGCCCGTGAGAGTGACAGGTGAACCACTACAGACAGTTGTAGCTGATGGAGTCAGGGTGACAGAAGGATTTGCATTGACATTGATTGTTGTGCTTGCAGAAGCAGAACAGCCGTTAGCAGCAGTTCCGGTAACAGTATATGTGGTATTTGATGACGGATTAACAACTTTAGGATTTCCAGTTCCCAGTCCGCCACTCCATGAATAGGAAGAAGCACCACCTGCAGTAAGTGTAGTGCTCGATCCATTGCAAATGTTTGACGAAGAGGGCGTTAAAGTGACAGTGGGATTTGGATTGACTGTAACAGTGACGCTGGCTGTTGCTGTACAGGTGTTTGATCCGGTACCGGTAATAGTATAAGTAGTTGTTGAGCCGGGTGTTACATTTTTGGTTGTGCCCGTTCCCAGTCCGCCGCTCCAGGAGTATGAAGAAGCACCTCCGGCTGTCAGTGTTACAGAAGTTCCTTGGCAAATTGGGTTAGCCGAGGCTGATAAAGTAACAGATGGCGCTGTAAGCACAGTGATTGTTATAGGAGTTCTGGCGCTTTCACAACCGCCGTCATTTGATTCAACCCAGATAGTAGTAGTCGAAGTCACATTATTGAGGGTATAACTGGTCCCGGTTCCAAGCTGAGTGCCTCCTGTTTGCTGGTCATACCAGTATATTGTTCCTGATCCGCTTGCATTCAGAGTGATACTTCCTCCACTGCACACTTCAGGGTTTCCGCCTCCCGACACCCAGACAGTTGGAGGAGCACCAATATCGAATTCCATGATAGCAAGTGTATATTGTGTAGGGCTTGCCATGTTTTTCACTCCGTCAAAAGATGCTCCGCCACCGGGATTTGCTGTGATGTAATCAGTGGCTTGAGTAGAACCGGTGACATAAAGCCTCCCGTTTTGTTTGTCAATTGCAAATTGTTCAAAATAGGAACTGTCTCTTTGTAAATATGTAGCCCATCGGATAGCAAAAGCTGAATTAAACTCCAATGCCATATAACCATATGAAGATGGAATTGCATTTGTCTGATTATATGCACCAGATAATACAGTGACAGGGAAGGCTATGGTAGAGAGAATCATATATTGTCTTCCACAATTTCCTTGTGCCTGATCATGGATATAATTGCTTTCGTTATCAACTCCGATATATGTTGCATGTTGTCTGACGCCGCTGTTATTAAATCTGATATAAAAACCACATCCTGGATCACCTCCCCAACCATCATTAAGGCCAACAGGAGGTGTCCCCTGATAATAGGCTCCTCCTCCCTGGCTGAACACAGGCATGACAGTGCTTCTTGTGGTTGTTGTCAGAATAATATCGTCATTGTCATTGACAAGAGCTTTTGAATATGATAATCCTTCAAGCCCGGCTCCTCCAAAGTAAGTACTCCAAACCAGAGCACCTGAAGTATTGAACTTTGAAATTCCGCAGTCGTATTTGTCGGTTACTGTCGACTGAAAAAAAGCACCTCCTCCTGGATTTAATAAAGGCATTCCGGTATTGCTGCTGCTTCTTGAAAAGAGGAACAGATTCCCATTACTGTCAAAAGTTATCCCGTGAGGGTCGGTATAGCCTGCTCCTCCGAAGTATGTACCCCATGTCTGCTGCAATGAAGAGTTGAACATGTACAAAAACAGATCGCTGTCTCCACCGTGAGTTGCCTGATTATATGCACCTGTGCGGCTCATGACATTAGGGGACACCGACCATGTATAGTTGAATGACATCACAGCTATATTGCCGGAATTATCAACAGCCATACTGTGGTAATCATAGCTGCGGAGATAAGTAGAATGAATCATCTGCCCGGTAGTGGCATTGAATTTTGAAAGAAATCCGCAGGTACTTCCTGGATAGGTTTGATAGTATGCTCCGCTTCCCTGATTTACAAGCGGAAAATTATTGCTGTTTGTATTCCCGCATATATATAAGTATCCGTTCCAGGTAGCCAATGCGTGATCATAGTAATTACTCTGATTGCCTGATGTTCCTCCAAGATATGTGGACCAGATCAATTCTCTGTTGATATTGAATTTGGCAAAATAGATATCCAGTCCGCTGGTAGGATTATATGACGGATCCAGATATACAGGGGCACCAGGATTGGCAATGGGAAGGTCAGCTGTGTATGTGTTGATCTGATAAAAGAAGTTTCCGTCAGCATCTGTGGTATTATTTCCTCTGATTGTGGAAACACCACCTGTTACTGTCCTTTCAAAGTAGGTGGACCATGAAAGGGTAGGGTCTATGATAATTGTTTGTTCAATACTATCACTGCTCAGTTCATTGCAAGCAAAACCATAAGTGTTGTCGCTGAGGATGTTGAATTGAACCTGAACTGGAGTCTTGTTCTCTTGGTAATATGAATGAGGGATATTTTCAATAATTGGGCGAAATTCATTTTCAACATGCATCGATCCGTCTTTCATTTCCAGTTTGCTGATTCCGTTGTAGCTGAATCGTATATCGGAGAGCTTTGCTCCTGGTTTTAATACCAGGTCATATTTTAGCCCGTTTTCTGTGGCCATGAAGATGAGGTCAATATTGTTATAAATATTGCTGTATGTGACCTTTTTATATACTGCAACATTTTGGATGCCTTCAGGACAGTGTCCGAGGTAGTAATTCACGTATGAACTTTGCTTGTTGTCAAATGTCAACAGAGGCCCACTGTTTGATCCCAGAAATTCCAACTCAATATGCATCTGGTGGATTCGCATTGAGTGAAACTTGGCACCTTCCAGGTCTCCTTTGTTTCTCAGTTCCAGACTTTTCTCGTTTTCCATATATTCAATATTCCAGAAAACAAATGTGATTTTATTCTCATGGAAAAACATTTTTGCACCCGGCAATTCATAGGTGAACAGTACATCAGGTCTTGTTTTTCCAGTTTCATCAATGACCTGGCCCTGATTGGGGATAAAACCATTTTCAGCTGAAATGTGAAAATGAATCAGAAAGAAAAACAATACTGAAAATAAAATTTTTGATTTCATACAAAAGGGGGATTGATTCAGCAACAAATTTCAGCAAAGTACATTATATAAACAATAGTTTTTATCAGATAGCCTGAAATTCAATACAAACGGTTTAAATGAATTATCAAACAGTTATTTCAGAAACAGGGCAAGAAACTCCTCTTTTTTCGCTCTTGAAACAGGAACCACAGAGTTATCAGTCATCATCACTTCCCCTCCCTGACCGCGGATGTACTTTTTGATATATCTGAGATGGATGATATGCGAATGATGAATTCTGATAAAATTAAAATTGACAAGCATGTCTTCGAATTCTTTGAGTGTTCGGCTTACAACAAATTCGCTGTTGTCTGAAAGATAGATTCTTGTGTAATTTCTGTCAGATTCAAGTCTGATAATGTCCTGGAGATTAACCACCTCGAAACCTTCAACAGAAGGTAATGCCATTTTTCCATGTTTCAAGTCATTGAGTTTGATGTTTTCTGAAAAAGTTGCTGTCTTGATTGTGCTATTTTCAGACGAAAGTTTTCTTTGTTCAAAACGTTGAAGTGTATTTCTCAGATCATTGATTTTAAGTGGTTTAAGAAGGTAGTCCATGGCTGCAAACCGAAAGGCTTCAACTGCAAAATTGTCATATGCAGTGACAAATACAACCTGGAAATCGTGCTTGCCGATGGTTTCAAGAATATTAAACCCAGTACCGCTATTGAGTTGGATATCAAGAAAAACAAGATCCGGTTTCGTATTTTGAAGCAGATCGGTTCCTTTTTCAACAGTGTCAGCTTCACCAATGATTTTATATCCGGGGAAAAATTTTTCGATAAAACCTCTTAGGATTATTCTGGCAGAAGCTTCATCGTCTAAAATAACAACTTTGTGTGAGCTGTTCATGATTTATTCAGTTAGATTCTTAATATTACATGGAATCCGAAGAGTGACAAGAGTTCCTCTCTTTCCGAATTCAGATTTATCAATAATTTCAGGTTTAATAAGAGTGTTTGCTAAAGATCCCAGCAAAGCAAGGCGCTTGCTGTTGATTTCCATACCGTAGGATTTTCTTCCTTTACCTGCTTCTTTTTTTAGTTCTCGGGAGTAATTGATACCAATTCCATCGTCATCAATTGAAATAACAAGAAATGGATTTTCCTTTGTAAAATGAATTAAAACTTGTGGTTTTATCTCTGATTCAAGAGGAGCGATGCCGTGCCAGATAGCATTTTCAGCAAAAGGCTGAAGAATAAGCGGGGGGAGGAATGTCTTTGCAGAATTAATATCAGGACTGATGTGAATATGATAATTGAACTTCTTTTCAAGTCGTAGATGTTCAAGTTTAAGATATGCCCGGATAAAACGTATTTCTTCGTCCACACTAATGACATCTTTTGATGAATTTTCAAGGATAATTCTGATCAATGTCCCGAATTCTGATAAATAATCACTTGCTGTTTCATAATCATTAAGAATGTAAAATCTTTGAATTGAATTCAGTGAATTTGAAATAAAATGTGGATTCATCTGGGCAGATAAAGCCATCTGCTGATGCCTGACAATCTGTTGACGGAAAGATTTTTCCTGAATTTTTGCTTTGTTTTTCAAAGACAGCCAGATCAATACAAAAACACTGATAAATCCTATTGAAATGATGGCAAAAATGTACCACTGATTTTTTACCTGGGACTGATGTTTAGAAATTTGAAGATCTTTCAGCAGTAATTGGTTTTCTCTGATTCGGGTTTCATATCTTAACTGAAACTCATACAGATTTTTTTGAGCTTCTTTAGAGAAAATACTGTCATTGAGAATTTTTGAGCGTTTATATGTGTCCAGAGCCATATTGAATTGTCCGAGTTTTTCATATGCCTTTGATTGAAGATCAAGAAGGCTGATCTGAAGTTCAATCAAACCGATGCTGTCTGACAAGAGGGAAGATCTCAGAAGGTATTCCAGAGCAATTTCAGGCTGCTGACTTAGCAAATAGGCTTCTCCCAGATTGCGCAGTATGTAAACATATTCCATCATATACTGTTCCGGGTGAGCAATATTGACGGCATTTTTTAAAATTTCAATGGCTTCACTGTAACGTCCCAGCTCAATGAGCAGATACGATTTATTGTTTAAACTCCCGATCAGCCTTATTTCATTTTTTTGTTGTTTTGAAAGTTCAATTGCTGCATCATAAAAATAGAGAGCACTGTCATAATTCTTCAATGAAAGATAGCTGTTTCCTAAATTCAGCATCATTGCACACAGTTCCACAGAATCTTTTTGTGACAGAAGTATTTTGTAGGAACGAAGGTGCAGATTCTTAGCTCTTTTGTAGTCTCCCCAGCTGTAGTATAGATTTGCAATATTATTTAGCACACTGGATACTCCTACCAATTCTCCTGAACGCAATTTTAGATTCAGGGAATAATAAAAAACCTGTAATGCTTTTTTGTAATCTCCCTTTCTGAAGTATACTCCACCAAGAAGATTTAATGCTGTTCCGGTGCTTTCAAAATCAAGGATGCGTATTGAGAGGTTGAGGGCATTCATGATATTTTCCTGTGCCTGATCATATTGCCCCAGATTATCATACAAAGAACCGATACTGCACAAACAGCTGATCTCGTCCTTGATATTTTCATGGTCTCTGGCCAGTATGAGGCTCTTGTTATAATAAAACAAGGCTGAATCAAACTGAGAAATATTATAGTAATGATCAGCAAGCTGAATGTAATTGTTGAGATAATAACTCTGAAATCCTGAAGTTTCAACTTCCTGTGCATACGGAAGTTCTGCAAATAAAAAAAACAAACTCAGGCAAAGGATGATTCTCATTTAACTGGAATATGTAACAAACTTACATAAAATTTTAATTACACATAAACGGGATAAAAATCCAGTCCAA
>CAYRXH010000124.1:0-6068 GCA_964428185.1 uncultured Bacteroidales bacterium
TTGGACTGGATTTTTATCCCGTTTATGTGTAATTAAAATTTTATGTAAGTTTGCATACAAAGTAGGAACATGAACATCAGAAGAAAACCTGACTGGCTGAAAATCAAAATTGGAGGTGGAGTACAATACAAACAGGTGCAGCATCTTGTTGAAGAAAATAATCTTCACACGATATGCAGCAGCGGGAAATGTCCCAATATAGGAGAATGCTGGAGCAGAGGCACAGCAACACTGATGATTCTTGGTGATATCTGCACACGATCTTGCAAGTTTTGCGCAACCAAAACGGGGAAGCCTTTGCCTCCTGATATTCATGAGCCTCAAAAACTTGCAAATACAGTCCGGATTCTTAAACTCAGGCATGTCGTTATTACTTCAGTTGACAGGGATGATCTAGATGATTTCGGGGCCTCACTTTGGGCCGAAACCATTCGTGCGTGTCGATCTGTAAATCCTGATACTGTGATTGAAGTGCTGGTTCCGGATTTTCAAAATAATACAGAGGCATTGAGGTATGTATGTTTGGCTGCTCCCGATATAATTGCTCACAATGTTGAAACTGTCCGCAGACTGACCCCATTTGTCAGGAGTAAAGCAGACTATGACACCAGTATGAAAGTGCTGAAGTATTTTTCAGACAGTGGATTACTTACTAAATCCGGTTTTATGCTTGGTTTGGGAGAAACCCATGATGAAATCCTAGATACAATCAATGATTTGTATTATGTAGGTTGCCGGATTCTGACAATAGGTCAATATCTGCAGCCTACACCAACTCAGTTGCCAGTAGTGGAGTATATACATCCTGATAGCTTTGAGTTCTATAAAAAGTATGCACTGGATCTTGGATATTATCAGGTGGAGAGTGCACCTCTTGTTCGTTCATCATATATGGCAGAGCAGTCGTTTCACAATCTGAAAAACAAGACAGTGTCTGCAAAAGAGAATGTATCTCTGAAGTTATATAACACATTCAGGATGAATGTGTTTGCAAAAAAGGTGATAGAAATTTCTGACAAGGAACAATTGCCTGCTGTTTTTTCTGTTCCTTCAGAAGATCCTTTTCTGGTGCTTGGCAGTGGAAGCAATGTTTTATTTACCGGGGATTATCCGGGAACAATCATTCATATTTCCACAAAAGGTATTGAAATGACAGGTCGTGAAGGGGATTTTGTTTTGGTTCAGGCCGCTGCAGGTGAGATATGGGATGATTTTGTTTCTTTTTGTATGAATAATAAATGGTATGGGCTTGAGAATTTATCTCATATTCCCGGCACTGTCGGGGCTTCTGTGGTTCAGAACATTGGTGCTTTCGGAGTTGAGGCTGCCAAACTTGTTGAAAAGGTTGAAGTTTTTAGCATATCTGATGGCAGTGTCCAATGGAAAGATGCAGCAGAATGTGATTTCGCATATCGTTACAGCAGGTTTAAGAATGATTGGAACGGAAAATATATTGTGACAAGTGTTAAATATAAATTGTCACTTCAGCCTGATGTTAATCTGAGTTATGCTGCTTTGAAAAATTCATTCAGTGAAATTTCACAGGTAAGTCCTGAAATGGTAAGAGCAGAAGTTATCAAAATCAGAACTTCCAGGCTTCCTGATGTTAATGATTTGGGAAATGCCGGGAGTTTTTTCAAGAATCCAGTTGTTTCTGCAGAAGAATTACTCAGAATTCAGTCTGGGTTTCCTGATGTTGTTTGCTATCCTGCAGAACACGGATGCTATAAACTTGCTGCTGCATGGCTAATTGAACATGCCGGCTGGAAAGGGAAGCGGTTTGGAGATGCAGGTGTGCACGAGAAACAATCTCTGGTTCTTGTAAATTACGGGAATGCAAGCCCCGCTGAAATAATCACCCTTTCGGAGAACATACAGAGCTCAGTTAGAGAAATGTTTGGAGTGGACCTAGAAAGAGAAGTGATCCTGGTTTGATCCTGAATGGAATAATTTTCAACAGATAAGGTTGCTGTTATTGTTTGTCATATTTCATGACATCTTCTGAAAAGTAAACAAGTTCAACACCTGCAGTTTTAAACATTTCTTCGCTTTCAGCACCTGCATGATATTTTTTTTCACACACAACTCTTTCAATACCACAGTTGATAATGAGCATGGCACAGGTTCGACAGGGTGTCATTCTGCAATAGAGTGTTGACCCTTCAAGTGGTATCCCGAAGCGGGCAGCCTGGGTGATAGCGTTTTGCTCGGCATGAACTGTTCTGACACAATGTGTGGTCACATGTCCATCTTCATGTACCATTTGTTTCATCTGATGTCCAACATCATCACAGTGAGGCAAGCCTCTGGGAGATCCCACATAGCCTGTAACAAGAATCTGTTTGTTTTTCACTATGACACAACCGCTGCGCCCACGGTCGCAGGTAGCTCGTTTTGCAACAGTATCAGCAATTTCCATAAAATATTCATCCCAGCTTGGGCGATTGTAATTTTCCATAGTTCAGATATTGAGATGTTGAATTATTTGATCTATCTGAATGTGCAGTTCTTCAAAGCTTCCGTCGTTAGTCAGTTGAAAATCTGCCATTTCCATGCAAGCCCGAATATTCTGTGCGTTTGGATTTGAAGACTCCATTTCTCTTTTCTCATTGGCAATAAATTCCTCGAATGAAATCAGGTCAGTTTCTGACTGTCTTTCCACAATTCGTTTGTATCTTACTTCAGGGGAGGCATCAACAGCCAGAAGTATAAACGTTCCTAGTTTCTTCAGTCCATCAATCTCACCGGTGTTTCTGATACTTTCAATAATGGTGTTTTTTCCAGATTGCAGAGCTTCAAGATATAATTGCTCAACAATATATGAATTGCCGAACTGAGCTCTCAGTTGGTTGGCTACAGCGACCATATTATCTCTGTTTTCTTCCAGTCCCCGCTGCCTGATCTCTTTCAGCAAGTAGCCTCTCACAGAAAAGTGAGAAAAGTTCTTGTGTGTGACCAGATAGTCAACTATAGTCCCTTTCCCTGCACCCAGCGTACCTGTTATTCCAATTATGAGCATCATTTCAGAAAGTGTTGGTTTTACGAAGTTCATTGATCCAGCTCTCTACTTTCACCGGCCGATGATTGATGAGCAGCTTGTGAAACTCTTCAGGGTCTGAACTGATTATCAGATCATGAAAGTGCTCTTTTCGGAAAAACTGATCATTTACCATCCGGCCAATCATCTGAATGAGTGTGTCATAATAACCGTTAATATTGAGAATGCCAATTGGTTTCTGGATAGTTTCAAGCTGAAGGGCAGTAAATACTTCAAAGAATTCATCCATGGTACCTATGCCTCCGGGGAGTATAGCAAAAGCATCGGAAATTTTCATAAGCAATGCTTTGCGTTCAAACATATCATTAACGATATGAAGTTCATGAAGACCCTGATGAACAACTTCTTTGTCATTGAGAAATTTGGGTGCTACACCAATCACATAGCCTGAATTCTCTAGTGCCGTATTTGCAACAACTCCCATAATTCCTGTGCTTCCGCCTCCATACACAATTTTAATTCCTTCGGTGACCAGCAGTTGAGCATAACGTGATGAAATATCTTCATAAACAGGATTGCTGCCCTTGCTGCTTCCGCAAAAAATTGCAACCGATTGAATATATTTTTCTTTCATCCTGTCTGTTTTCCTTCCGAATGCTATTCTTTCCAGAAAGGAAGCTTAACAACAACAGCTTTGTTAAGCTTTCCCCGGATATCAATGTAGATTTCCATACCGGGTTTGGCAAATTCGGAACTGATATACGCCATTCCTATGGCTTTTTTCACAGCAGGTCCCATGGTTCCTGATGTGACTTCCCCGATAAGGGTTCCGTTCGCATCACAAACAGGATAATGCTGTCGTGGTATTGCACGATCAATCATTTCAAAGCCGCGAAGTGATTTTGAAGTACCGTTCTGTTTTTGCAATAGCAGAGAATCATAGTTGATGAATTTGTTGTTTTCATTAAACTTGGTGATCCATCCTAATCCTGCTTCAATGGGAGAAGTGGTATCATTGATGTCATTTCCGTATAAACAGAATCCCATTTCAAGTCGTAGGGTATCACGGGCTGCCAGTCCTATGGGTTTGATATCATATTCCTTTCCTGCTTCAAAAACTGCATGCCAAATCTTTTCCGCATCTTTATTATCCATGTATATCTCACAACCACCTGAACCGGTGTATCCTGTTGTAGAAAATATTACTTCGGCTCCTGCAATCTGAAATTTCTTAAAAGTATAATATTCCATATCTTCAATTGGTAAAGGACAAATCTTCTGCATGGCTTTCAGAGCCAGTGGACCCTGTACGGCAAGTTGTGCAATTTCATCCGAAGCATTATAAAGGTCTTTCCCGATTTCAAGATTGAATTTCGGAGCATGTTTACATAACCAGTTCCAGTCTTTTTCAATGTTGGATGCATTGACTACCAGCAGATATGTTTCTTCATTGATACGATATACAAGCAGGTCATCCACAATGCCACCCTCTTCATTGGGGAAGCAGGAATATTGTACTTTGCCATCATATAATACAGTCACATCATTGCTGGTGACATACTGTGTAAAAGCCTTGGCATGAGGACCCTTCACCCATATTTCTCCCATATGTGACACATCAAAAACACCCACTTTGTGTCTGACATGTTCGTGTTCCGCGTTGACTCCTTCATATTGTAAAGGCATGAAGTAACCTGCAAAAGGAACCATTTTGGCTCCCATGCCTTCATGAAATTTTGTAAATGCTGTATGTTTCATATCTTTTTTATATTGAAATATTTTATTCAAATGCAAATGTAATGAATTAATGATTGTTCCTACTGATTAGATTTAACGAATGTATATAATTGAGTATTTCATCATGACTGATAAGATTCATGCAGTTGAAGTGTTTTTTGGGGCAGTGCTGATATCCAAGTTTTGAGCAGGGACGACAGCGAAGTCCATTTACCTGTGCTATCAATGGAGCAGGTTCAAACTCGCAGGGCAGGAGTGGGGACATACCAAACTGTGGGATGGTATTCCCCCAGAGCGATATAACAGGCTTTTTCATTGCAGCTGCAATGTGCATCATGCCGGTGTCGTTGCTGATAACAAAAACAGAATTTTTAATCAAAAGAGTTGACTGGTCAATGTTTGTTTTTCCGCAGGAGTTGAAGCACAAGGATCCCAGTTCCCCTGCGATAATATCAGCATTGGTTGTGTCTTCCATGCCTCCGATGAAGATAACTGGATGATTGATCTTTTTGCAAATAGCAATAACCTTTTCGTTGGGTAAACGTTTGGTAAAATAAGTGCCACCAATGGCAAAAACAAAATAATGAGGATGAGCACTACAGAAGCGTTGCATGTCTTTCGGTAGATGTGTGTCATCTGACAGGTAGTAATCAAGTCCTTTCCCATCATAGAAGATACCAAAGGGAGCAAGAGGTTTCATCATTCTGTCAACAATATGAACAGGAGGGAGAATATTGATTTTTAATCTGACTGCCAGAAGTTTTCTGAAATTTAGTTTCTTGAAGGTGATATGAGGCCTTAAAAGACTGATTTTGAGAATAAAAGAGCGAATATTTTTATGAAGATCAATAATCAGATCATATCGTTCTTCTTTTAATATGGGAAGAATTTCGCGGATGCTTTTTTCAATGGTGTATATATGAGAAATGGATGGATTATTTTGAACCAGATCTGAATATTTTCGTTTTGTGAGATAATGGATAGTGCAATTAGGAAGCTGTTCGTTCAGGCACCTTATGACAGGCGAAGTGAGAACTATATCTCCGATCGAACTGAAACGCACGACCAGAATTTTGACCGGTTTACCCCCAAAATTCTTCATTGAAACCAGCAGAAAAGAGTTGAATTATTTGGCAGCCCAGTGGTATTCGTATTCTTTCTCATCAATTGTTGCAGTATACCAGAATTCTTTGCTTGTGAGACGACGAATGGTGCATTCAGTCTCTGTGGTTAGCCCGAGAAGTGAATATGTAATGATGATTGTTTCTTTTTTATCACCCCACTCCCATGCTTTTGCCAGAATGGTGTTGCCGATGGTTTCTTTAACAGATCC
>CAYRXH010000125.1:0-6045 GCA_964428185.1 uncultured Bacteroidales bacterium
AAAGTCGGGAAATCTTAAACTTTACACCCAACAACGTGGTGAAACTTTACAAGTAGAAAAAAACTTTCAATCAGTTCACGCTAAAGAAATATCTGTCTCAGCCAAAACATTTTTTTTTCAACGAACAAAATTTTATTTGCACATCAAACCAAAGATTCCGTATATTTGTTTCAGTAATTGAAAAATCCCGCAAATATGAAAAAATCTATTTGGTTGATAATCAGACACATGCTTCAAGAAGGGGGGGTAAACTATTAATAATCAGCATGTTGCTCATTGTTTCTGCAAAATTATCGGCACAGGTCACACCCAACATTCTTCCTGACAGCGGAAACGTTGGCATTGGTACTTTGGTGCCTTCAGAAAAATTTGAGGTGGTTGGAAAAACAAAAATTCACGGCAAACTTACGGTGACAGATTCACTTCAGGTTTCGGAAGGGATGACCATTAGCGGAAATGTGGAATTCAACAGCGATTTGATGTTTCGTGACACCATGAGAGCAGAAGAACCGATTATTGTGAATAGCAACACATACATAAAGGACACCCTGAATGTAGAGGGTGTTATTGAGGCAAATAAAATCAATACCCTTCACATATCGGCAGATACCCTGAAAACCTCATTTCTTAGTTCCAGCGAGCATGAGGTTACCATAGGATATCAGAGCAACGGAGACGAAGGCACCAACAGTTGTAATGATTATCTGATTATCAATTACTGCACAAGGAACATATCGGGCCGGTTTGTCAACACCAACCATGACACCTATTATCCGGGCGTAAGTATCGGCAAAACCAGCAGTGCCAACGGACAACATTCATTTGCTGCAGGGTTTGAGTCAACGGCAACGGGAGCGACCAGTATTGCGCTTGGAACAAACACAAGAGTTAACGGAGAAAATTCTGTTGTCATCGGCAGCGGAAAAAGCCCCGCAGAAAAGTTTCAGCTCAGCAGCCCGAATACGATTTGGATGGGAATGAATTCTGTCAAACCGAGCATCAGCATATTGCCTGCACAGCAGGGTCAGACATCAGGCAATGTTGGGATTTGCACTCCTGATCCGGTCAATGTGTTTCAGATCAGCGAGGGCTATGAAAGCATCTGTTTTGGCAGTGCCATGAATGCAGATGCCGGATATTTAAATTCCTTTATAGGGTTCAATGCCCGAAGGGCGAGAACAAGCCAAAGCTCCACTTGGTTTTTTGAGACAGATCAGTTCAATGCGGGGGGAGCGGTTATTGCCACAGATATGTCAGGTGCCGTTATTATTGTGCCTGTTCACGGAACCAATGTCACCGCCGGATATACTCTGACAGATTCAGAGCTATCGGAACGTACACTGGTAAAAATGTATCCCAGAGTGTACAACGGTAGTGGTTTTGACGGAGTCCTGATGTTGGTGAACGGCAATATAAAAGCCCGTGAGGTAGAAGTGTTGCTGGCAAATTGGTGGGATTGTGTGTTTGCGGCAGACTATGATCTGATGAGCATAGCAGAGCTAAAACAATACATAGACATGAACGGACATTTGCCGGGAATACCCTCAGAAGAAGAAATACTGAACAATCCGGTTGCACTGGGAGAAATGAATGCCATGCTGATACAGAAAATCGAAGAACTCACTCTTTATATAATTCAGTTACAGGAGCAGATTGACCAACTGAAGGAGGGAGGAAAATAGGATGAAACCATGCTCACTTTATGTACTTGCAATACTTTATGGTTTCAATAGTTTTGCTCAAAGCACAAATTATCCGGATTTCACCTTCCCGTGTGGCGACTTTCCCTATGTCATGATTTGGAATGACGAATTTGATAATTCTATTATTGATCAGGATAAATGGCATATTTATCAATGCTGGGAAGCTAATGAGTTAACAACAGAAAAGGATTTTGTTTATCAACCAAATAATGTTTGGCAAAGCAACGGTTATTTATATATTTTAACACAAAAACATTCCCCTCCGCTATCCGTACCCTTGTGGTATGAGAATTTGTCGCAACACGTTAATTATCAATTTCCATTTTCATCAGGACAGATCAATTCATATCAGAAAAATCTTTGGTTATATGGAAAATTTGAAGCCAGAATAAAAATTGCAGGAGGTTATGGTATGTTTCCGGCATTTTGGCTTTATACTCCTGATCCTTATTGGTCGGAAATTGATGTTTTTGAGTTTTTTCCAGATGTGAAAAAAGCAACAAACAAGCCGAAAACATCTTGTAAGCATTTAGATTTCAATGATAAATGGCCGGGCAAAGTATTATCAACAAATGTAAGAGTTGATTGGAGAGATCAGGATGGGGATATATCAAATGATGATTCATTTTTGAATAGCGGATATAATCCATATTATGACGAGGATTATTCAGTATCGGAAAAGTACAATCACTCAATGGCAGATGCCTTTCACATATACACCCTTGAGTGGGATCCATACAAGTTAGTGTGGAAAGTAGATGATAACACAATAAGGACATTTTATCATTTTCAGTATCAAGGGGGGATGAGTTATACAGGTTGTGATATTGGAATAATTTCAACCTGCTATAAAAGAGGACTGTTTGCCCAATTCCCAATGGAATTATTTTTCAACACTGCTATTGGACAGGCCCGTTTGCAAAATAATTTTAATTGCCTTAGTCCCGATAACGCTCCTCATGGTTCACCTTTGCCTGTGTATATGATTATAGACTATATCAGGATATTTAAAAAAACATATTGCAACAACGATATATATATTTCAGAAAAAATATATAAACCCACAGAAACTGAGTATCTTCAGGCTCGAAATATTGATGTTGCCGGAAATAATTACAATGTTTTACTTCAACCATCATCAAACGTCAAATACCTAGCATCAGAATCCATTCATTTGCATCCTGGCTTTAAAGCAAATGAGGGATCTTATTTCAGGGCAAGCATTGTTCCATGTGAATCAAATAAGTCAGAGAAAATTGAGGAGAATGAGGATTCGAATTGCAAAATCGAAACACAGAAATATGACAACATTTGTGAAAATTCGGTTTTCCTCTATCCGAATCCAAATGACGGTTGTTTTATAATTGAATCTACTGAACAAATTTTTTATCTATCAATTGTTGATATACAGGGAAAAGAAATTGCATTTTCTCAACAAGGAGATTATATCTGTTGTAATACCCCTGGTGGTCAATATTTTGCCGTTGTAAGAACAGAGAATTTTGAACATACTTTATCTTTCACAATTTATCCTAAATAGATCATGAAAAGAAAAATAATATATTTTCTGCATTTTATCTTTCCAATTGTTGGAATTGCCCAAGTAGATTCAATTAAATCAGACTCCTGTTACATTGAAAAATGGGTGGATATATTTGTTCAGATACCTCATCATACACTTAAAACAAATCCATTCTTAGGCGAAAGAACATTCTTTGTATATGAGTTTGGTATTGGGTTTCCGGTATGTAATTTTACAATTTTGAAAAAACAATCTAATATTAGAACTATTACTGGTTATAGAAAGGTGAATTTTTATAGTTGGGATTCGAATTTTCGCTGCCATTATATAAATTTTGGGTTGTCATTAACATCAGAGTTATTACAAAAGGGAAAGATGCATTTTGTTTGGTCTAGCGAAGCAAATATAACAGGTGGTTTTAAATTTGAATATGATAGTTTGGTTGATGGGTTAGATTTGTTTGAGGGGACTAGAGGGTTTCATTTTAGATTTGGACCTGCATTTCTATTTGAGATCAATAATAAATTATCAATTATGGGGAGCACAAAAATATCATTTGGTGTTTTTGGTTACAGTTATGATTCTTATCGTCCAAGAAGAGAAGATTATAGAGGAGTAGTGACTTTTTTTGATGATGGTGTTTTTGGCTATTACTGTTTAAATTTGCGTTACAATTTTTGTCGTAGAAAGAAATGAAGGTATATTTAAAGTCATTATGGTCTAATAAAAACTAAATTGTTGAAAATCAACCAAAACAAATTTTTAAAAAATACTTACAACTCAAAAAACTCATGAAACATTTAATTTTACTGACTTATCAAGATAAAAATGGTTTTCTATTGAACAATAGTGATTAAAAATAAAGTAAATAAAATACTGAACAATCCGGTTGCACTGGGAGAAATGAATGCCATGCTGATACAGAAAATCGAAGAACTCACTCTTTATATAATTCAGTTGCAGGAGCAGATTGACCAACTGAAGGAGGGAGGAGAGTAAAATGAAACAATTGATTGTTTTACTCAGTGTGTTGTTTATGGGCATGATACTTCATGCGCAACAGCCATTGCCATGCAAAAGCATATCACAAAGTGATTTTGCGGGAACAAGTCCGCTTGTTTATTCATCATGCATTGAATCATCAACGCCCTTGCATTTTGGCAATAACACAAATGCAATTGCAGAGGCATCCACAAGTATTGTTTTTAAGCCGGGGGCAAAAATTACAGTTGATAATGGAGGAAGTTTTATTGCAAGGATAAATCCCAATGTATTTGAGGTGGTATGGTTTGAGCCGGAGAATAGTTATGGATATGTTCCTAAATATAATAAAGTAGAATTTGGAATTAAACTACCTGAAAATTACACGAATGAAATAATATCTTTTATTGATAATAATGACGTAGGATTAAATCCGTTTGATCCTGAAGACATTGCGATTGAAGCAAGATTGATATCTCCATCTGGTAAAGAAAGAAAAGCAACAGGATTTTATTATGTTCCATTTGAAAGAAACATATCAGAAAACAAGTGGGATGAAATGGTGGATGATCAATATAAATGGAGAATTCGTTTTTGCCCAGATGAGATTGGTATATGGAGTATAAAAATATATTTGGTAGTAAGCCAATCAGTTGTTGGTTTTCCTTTCGAATTTAATTTTACTTGTATCCCTTCAGATCATAAGGGATATTTGTGTGTTAGTAAAACAGGCACAAATCAGGACAAATATCTTTATTATAGTGAAACACAGGAAACATTTTTTAGTATCGGGCATAATATCTGTCATTCTGATTTTTATGAAATCACACCAGAGAAAAGCTTAAAACACCAGGAATGGTTAAATGAACTTGCACAATCGGGCGGAAATTTTTTCAGGCTTGAACTGGGAGGGCAATCAGCTTTACCTGACTGGGATAGCCACAATAATTACCTGACAAAAATGGAAGAGATGTGGGAGCTTGATCAATTAATTGAATTGGCAGAATTAAAAAATTTATATTTTATAATGTTCCGCTGTCACGATGAAATAGTTGATAAAGCAAGCTGGGATGTAGTGGGTTGGGATAATAACCCGTACAAAACAGAGTTTAATCTCAATAAACGGATAGATTATTTCAATAATCCTGAAGTAATCAAATGGCAATTAAACACATTGAGATATATTTTTTCTCGCTGGGGTTATTCTCCTTCATTTGCATTTTATGGGTATTCTGAAGTGGATAATTGGACTAAAGATATGCAAATTGAAGAGAATTTCACAGAAAAAGAAGTGATTAGCAATTTTCGAGATTGGTATATTAATCAGAGGTTATTTGTCAAAGGTAATTTAGGATTTGAAGAAATGCTATTTCTTAACACATATGCATCATTCGAGGATTATAGTTTTGAACTTAATAAAAACAAATCCTATATGTTTAAAAACTCAGATGTTGTTGGGTTTCACAAATACGGTGAGACCAAAAATATTAATTATTCAGAAAGATATGATTTAACTGAAGATTTATGGAACGAATGGGGAAAGCCTGTTTTTATTGAGGAAATTGGTCAATCTGGAAATGAACATGGTGAACGTATTGGAATTAATTGTTGCACAGATATTGAGTTTCACAATGCAATCTGGAGCACTAGTTTTATGGATGGAGCAGGAACAGGAATGCATTGGAACTGGAACAGAGGGGTTCATGATTTTGGTTTTTACACACAATATCATAATCTCCAATCATTTTTTGCAGGTGAAGATTTGCGTTCAGATCAATATTCTTCACAGAAGTGGAAAGATCAAGGATTATTTAATTTTAACTCAACAACTATTGAAAA
>CAYRXH010000126.1:0-5857 GCA_964428185.1 uncultured Bacteroidales bacterium
CGGAAAATGGGGAACGGAGTTTGTTCTTCAAGTTTCGAATTTGTTGGCTCATATTCCGAAAATGCAAAGTCATTTATCTTTTCAAGGGAAGACAAACGAGATAAAAATTATAATCTATACGAACTAAAACAAAATGAACGTGGTCGTTTTATGCAGCCGGTTCTGATGAATGCAAACATCAATACAAAAAATAATGAAACTGGCGGATTTGTAACAAATAACGGTAAACTATTGTTTTTTGCCAGTGACAAACCTGGCGGGTATGGAGGAAAGGATCTTTATTACTGTGAAATGCTGCCTTCAGGAGAATGGGGGAGAGCTTCAAATCTTGGTCCTGCGGTCAATACTATCTATGATGAAGATTATCCGTTTTTAATGGATGACGGTGTGACACTGTATTTCAGCTCCAAAGGACATGATTCAATGGGAGGGTATGATATTTTTGTAACTACCCGGGATGAGGAAGGAATGTGGGATGCTCCTGAAAATATGGGATATCCCATAAATTCTACCTCTGATGATACAGGCTTTTTTATGACGCCCGGTGAGAAAAAAGCATATTATTCTACAGCCCGTAATGCTCATAAAAGTGCACATACAAACAGACGGGATATCTATGAAATTACTTTTAGATAAAGTTTGAGACTAAGGTGTAGCTTCAAGGATATATATTCACATTTTTCGGGTCTAATAATAATCCCTCCAGTCAGTTCTTTTGTTAATCTTTAAATCCTGAAGCATCGGAGCTTTGGCTCTCAGTGTGAAATTATAACTTTTGCGGAATCCGGTTGGGATCCAGTTAAAAACAATTTCCCAGCAATGCAGGTCTCTGTAAATATTTACCGATGTATATGTAAATTCCTCATTGATAAAATCATATCCTGACATAACACCCACTTTCCATCCTTTGGTAACATTGATTTCACCGTTGAAAGAAAGAGTCTGAATGAGCTGGAATTTATTCTCTGGCTCCACATAATCCCCGTATTGCCTGATGTACTGCATGGTATATGCGAGATTGAGATTCCATGGAATTGAATAATCTACCTGAGGAACACTTCCCTGAGGAACAGGTGTCCTTTGAGTATTCGCTTCGGTTTTATTTTTAAATGTATTTTTGTTCAGACTCCAGTTGATACTGGTTGCCCATTCGTTTCTTGTTTTTCTGAATAGCCGCCTGTTCATATCCCACTCATACACATTCAGATTCTGTCCGCTGGAATCAACAATATATGGGTCGAGAAGACCAATATAACTCAGATCAACATTTTCAAATAATCTTGTCCGTCCTGAGAGTCTGAGTTTTGACCATTTTAATGTATCCTTGGCAATATCGTGAGAAATGGAAAACTGAAAATTTTCAACAAGCTTGATCTTTTTCATTGGATTCAAAGTGTCTTTTGGTGTTCTGACCTTAATTTCAAGATTATTTGAAACACTGAATTGAACAACACCTGCTTTTCCAAAAGGTGAATACCCGTATATTCCATTCTGAAACAATGAGTATGGTGTTGGCAATTCTACAGCAGGATCTTTGTAATAATGATATGCACCCCAGACTGGTTTGCCGAAATCAGGTCTCAGGGTGAATGAAACCTGTGGGGTAATGACATGCCTGATGGCAGCAAGTGGTGTTCTGTTAAAAACAAACATTCCGTATAACTTGGTCTGTAGCTGTGCAGATGCCTGAAATTCCTGATTTATTTTAAAACCCTCAACAGTATCGGTGACAAGTTCATTGGTTATTTCATCCCAGTATTTATCAAGGCTGCTGAAATACCAACGTTGGGTGTATGAAAATGAGGTTGTCAGATTGAAATATTTGAATACCTTTTGGGTCAGACTGACCGGAATCTGATGTTTCACTCCATTGGAGAAGTCCCTGAACTGCCAGTCTTTAAAGAGTAATGAATCCGGCGAGGTTATTGAATTCTTCGCATTCATTGTATAGGTGAAGTTGATGTTCTCAATCAGTTTGAATTTTCTCACTTTTTTTGTTGTCCTGCCGGGATAGATTCTGTTTGTGGAAAGCATCAGCTCAGGTAAATTCATTTCCACGGTTTTACTCTGTTTGTTCTGAGTATGCCTGACATTGGCAGAGAAATTCACACTGTTTCCGAACATGGTTGTGTACGTCACGCTGGAACTGAATGTGGATGACAGATAATCCAACGCAGTTGTTGGGTTAAAACGGCTGTAGTTCCTTGTTCCTGCCCTTACATCAGCATTAAAACGGTGCTTGGGATGAGCTTTCGGGTCCTGATTATGCTTCCACACGATAAACATATCTTTGGATACTTCAAATTCGGGAGTTTCTGGTTCACCCAGTTTATTCACAGCATAATTCAGATTCAGAAATCCGTCAAAAGCATATCTCTTTTTATAGTTTGATGCCATTTTCACAGCCCAGCTTCCACGGGAATATATGTCACCCTTAAGTGAGAGATCAGCATAATCCTTGATTCCGAAATAATACCCTCCGTCTTCTATATAAAATCCCCTGTTTGTAGATTCTCCGTATTTAGGAATGAGAATTCCATTCTGCCGACCCTTTTTATTCGGAAAGAATCCAAATGGGACCCCCAAAGGCAGAGGCACATCTTCGATCACCATCCATGCTGGACCTGTGATAATTTTTTCATCCGGAATAACTTTTGCCTTGGTAAAACGCACTTCAAAATGAGGATGCTCGTCAGGACAGGTAGTAAATGAGCCGTTTTTAATAAGAATAACTTCATCATGCAGTCGAAGTACCTCCTTACCATGAAGATATGCTTCGCTTTCTTCTGTGAATATATTTGTCAGGTATCCCTTTTTGGTATCAAAATTATATTTCAGAGTGTTTGCCTCAAATGATTTATCTCCTTCTTTAAAAACAGGTTTGCCGCTCATATTGCCAAGAGAATCAGGAACCCATGAAGCGGTAAGAATTTTTGTATCAAAATTGATATCCACGTATGCAGCAGTTAGCTCAATAGTTTCATAATATATTTTAACATTCCCATACAATTTGACCAGATTCTCAGATGCCAGAAAAATGATTGAATCAGATGCTGAATAGGTAATCGTAGATTTGATAGCCTGAGGCGAAAGCCGGAGAGAATCAGAATCAATGGAATCATTTATCAGGCTGTCAGCAGCCATTATTGTATCTGTGAGCAATAAGTCTGCAGTGGCATTATTATTGGTCTGAAGACTCTCATTTGAAATTTGAGATACTGATTGACAGGGCATTATAAAATAAACAGCAAAAAGTACAATGAAAGGAACAACAGATTTTTTTCTCAGGAACATTGGAACAAAGGGAATAATAGTTATTTTTGTTTTGCCGTTTAAAAGAATGTTCAAAACTAAAAAATATTTCAGTGTGAAACACTCAGGATTAATATTTATTGTGTTACTCATGTTTTCAATGATGTCTTTCCGACCACCAGGAAACGAGAATTATCAGTCAAAAATAAGCCGGATAGTTATTGATGCCGGTCACGGAGGCCATGATCCCGGAGCCGTTGGAAAAAAATCCAAAGAAAAGGATATTGTGCTTGAAGTTGCACTGCTGACCGGAAAGATGATCACCACGTATTGTCCGGGTGTTGAAGTAACTTATACACGGGATTCAGATGTTTTTGTGGAACTTTACAAACGGGCAAAAATTGCCAATGACAACAAGGCAGATTTGTTCATTTCAATCCACTGCAATGCTTCTCCCAAGGCTGAGCCCAAAGGAACAGAAGTTTATGTGATGGGGCTTGATAAAAGTGAACAGAATCTTGAAATTGCAAAAAAGGAGAATGCTTCCATTCTGCTTGAAGATGATTACGAATCCCAATATGATGGAATTGATCCCAATTCATCTGAAGCATATATCGCATTCAGTATTTTTCAGCATGCATTTCTTGATCAGAGCCTTATTCTTGCCACCAAAACCATGGAAGCTTTTAGCTCTCACGTAGGCCTTCGCAGCAGAGGAATCAAACAGGCGCCATTTCTTGTTCTCTGGAGAACTACCATGCCAAGCATCCTGATTGAGATTGGGTTTATTTCAAACCCCACTGAAGAGGAATTTCTCATGAAAGTTGAAAACAAAAAGAAGGTTGCTTATTCTATCTATAAGGCCTTTGTGATGTATAGAAATGTTATGGAGGGGACTTCAATACTTCCGGTGGAGTTTACAAAAGCAACAGGTGTTCAGCCCGGACTAACCACAGATACAGTAAAACAGAATGCTTCTCAGCAGGAAAAACAGGATTCTGCTACAGCAGAAATTCAAGTTGAAAATGTCTGGTTTGGTGTTCAGCTGTTTATTGATCCTGAATTGCTTCCTGCAGGACATTCGAAATTCAAGGGACTGAATGAAGTATTTAACTATAAAGACGGGGGATATTACAAATATTACGTTGGTAAATGTAAAACCTTCAGTGAAGCTGCAACTTTACAGAATACAATGCGAAATTCAGGGTTTTCTGAAGCCTTTGTGATTGCAATGAATGGTGATAAAAGAATGGACATTAAAACTGCCAGACAAATAACTGAAAAGTAATACAGTTCAATGAAATTCAAACTGCAGTTTTTGAAGAAAAAAAAAATTGATGAAAACGTTGGTTCTGTATACAGAATCATGTGGAAACGATTTTTAAAAAATGGATTGAATGTGTTTTTTCTTTTCATTCTTGCTGTTGTTTCTTTGATTTCTTTTGCAGGATATCTGATTACACCTGATCCAACCCCATTTGCAAACAGACAACATCTTGAACTGGCTCTTCAGAAACCAGGTTTTGAAGTACTTTTTCTAAAAATCAGGAATCAGGAACATACAGAACATGGTAATTTTCTTAAAACCATGATGTATGGCAGAAAGGACCAGTATAATTACCTGCCTCTGAATGATTACCATATCAATGGGGATAGTGTTTCCGTTGAGTTGTATACCGGTATGAGTCCAAATGAAGGCCCCGAAATTCATTATCATCTCAGGGATTTTGTGACAGATGCTGATCCGGAAAAAAGCAATATTGATTATTCAAATAAACAGACACAATTATCAGAAATACAGCTTGTTGAGAATTTTGAAAACAATCATTTGATACGTCGAAAATATATTCTTGGCACTGATCGTTTTGGACGAGATGTTTTGAGTCAGCTGATTATTGGCGCAAGAGTCAGTTTAGCAGTTGGATTTATTTCAGTCATCGTTTCTTTGCTGATTGGGGTTGGCATCGGTGCAGCTGCAGGCTATTTCGGAGGCAGAACAGACAGGTTTGTTCTCTGGCTCATTAATGTTGTTTGGGCAATTCCCACATTATTTCTTGTCATTGCAATAACGTTTGCACTTGGAAAAGGATTCTGGCAAATATTTATTGCAGTTGGATTAACTCTTTGGGTTGAAATTGCACGACTTGTTCGTGGGTTGGTGATTTCAGTCAAAAACAGAGAGTATGTTGAAGCAGCAAGAGCATTGGGATATTCAAATTCACGAATCATAATCAATCACATATTGCCTGCCACTCTGGGTCCGGTTATCGTTGTTTCTGCAGCCAACTTTTCATCGGCAATCCTGATAGAATCAGGTCTCAGTTTTCTCGGAATAGGGATACAACCACCCATGCCAAGCTGGGGTACCATGCTGAGGGAAAATTATGGATTTCTGATAATGGATTATGCCTATCTGGCAATCATCCCCGGCCTTGCAATTATGCTCCTTGTACTCACATTCATGGTGATCGGAAACGGAATCAGAGATGCCATGGAGATAAGGGGAGAGTGATGGGGTATTTAAAGATTTAAAATATTACTGATTGAATTGTGCATGTGACTGGTTATTAGTGATTAGTGACTGGTAAAAAAAACTTCAACATTC
>CAYRXH010000127.1:0-5829 GCA_964428185.1 uncultured Bacteroidales bacterium
AGGGTCTTCCATTCTCTTTTTTTGGGAGTTTTATTTTTGCACAAACCAATGAAAATATCTAAATTTAAAAAACTAAATAACTTACATTCAGAATAATTATGGTTTAAGTTTTTTTTATTTTTATCGGACAACAATGGGATTTTTCATAATTTTGTAATTTACTAAACATCACTTATGAAAACAGGTTTTTTTATATTTGTGTTTTTTTCTGTTACCATTGTAGTTCATTCACAGAATACAATGTCTATCCATAAGGAACAGCTTGAATACTATAATACACTAACTGAACAGCAAATTAAAGAAATGCATACACCTGCAAAGAGAGTTTCAGATTCAAGACCTGAGAAGTCCTGTAATCTAACTCGCATTGTATTTGGATATCATCCATACTGGAGCAATGGTTTAGAAATTAATTACAATTGGAATCTGATTTCAGATTTTGTATATTGTTTTTGGGAATTTTCACCCACAACCGGCAATGTTTCCAATTCTCACAGTTGGGCAACAACTTCTTCAGTAACGAATGCTCAGAACAACGGTGCACGCATACACCTGTGTACAAATTTATTTTCTGATCACGGTACATTTCTGAATAATTATTCTGCTCGTTCCAACATGATAAATAACCTAATTTCAGCAATGAATCAACGCAATGCTATTGGGGTTAATATTGATTTTGAAGGGGTGGCTTCAATATATAAGGACAGCCTCACCGCTTTTATGATTCAATTGTGTAATGCAGTACATGTCGCAATTCCTGGGTCTATTGTAAGCGTATCATTGCCTGCTGTTGATTGGAGTTCAGTATGGAATATCCCGGTTCTAATCAATTACGTGGATTGGTTTGTTATAATGGGATATGACTACTATTGGAGCGGAAGCGCGCAAGCAGGTCCAAATAGCCCTCTTTATACCTTTCAGACCAGTTATGACAGAAATTTGTCACGTTCAATGACGTATTATCTGAGTTCAGGGGTTCCGAAGGAAAGACTGATTCTGGCTGTACCATATTACGGAAGGGAATGGTCAACGGTTTCCAATGCAGTGCCTTCAAATACAATTTCACATATCGGCTCCAGATTCTACAACACCATTAAGAGTGACCCGGTTACTTACAACAATAGACAATGGGAACCCAACAGCTTTACTCCCTATTATGTAAGGAATACAGGCACTGAATGGCGGCAGTGCTGGACGGATGATGAACACAGCCTTGCATACAGATATGATATTGTGAATATGCGTGATATTGGTGGAATTGGAATCTGGGCACTGGGCTATGATGATGGATATTCTGAACTATGGAATCTGATTGAAGAGAAATTTACTACTTGTGCTGTTGTGCCTTGCACCGATACAATCTGGGACCTTGGAGGGCCTACAAGGAATTATTACAACTCCGAATCATTTACCTACACCATAGCTCCGACCAATGCAACCGGACTTAGCCTGAACTTCACATCCTTTGTGCTTGAAAACGGATGGGACACCCTTTTTATCTATGATGGAAACTCAACTGGCTCTCCATTAATCGGACATTATACAGGATCAAATTCACCCGGACTCGTCAATGCTTCGGGGAACAGTCTTACTTTGAGATTTAAATCTGATGTTTCAACGGTTGCTGCAGGATGGCAGGCAATCTGGCAATGTGTTGAGGATAATATTCCTCCTACGACAGTAGTTAGTGTGCCTCCGGGCTGGGCAACTGCTGATTTTTCTGCTACTTTTACTGACAATGATAATGTTCAACTGAAAGAGAGTTTTTATAATGTTGCTTGTTTTGATACCAATGATGCAATGTGGTTGTCAAACACTGCAACAGGTTTTCTGAATGAGCAATTTGATGGTGTTGCTACTCCCGGCTGGACATGGCAAACAGGTTCATGGGGCACAGATGCAGGTGCACTTAAACAGTCTCTTACCACAAACTCAAACACCAATGCATTTATTTCGGTGCTTCCCTCACCTTCATCAGAGCTTTTTCTCTATCACTGGAAAATGAAAATCGGAGCAGGTGATGCAAGCAACAACAGAAGAGCAGGCTTGCACTATTTTTGCGATAATCCTACATTTTCTGAAAGAGGAAACAGCTATTTTGTATATTATCGTGTTGAAAATGCAAAGGTGCAGATGTATAAAACCGTAGGAAATGTGTTTCAGATTAAAACAAATGTTGATTATGCCTTTCAGGCTGATACATGGTATGATCTGAAGATTTTGTATAATCGTCAGACAGGCCTGCACCAGACTTTCATCAATAATGAGCTTGTATCATGGTGGATTGACAATGTTCCTCTTCAGACAGGGGATGGATTGTCTTTGCGAACAGGAAACTGTGAAGCCTGGTATGATGATATCAGGGTGTATCAGAGCAGGGGAGCTTCTGAAGTTGTCACAGTAGGTGATGATCCTCAGGCACACATCAGATTCCAGAACTCAGATCCAATCTCTCCTTCAGGATTAATCCGTTCTGTTGTTATTGACGATGCAGATTTGTGGTCAGATGTTGATTCTGTTTATATAAACGTTGATTGGACACCTCCTTCAGACCTGTCAGAGGTAAATGACGGATCAGGAGCAGATGTGGATACCATATACACTCAGACTGAAGCTTATGTCAACTGGGATCCTGCCAGTGACCCGCACTCCGGAATCGCTGATTATATGTTCGGATTGGGAACTGCACCGGGGCTGGATGATGTTGTCAGTATGACTTCCAATGGTCTGGCTATTTCCGGAGCTTTCAGCTCTCTCAGCCTGAACTGGGGACAAACTTATTATTTTTCTGTTTTTTCAGTTAACAATGCAGGACTGGATTCAGATACAGTAATCTCAGATGGATTTCTGGTGTATGATATTACCACATTGATTGAGGATGATGACTCAAAGATATTTGTGTATCCAAACCCTGCAACTGATCAGGTGAATCTGGTTTGTCTATTTGGGGGACAGACAGATTGGACTCTGACAGACGTCAGTGGAAAATTGCTGAAGAAAGGAACTTCAGTCAGCTCTGTTATCAATGTTCAACTCAGTGAATTTGACTCCGGAACATATTTGATTGTTGTGTTCAACGGAGAAAAGATGCACGTTCTTCGCCTACTGAAACTCTAGCGAATCATGATTTTTTGTGAATGATTGTTCGCCTGTGATTGAACATTCAGCACATAAATTCCGGAATCAAATCCATCAGTAAAGATTTTTTGTTTGATATAATCAGTGCGGCTGTCAAAACTCATTTGGAAGATTGTTCTGCCATGTGCATCTGATATTGAAATGGTATATTGAATTTCAGGAATAGCATCAAACATAACTTCAATATATCCTGCCTCAGTAGTATTGTCAGCCACAACCATGTTGAACTCATGTGTCTCACCGCATTCAACTGCTATCATTTTAGAATAGGTAGTCTCACCGTTAAAGTCAGTTTGCTTTAACTGGTAGTACACTTTTCCGGTTTCTGCTTCCTGATCTTTGTATCTGTATGTTTGAAGCTGGTTGCTGTTACCCTGACTTATTACCCAGCCAATAGTTTTAAACATGAATCCGTTATATGATTTCATTACGGAATAATAATCATTGTTTGTTTCACTGGCAGTGACCCATTGAAGAGTAGTATTGCCGTCAACACATGAGCCTTCAAATGACACATATTCAACAGGCAGAGGAGGAAGTGAGTCGCAATCTTCAAAAACAGCACCATTTGTTAAGGTGAAATTCAGGTCATATCCGCCAGCTGTCGCTGTCCAGTTATTGACAAGTAAAAAGAAAGCATCTCCTGCATACACATCATAGGTGGCAACCCATGCATCTCCATATGTATCTTCTGAAGCATCCATGGCCCCGTTTCCCATTCCGGTATTTCCGGGATTCGAGGCAAAGGAACACCTGACGGGAGATCCAAGGCTTGCACAATCGGTAGCTTCAAATAAGGCAAAGTCGTAGTCATCAGTTCCAATATTTGGTGTAATGGTTAGCCCTAGTGTGCCATCCTGAGTGAATTCAAAATAGTACCATGTGGAAAAATTCTCAGATGTAAAACATCCTGAACATGTTGATTCATATCCGGGGCCGTAGCTTGCTCCGGAAAAACTCAAGTCCCCGCAGGTTGGAATTGAATGCTGGCAATCTGCATTGGTCTGTTCCTGAGCAGCACCGCAATCTACACAATCCAATGTTATGTAAAATCCTCCGGCAACAATAGTACCATCACTTCTGAATCTGAAAGTCAGACATCCGTTTGAAGTGCTTGCCACAAATGGATTAGACCATGATCCTTGTAATGTATTGGGTGAGGCCAGAGTATTTGAGCCTCTCCACAAGATTGTACTGTTTTGAGCAGAACCATCCTGAATATACAGAAAATCAAAGGGGCCATTTTCAATATTCATATATTCAACGGTTGCTCTTATACATTTTCCGTCAACATTTGGACAGAAGGTTCTGTATATGTAATTGATCCCGTTTGAATACATTCCTCCGGAAGATAGAGTTCCGTTGTCAGCAAAAACATTGGGAGTAGAAGAACCGCAATCAAGATTGACCATGCAATCACCGAGATATGTGTTTTGTTGGCCTACAGTTGACTGATAAAAAACATTTGCCTCGACCCAGCATAATGCAACGTCTACGGTAATTTCCATCCTGTGAGAGTGAGTATTGACACAAGCCGCTGTCCCCAAAAGGGCAACATCAATACCAAATCCATTCACTGGAATACCGCAAACACTATTGGCATCAATGTTTACTCCTGCTCCAATCACGCTGAAGTTGTTTGCAGCTCCGATTAGGGTACCTGTAAACATCACATTGACCTGTCCGTGTGTTAATGCTCCAACAGGATCAGTTACTACAGGATTCCGTACTGTAATAATACAAGATGTAATTATTGCACCAGCAGGTATATCACAGTCTCCAACTCCAGGGTTTACACCGGTTGAGAACATAATGGCATTGTTCCAAATGTATGAATCGTTTCTGTCTATTGGCTTATGTGAAAAAGTTGCTGTCTTTGTGCAGCATCCGCTCGCTTTCACATTTTTATTTGATTGATTTGTAAAATCCTGATACCCTTCACTGATTGTATTAACAGTGTTTATCTTATACCAGGTATCTGATGAAGGTTTCTGATCAGAGACAGGTTTAATAATCTGTGTTTCAGATAAATCAGTAAAAGTTGTTTGTTTCACATAATCATGATCATGATTATGTTGGGCACTTAATGAAAAAATTATCCCAAGGGTCACGAATAAAAAGAGATGTGTTTTCATGATTGGAGGGTATTTTGAATAATATTAAGACAAATATAACACCTTAATGTCTAATAATGCAAATTACTGGAGTTAAAAATTGTATTATATAGATAGGTGTTAGAGTATAGGCTCATTTCCGCATGGGAATATTGGTCTGAGTATTGAGTAAAAACACATATTTATTTATGAATGTTGAGATGATTTTTTCCTTTTTTGAAAGGGAAGCATTATGATTATTTATTGTAATATCAGTCACACTATGAGTACCCAGACCATGCATTTCAGGGATTTTTGTTGAATCATTAAAAACCGAAGATTTGCTTTGAATTCTTGAGGAATTATCATCCTATACAGAAAAATTTCCTGAATTATTCTGTGCTGATGTGAAAGTAGCAATCAGAAAAATGCACTAAATAATCAAAAAACTGTTAAAAAAATGAGTTTTACATGTGTTATAAAATGAAATTTCATTGTTTGAAACCAATCGAAATGACAATAAATTTTTTTTGTTGATGGTAATAAACATAAATTCAACAAATAAATGCAACTTTTACAGAGGAGATAAAGATTAAAT
>CAYRXH010000128.1:0-5544 GCA_964428185.1 uncultured Bacteroidales bacterium
CCCCAAGGGGGAACTCGCTGAAATTCTGAGTTATAGCATAGTTTTTTTTATTGATTTTCTGTGTGTCCCCTTAAGGGGGTTGGGGGTAAACACACAGAAAATCAAACCTCCACCAAGGCTGGGACGGCACATAGAAAGGCAAAATCGCTCCCGAAGCAGTGATGGTTGACGCAGAAGTGGTGCAAAAAAGAGGGGATGTGATGGTGATGGGGTGAAATGATATTTCAGAAAAAAAATATAGATCATCAATGTTGAGTGAATGAGTAAGTATTGTAAATATCCCCCTTTTCCCTATTTTTGCAAAAAATTTGCACATGCAGAAAACCGATATTCTGGTTATTTATACCGGAGGTACCATCGGGATGGTGAAAAATCCCCGCACTGGGGCTTTAGCTCCCATAGATTTTGACGAACTGTACAAGCTGCTTCCCGTTCTTGAAAACTACAATTACAATATTGACTGTATTTCATTTGATCCTCTGGTTGATTCATCCGATATGAAGCCTGATTTCTGGATCAGAATAGCCCGTATGATTGAAGAACACTACGAAAAGTACGACGGATTTGTGGTGTTGCACGGTTCGGATACTATGGCATATTCTGCTTCAGTATTGAGCTTCCTACTTGAAAATCTGAATAAACCTGTTGTTTTCACCGGATCTCAGCTGCCCATGGGTGTAATCAGAACCGATGGTCGTGAGAACTTTATCAATGCCATTGAAATTGCTGCTGCACAGATTGATGAAACCCCAGTTGTTCCGGAAGTTACAGTGTTTTTTGAAAACAAACTCTTCAGAGGCAACCGTGTTTCAAAATTCAATGCTGAGAATTTTCAGGCGTTTATATCAGGAAATTTCTTTCCCCTTGCCGAAGCAGGTGTCGAGATAAAATATAATCATCACCTCATCTTGAAGCCTTCATTTAAAAAACTTAGAGTGTATGACAAGTTAGACAACAATGTAACAATATTAAAGCTATTTCCCGGAATATCTCAGTATGCTGTTGATGCTGTCCTCAATACAAAACAACTGAAAGCACTGATTCTTGAAACATTTGGGTCGGGCAATGCTTCAACAGATCCGACTTTTCTCAGATCACTGAAGAAAGCGATTTCCAGGGGAATTATCATTTTCAATGTTACACAATGTAAAGGAGGTCATGTGGAAATGGGAAAATACGCCACAAGTCGCGACTTGCTTGATCTGGGTGTGATTTCAGGGCATGATATCACCACAGAGGCAGCCATGGCAAAACTCATGTTCCTACTGGCACAGGAAATTGAGCTTGAAAAAGTAATAACATTACTCCAGAAACCCATGAGAGGGGAGATGAGTGTGTAATAATTAGAAGTTTATATTAAAAATTCGATGACCAGATATCCTATTCCCGTCACAATTATCACAGGTTTTCTGGGATCCGGAAAAACTACGTTGCTTAATAATATCATTAAAAAGCATCCCGATATCCGTTTTGCAGTGATTGAAAACGAGTTCGGTGAAATCGGAATCGACAGTCAGTTGATTTCTGGCAGGCTGGATGGAATTTTTGAGCTGGCCAACGGTTGTATCTGCTGTAGTCTGAGCGATGATTTTTACATCACTTTGGGGAGACTTATGGATAGTGAGTATTCATTTGATAATCTGATAGTTGAAACTACCGGTATTGCTGATCCTCTTAGTGTGGTAAGGATATTTCTTTCAAATGCTGAGATTCAGGAACAGTTCAGGATTGATAGTGTTATATGCATGGCAGATGTAACCATTCTTGAAGAACTGATCGAAGAGATGCCTGAAATAAGAAGACAGATTGCAGTTTCTGATATTATTCTGCTGAATAAAGCTGATGCTTCATCAAAAGCTTATATAGATGCTGCAGCAGAAATGCTGAAGAAGAGCAATCCGGCAGCTGAAATTCACACCACCGCATGGGCTGATGTTTTACAAATTCAGGTCATAGGAACCAATTCATATTCAGCTCGTTCCATTGAAAAGTCAGTGAGTTCAATGATGATTCACTCATTGAAGCAGAGCAGGGGTGTATTTTCAGGAACTCAGAAAAAGCATAATCATTCATCTGATTTTGTGTCAGAAGCATTTGTGATTAAAGAGCCATTTGATATGGATAAATTTTCATTGTGGATGAAAAGTTTTCTATACTTTAATGAGCGAACAGTCCTGAGAGCCAAAGGAATAGTTCGATTCAAAGGATATATGGAAAAGTATATTTTTCATGCAGTTTTTGGTTCTTACATCTTAGAAAAGGGAACGATTTCAGACAACGAAGATCAACTTACACAACTGGTATTTATTGGCAGGCACCTTGACAGAGAGCAGATAGAAGAGGGACTTAACAGTCTTTTATGAAATTTATCAGCATATTTTAAAATAAATTATTTTTTTAAGTTTTATAGATGTAACTTTGCCCCTCAATATAAAGGACTTTGATGAGAAATTTAATCATCGGAAATCTTATTGCAAGAATTCCGATAATACAAGGGGGGATGGGAGTCGGTGTATCACTTGCGGGCTTACCTTCTTCAGTTGCAAATCAGGGTGGGATAGGAGTTATTTCACTTGCTGGTGTTGGTTTGTTTGAAAAGGACAGTTCCACAAACTTCATAGAGGCGACAAAAAGAGCTGTCAGGCATGAAATTCAAAAGGCCCGTGAAAAAACCAAAGGCATTCTGGGAGTGAATATTTTAACAGTAATTACTGATTACAGTGAAATTGTAAGAACTGCCATTTCTGAGAAAATAGATTTGATCTTTGCCGGAGCAGGCCTGCCGCTTGATCTTCCGTCTTATGTGCCGGAAGAATCAGATACCAAAATAGCTCCAATCGTATCATCCGCAAGAACTGCAGATCTCATTTGTAAAAAATGGTATCAGAATTATGATAGGTTTCCGGATGTCATTGTTCTGGAAGGACCTGAAGCGGGTGGACATCTTGGGTTTAAACGTGAGCAAATTGATCATCCTGATTTTTCACTGGATAATCTCTTTATTTCAGTGAAGCGAAGTGTTTCTGAAATTGAATCACTTCATGGTGTTACTATCCCTGTCATTACTGCTGGCGGAATATACACTGGCGCTGATATTCATAGAATGATGAAAATGGGTGCATCAGGGGTTCAGATGGGAACACGGTTTGTAACGACCACTGAATGTGATGCTTCTGATGCATTTAAACAGATGTATATTAATGCAGGACAGGGTGACGTTGATATCATTCAGAGCCCTGTTGGATTACCAGGCAGAGCAATACATAATGATTTTTTACAGAAAGTTGAAGATGGACAAAAGCATCCTGTGAATTGTCATTATCATTGTCTCAAAACCTGCGACTATAAAACTGCTCCCTATTGCATTCTCAAAGCACTTCTCAGTGCTGCAAGAGGGAATATGGACAGAGGGTTTGCTTTTTGCGGCTCTACTGTTTATAAATCAAAGAAAATTATTTCGGTTGAACAGACTTTTGCAGATATAATACAGGAATATAATGTTGTCAATCTGATTGATCCGATTTAATTTCTGTTTATTGAATTCTGTTCTGGAAAAATTATTTCACTTTAGTCATAAACAATTCTGTTGTCTGTATTTCGTCTTCAACCATGCCTTCCAGAACTGCGGTGAATGAGTCAGAATCATTAAAAATATACTTAATTACCTGTGGATAATCATGCTCTTTGTTTTCAAATACAAATTCATTATTCTTTGAAGAAACGAGTTTAAATCTCACATTTTCGCCCTCATTCTGATCAGAAACGGTGACACCATACCACAGTTCGCCTGGTGTAACTTCTTCGATACTTATCAACTCTTTTGATACTGTGTCTTCGCCAATGATCATATATCCAAATCCGGTATAAGTTGAATCATTGAGCACTTTCCATGATTCAGCAAAAAGACCGTTATCAATTTCAAACTCCCAATTACCAAGCAACCATTTCATTTTTTGAAGTTCCTTATATTGCTTTTTGTCTTCGTTATTATTTCCGGGCTGATGATGGCAGGCACCGAGAACTGCAATTGTCACAATCAATGTGAATATTTTTTTCATAATGTTGTTATCTTATGATACTAAATCCTGTTTTTATTCCAATCATACCATGGTCAATATTGAGGGGAGATGGGTCGGCACCCCAGCTTGAACTGTTTATTGTGGCATTGACAACAGTCATATCCAAAACAAACAAATCACCGGGAGTAAAGCAGTAATATGCTTGAATAAAAAAACCTCTTTGTCCTGCCCATCTCAGAAAAATGCTTATTCCAAATGCAAAAGCATCACCTTCATTCACTTTTTTCCAGTCCTCATTTTGGATCTGAGATTCCTCGGCAACTCTTGTTTTTACAATAAAACTGCTGAATATGAAAGTACTTCCAAGCGTTAAATGGCCGGCAGAAGAACTAATCATTCTGATGCCAAGATCCATCTCAAACATTCTGGATTTCACCTTTATATCTCTTCTCATCAGATTTGAGGTTGCATCAATGCCCTGTGCAAAATGTTTCTGTCCTGCTCCTGTATAACCGAATCCCATGAGAACAGGTCCCATAAATGCACCCTAAGAGAGCGTAATACCATCCAAATAAGTAATATGTTCCATCTGAACATCAAGATAAGATCTGGTTTCATTGTATCTGTCAATGACAAAATTCAAAGAATCCAGACCTGTAGGAAATGATGCATTGTAACCTATGAAAATATGAATTTATATACTGGGAAATAGCAGGAAGTGTACAAATTGACATTATAAAACCCAGAATACAAATGCGAAAATTTAATTTCATAATAAAAGATTTTATTGATACAATATTATGAATTCTTTGAGAAAAATTCACATAAAAAACATTGAATTAATCCTGAATGTCAGTCTGCTTATTTTCCTGTTTTTCAGTATTAGTTGATGGGCTTGCATTTTTCCTGAAAATCTTCACGTAGATAGCCATCAATCCCTTTTGACCCTTTTCCGTTTTAAATGTCACAATGTTTCCTTCTTTTACAGGTTCCAGAATATTATTTGCATGCACAAAAATGCTTTGCCCGTTTGCCAGGTCTTTAATAAAACCATACCCCTTTGATTCATTAAAGAAAGTGACACTTCCTTTGCGATCGGAATCTTTTTCTTCAAATTCCTTTCTTGTTACGCTGACTTCAATGCTTTCCGGATCAATTTCTTCCTTTTTTCTGTCAGGGTCGGGGGGAGTAGATGTTATGTTCCCAAACTCATCCATATAAGCTATCATATCATCAAAAGTACCTGCTCCGGGATTATCTTTACGTTCGATTCTCTTTTTCTCTTTATCTTTTCGTTTTTTTTCTTTTTTGGTTCTGACTTCTTTTTTACTGTAGGATTCGCGGGATTTTGCCATAAGATATTTGATTTAGTGAAAAGATAAGCTTTTTGAAGCTGATAAAGACGAGGACATTGAAAAAATTGGAATCATGGGATTACAATATGGTCAATACAAGGTATTTATCAAAACAAACCGGAAAATACAATGAAAATTTGTTTACGTAATGACCGTTTTGCTTTTGCAAA
>CAYRXH010000129.1:0-5398 GCA_964428185.1 uncultured Bacteroidales bacterium
TTTATCAATAAGTTTGTCAAAACAAAAAGTTGCATTTATAACTTGAATTCAGCAATTTAAAAAATATTTACATCAAATAACGAATTCATAACTTTCCTCTACTTTCACTAGCCTCAACCTTTGCATGATAAACTCCAGGCTTCAATGTCAATAAAACCAAAATGAAAAGACATGGTTTTCCACGTAGTGGATCTACAAAAAGCCTGGATGTTGTTTGTTAATGTCATGATCCCATAGGGATGGCTTCGGGACGGACAAAAATATGGGTTTTTTACCATTTTTTATTAACATTATAGCCCTATGGGTTATTGGAGTTTTGCTTATAAAAAAAATTGCATGCCGATATGCCTGCGAAATTGATTGGAGTCAATCCGTTTCACCAGTTTAATGATGTTGGATGCAAAAAGCAAAAACCTTTCACTCAACTGATCTGCTTGCTTTTCTATAAAAAAAGATTTACAATTTCAAATTTATACCGAAGGCATCCCTTTGGGACAATTTCAAATTTATGCCAAAGACATTCCTACGGAACAATATTTTTCTCAAGATAAACTAAGCGTTATGAAATGGCCACTCTGGTTGCAATAATTCAGTAGCACTATAAAAAAAGTCCGCCACAAGGACGGACATTTTCATATTTTATTGAATGAATTTAATCATTATGATCTGTAATGATCCAGTTTATTACCTTTTGCATCAAATAGTTTAATATCCAGAGGCATTTTTCCGAGAGCGTGAGTAGCACAGCTCAGACATGGGTCGTAGGCTCTGATGGCAATTTCCACTGCATTTTTCATTGGCTCGGTAATTTCACGTTGTCCGTTCATCATCTTCTTTGCAACAAAATTCACCGACTGGTTCATTGGTTCATTATTGTTTGTGGTAGAAACGATGAGATTGGCCATTGTGATCTGGTCGTGTTCATTGATTCTGTAGTGATGGAAGAGAGTGCCGCGGGGAGCTTCAACAAGACCAACACCTTCATTGACTTTTGTGCCTTTAGTAACAAGATTGTCTTTCTGCAGATCTGGATCGAGGAGTAATTCCTTGATAACTTCAGCAGAATGGAGCAATTCAATAAGGCGTGCCCAGTGAGTGTGCAGACAGTAGTTATTAGGCTTTCCGTTTGTACGAGCTTTATATGTTTCAAACTCTTTTTGAGCAATTGGTGTTGGAATGAAGTCAGCGGTATTGAGACGAGCAAGAGGTCCAACCCTATACCAGCCTTTGTCTTTGCCAAGGTGTTTGATATAGGGGAACTTCATATAACTCCAACTGCGAACTTCTTCTTCAATGTACTTGTAGTATTCCTGATAATCAACGTCATTGAGGATTTTATTTCCGTCAGCATCAACTGCTCTGATTACACCGTGATAGAGGTCAAGGGCTCCGTCTTTTCTCACAAGGCTGAGATGATTTGATGGGAAATAGGCAAAACTGTCAACGAAATTCTGGTTTTTCATGTAGTAGTCTTTGAAAAACTGAATTGCACCGTCAGCCCATGCTATCATTTTATCAATATTCATCATATCTGATCCATTGAGCAGGAAGTCGCGTTCTTGGCTGGTGAGATTCTTGTTGATACCACCGGGGATTGCGCCTGTACCGTGGATTTTCTTTCCTGCAGTACGTTCAATCACTTCCTGTCCGTATTTACGCATCATAACTCCCTGAACAGCAAGATCGGGGAAGTTGAGAGCAACTCCAATGACATTGCGGATTGCAGGATCTGCATCATATCCAAGGAGGAAGTCAGGTGAACAAAGGTGGAAGAAGTGCAATGCATGCGATTGGAACATTTGTCCGTAGTGCATAAGTCTTCTCATTTTGTCTCCGGTAGGAGTCAGGCCCTCACCAGTGCCTGCACCGACAATAACGTCGAGGGCTTTGGCAGCTGCAAGGTGGTGACTGACGGGACAAATACCGCAGAGGCGCTGAACAAGAACAGGTGCTTCCCAGTAGGGGCGCCCCTGAACAAATCGTTCGAAACCGCGAAATTCAACAATATGAAGGCGTGTTTGTGCAACATTCATATTATCATCGAGATGAATGGTCACTTTGCCGTGTCCTTCAACTCTGGTTACAGGTTCTATTGTTACTTTCTGTGCCATTGTTTTACTTTTTGATTAATCAAACTTAACTAATTCGTAAGGAATTTTTAATTCATCACCAGTGACAAGCGCTACAACAGCTTGCCAAATAAGGTCTGCCCTTGGAGGACAGCCGGGTAGATAGTAGTCTATTTTCACAATTTCATGAAGCGGATAGACTTTATCAAGAATAATGGGTAGCTCTTCGTCATTTGGAAGAATTTTCTCAGTGTTCAATCCAACTGTTGGCCCGCCCAGATAGGCTTCCTCAATACATTCCTTCACAGGAATTCCGTTTCTCATGGCAGGAAGTCCGCCCATTATTGCACATTCACCTAAAGAAATGAGGATTTTGCAATGTTTTCTAAATTCTTTAAGAACTTCAACATTTTCACTATTGCAGCAACCACCTTCAATGATTCCGATATCACATTGTTTTGTAAATGTTTTAATATCATCAATGGGTGATTTGTTGAACTCAACAAGTTCAATCAGTTGCAGAATTCTATCGTCAATATCAAGAATTGACATATGACATCCGAAACATCCTGCCAATGAAGCTGTAGCTATGATAGGTTTGCTCATATTGTATTCCTCCGTTTTTATTTTTGTAAATTTTCAATTTCGGAACCTATGGGAACATTGTCATATTTCCGTTTTCCGATGGGAGTTGTAAAGCCAACTTCTTTGCGTAAAATGGCACCGACCGGACAAATTTTCATGGCTTTCAGAGCCAGTTCATCACTGATATTGGCAGCCAGTTTTTTGTCCATATTGATTTCAAGATGTTTTCCTCTGCCTTTGAATGCAAAGATACTGCGACCTTGGTAGTCCTTGATCATTCGGATACATCGTTTGCAAAAGATGCAACGATTCTTTTCAAGAAAGATTTTGGGTGATGAAGCATCCAGTTCTCGTCTTTCAAATGCGTATGGAAAACGTGGTACCATCATCTGGTAGCGATAGCCAAGTCCCTGAAGGTCACAGTCGCCACTTTTTTCACAGGAAGGGCAGAAGTGATTGCCTTCAACAAATAGCATTTCAACAATGGCTTTTCTGATATCCTGAATTTCAGGAGTTTCATTTTCCACGACCATATTTGCATCAACAGGAGTTGTGCATGCAGCCATGAAACGGCCATTGATCTTGACGGAACATATTCTGCATGACCCGGCAGGAATAACGTCTTTTATATGGCAAAGTATAGGAATATAAATCCCGTGTTCAGCAGCAACATCAACAAGAAGTCTGCCCTTTTCAGATTCGATTTCTTTGCCGTCTATTGTGAATTTTACTGTTTCACTCATGATATGTTTTATTTTTTTGTTAATACTGGTTTAGTTATTAATGATGTTCAGGAAGACGAGCAGGGCGTCCGACAACTGATGCTGCTTCCTGAATGGCTTTGTTCATGTCAAAATCACTGTGATATTCAGCTTCTTTGGTTTTTGCTTCATATAATTCCCTGAAATTAGCTATGGTTGTAGAAATGGGATTAGATGAAGTTTGTCCGAGTCCGCAACGACTGGTCTTTCTTAAAATCTCACCCCATGCCACCATATTTTCAATGTCTGATTTGATGGCACGACCTTCAATGACTTTTTTCACCTGTTTGGTCAAAATCATATTGAAGGAACGGCATGTAACACATGATCCGCATGACTCATCTTCAAAGAATTCCATAAAGTTGAGAACAACATCTTTCAGAAGATCACGGTGTTTGCCCACAACAATCATTGAACCTCCTGTAGGCAGGTCTTCAAGTGCGATCTTTCTGTCAAATTGTGACGGAGGTAAACAGATTCCTGAAGGACCGGCTACCTGAACAGCCTGTACATTGTCTGCACCGACCATTTTGAGCATCTCGTTAATTGACATTCCCCATTCGATCTCATATACTCCGGGGAGCTTACAGTCGCCTGAAATACTCAGAAGTTTTGTTCCTGAAGATTCCTGTGTTCCCATGTTTTTATACCATTGTGCTCCATTTTCAACAATTTTTACTGCTGAACAAAATGTTTCCACATTATTTATAATTGTAGGTTTTGCATTGTATCCTTTCTGAACAGGGAATGGAGGGCGGTTGCGGGGTTCACCGCGCTTGCCTTCGGATGATTCAATGAGTGCGGACTCTTCACCACAAACATATGCTCCGGCACCAAACTGAACCCTGATATCAAAACTGAATCCTTTGCCAAGGATATTGTTTCCAAGAAAACCCTTTGTTCTCATATCAGCAAGTACCTGTTCCATAAGGTTCTTAAGATAACTGTACTCATAGCGGAGGTAAAGAATACCTTCATGTGATCCGATGGCAAAACCGGCTATAGCCATGCCTTCGAATAACATTTGAGTCCTCTCGGTAAGCAATACCCTGTCTTTAAATGTACCGGGTTCTCCTTCGTCAGCATTGCACAATACATAACGATCGCCGGGGGTCTGTGAACAGAATAACCATTTCAGACCGGTGGGAAATCCTGCACCCCCACGTCCGCGAAGATTGGAATTCTTCACTTCTTCAATGACAGCACCTGGCTCCATTGACAATGCTTTTGAAAGTCCTTTACCGGGCTCATATTCGCCGAGACATACTGGACCTGCTTTCCTGATATTGTTTTTGACCATTGATTTGACAACAGGATTTGAATTGTACCCGTCACCATACGCATTGAACATGGCATCCACAGGTTTCCCTTCACGCATGTCCGCAACAATTTTTCTAACTTTATCACGTGTCATTTCTGTGAACACAACTGAATTGATCATAGCAGCCGGCTCCTGATCACTCATCCCGATACAGGCTGTGTAGTGAAGGCTGATAAGCCCGTCCGGAGTTTTCTGGCCAACTTTGATTCCGCTCAGTTTTTCAAATTCATCGGCAACATCACCCATGCCCATCATCATGGAAACAACACTATTGTTAAGATATACAGCATATTTCCCGACAGGCTCGGAAGTGAAAAAGTGATAAAAGGTTTTTGTCTGATTGACATCGGCTTCTGATATTCCCAATTCAGAAGCAATGACGCTTACAGCTTCATCTGATACACAACCGAATTCATTCTGAACAGACTTTAAAATGTCCATCAACCGACCCGATGTTTTGCCGTAAGACCCAACAATACTAATGATTTTCTCTTTCATACATTTTAAGTTTATATATTGATATATTTTAATAATATCTATAAAGTAATGTTAAAAATATTGGCAAAAATATTTAAAAAAAATTAATTTGCAACTTCAAAAACAATTATAATCTATGATTTGTGTTATTTATATTCAGAATACATAAAAGCCAATGTTAAATA
>CAYRXH010000130.1:0-5257 GCA_964428185.1 uncultured Bacteroidales bacterium
CTTTTATTTCATGAAACCCCTTCCCTTTTATGATAAGATTCGAGTTTACAATATGATTTTCTGACGGATGTCTTTTATGGCTACCAAAAGAAAATCGTTTTGACCATAAGGAGTTTTTTTCAACAATCAGCTGACAGTTTTCACTGATATGGAAGGGGAATGCATCACCGCTGAACATTGAGAACTCTTACAGATTGGAAGGGTGCCCATACCACAACAAACATGTTTTCGTGTGTTGGTTGCTGATAACTGCAGTTCGTTTTGTGTGACCAAACGTGGCCGATATCCGATGTTCATCAGCAAAAAATTGTCTTTTTGTGTACTGAGCAAATACTTATAATAGATTCAGTGATGAATAGTTTTCTGTCTCCACTTGCATTTTAGAGTTTTTTTTAGTTTCTATATAAAAACTTATCCCCGGTTTCCTCAATTATCTGCTTTTTCCATTCATCGGGATAATCAATATGTTTTGGAGTCGCAGGATTACCGTACGGATTTCTGAGAAACTCGCCGTTTTGTTCCTGCTTTACATTTCCATCCATATATTTTACCAGTAAAAATTCAAAAAGCCTGTTCCACATTTCCACGGTATAATTACCAGCATTGACAGAAAAACTTGTCAGCAATTGCCTCACGACTTCCAATTCATTTTGCCCTTTAAAATTCTTTAAAAGTTCCATTGCCTGTTGATCAATCTCTTTTACAGACTGAAAAAAACTATCTTCAAGTTTTTTCTGTAATTTTCTTACATCTTCTATCATCAGGTCATACCTGAGATACACAAAATTAGACACTTTATTAAATGTCCAAAACGCAGAAGTTGACGAGTATGTAAGCATATCACCGTTTCCAACTGCATAGCTCTCAGGCACTTTGGTAATACCACAATACATTGGCACATAGACCGTTGATCCTGCATCATCCACGCTGAACCAGATGATACCTCCAAGAGGATCAGGGAACCAGCTTCTTGCCTGTGCAATATATGAAAAGCCGGTTTGCTGAGTCATTGTAGCTCTTTCATGAAAATAGGTCTGATCATCATATTTCCATGTAAGAGGTCTCCAGCGATAAGGACAGCCATGCGGACCAGCTCCAATATCTTTGGTCATATCAAACTCTGTTCCCTGCAAATAATCCCGCTTACAATCAATGAGATCAGCCACACTGAGTTTTCTGTTTGGTTTAATATACAGGGGCATTCTGTTTTGCAGATTAAATCCCGCAGCATAGTCTTTATACTGCTCCATATCATCATGAAAACGTCTGAAAAATGACCAGACCCTCATTTCACAGAATCTGGCAGCTCCGAAATCTAAGGGTGCATACACATCAGAGAAACTGAACTCATTGTCTTTCCCTTCAAAATAATTCTTACTTCGTGCAAAATCAATCACATCATGAGAATAAACAACTTCAACATCAGGATTATCAATCAATTTCATATTTTTTGAACTGATTGACCGTTTCCCGTCATGGAGAGGAAATGTTGTAATCCGGGCATGATTGGCATGAGCAGAAATATAACCGTCGGGAATACGAATGGCAACCCAGACAGCCCCTTTGTTCCTATTAAGCTGTTTGCCGGTTTTCTTATCCCAAACCAGTTCAGTCCCTTTTCCAATAATCTCCATAATCCAGACTTCATTTTCATCAGCGATGGAAAAGGATTCACCAGAACTATAATATCCGTATTGTTCAACCAGTTCAGCAATAATCCTGATCACATCCCGTGCTGTTTTTGCTCTGTCCAGTGCAATAAACATCAGGGCGGCATAATCCATCAGGCCTGTTGTATCCCGCAGTTCGGGTCTGCCTCCAAAAGTAGTTTCGCCCATAGATACTTGATTTTCGTTAATATAACCTATAACGTTGTAAGTAACTGGAGACTGAGGTATCTTTGTAATGAGTCTGTTTGTGCTGCGATCCCTGACTTCAACCATATCCCCGTCCTTCCACACACCACCCTTTCTAAAATACAACTCTCCATAGCGGATATGTGAGTCTGCAGCATAACTGATCATTGTTGACCCATCAACAGAAGCACTTTTCGTAACAAGAAAATTCGTACACGCAGTTGTTACATATATGGATGCAAAGAGACAAATAAAACCTGTGATAATTTTTTTCATGATGATACTATTTGGTATATGGCAAAAATATGATATTTTAACAAACAGAAAAACATCAGTCTAAATAGACCGATGTTTTTCTGAAGACATAGAAGATAAACTATCTAAAATGCAGCTCTCAGGGATAAGATAAAATTTCTTCCTGGAGCAGTAATTCCAGAAGAATATGGTCTGTAGCGAATATTAGTAATATTTTCAATACCTGCAGTCATATTCAAAAAAGAAGTGAGCTCAACTCCAACTCTGAAATTGAGTGTATACCAAGATGGAGACCATGGATTTCCTTCATTGTCAAGTGCATATATGTGTGGTTTTTCCTGCTCTGACGGAGACAGCATGTCATTGGTAATACTGCCGTTATACACAAAGGAAAATTCACTTCTTACTTTCTTGTATGTATAAGTGAGTTTTGATAATCCGAACAAGGGGGACACATGACGCAAAGGGGCTCTACTTCCATCTTCAAGCTCTTCCTCTCCCTTTTGCCAGTTTACAGTTCCGTAAAATCCAAAACCTGCGGGAAATTTAACTTCTATACTTCCTGAAAGACCATAAATATATGCAAAAGATGCATTCTGAATTGCCTGTATCTGGCTCATCTCTCCGTCATAAAACATGCTATCGGCTCCGTTCAATGTATAATTTCGACGGACTAGAGCATTGTCAAGATAGGTATAAAATCCTGTCACATCCATCCGGACAGACTTTCCAACAATTTTTGTAATTCCAAGATCCGCACTGTATGCATATTCAGAACTTAGGTTAGGATTTGGTACAACAACGCTGCCAGGTTCAGAATCAAAAACTTTTCCCATATCATCAATATTAGGTGCTCTGAATCCAGTTCCAAGGTTCAGTGCAAACTGCCAAGCATCATCAGGTCTAAAGACAATACCTGCGCTTCCGTTCAGCGATCCGGTATTCAGATTAGCTTCTGTAAACGGGAACGGATAGAATGTAGTATCAAATGTTGCATCAGCAAGAATATGTGTATAGCGAATCCCCACCGGCAGATTGATCATATCACTGATTTTCTGTCGATATAGGACATAAGCTGCCATTGTATTCCAGCGAGAGCCATCTGGATATCTTGTCCCTACGGCCTCAGTTTCTCCACTCACCCTGTTTGTTTCCCACGCATCTGACCCAATTGAGTTGAATATCGCTTCCATACCATAAAGGATTTGTCCGTTACTGTTCATTTGTTTAGTAAAGTCAAGATTTGCTGATGATACCCCAACAGTTTCCTTTTGAGTTTCTAGCCAATCATTATTGAACCTACGACTATTTCGTGATTCAATAAAATGCTGATATGCTATTGTTATAAGCGCTTTATCGTAAATTTTATTGGAATCTGCATGTACAATATTCAGCGAATTCAACAACCAGAGCTGTGGTCCGTAATACCATTCAGCATTTCGCAGTACTCCGTTTTGGTACTGAATTAAGCGGTCATAACGAGGTATATTTCCCGTATTGTTCCCAATAAATGTATAGGTAATATCCAATTTATTATTGGGTTTGAATCTTATTTTCTGCATCAGATTATATGCTGAATAACCCGAATGTTTCTGTAACTCGGGGTCTTCATTAACTATCATTGTATCTGACCCATTGATAGTTTCAGCATAATGAGGACGCAAATAATCATCAGGACCATTTGTTCCCATCATAAGATCACCGAAATCTGATATGCCTGCCACAGTGAGAAATGCCCATTTTTTCATGCCAATATTTAAACTCAAATGCGAAGTTTTTTCAAAATTGGCAGAAGACCATCGGGTCAACACTTTTCCATTTATGTGTGGATTTCCAGTGGGACTGAATCCTGGCTCAAAAGTGGAAAACGTCATTACACCTCCTATGGCGTCGCTGCCAAATGCAACAGATCCCGGTCCCATGATAACTTCTGAATGTTCAATATTGAAAGGGTCTACATTGATAACATTCTGCAAATTGCCACTTCGGAATATGGCATTATTCATTCTGACACCATCAACTACAATCAGCACCCGATTGGCTGCAAACCCCCTGATCATGGGGCTGCCGCCTCCAAGCTGACTTTTCTGCACAAATACATTCCCCGTTGAAGAGAGCATATCAGCAGCAGTTTGAGGATTCTGAAAAGCAATTTCTGCGGCTTCAATGATCTGCACTTGTCCCGGATATACCGAGTTCTCTTGCTGCCAGCGAATAGCAGAAACTTCAAAAGGATTCAGCATGATCGGACCAGGCTTCATATACACTTTATATTTGTTTTCCTGTAATTGCCGTAGTGTCACATAAACAGGTTCATATCCAAGCAATTTCAAATACAGAGAATCTGTTTCCTTTTGTAAGGAAACAAACACCTGACCAGCTGGATTTGTTAATACTGTCGTTTTCATCTGTACATCGTACACAGAAACAAATTCAAGTGTGTGACGAGTCACTTCATCTTTGACTGTGAGCAGCTGTCCAATTGAATAAATACAAATAAACATGCCAAAGCATGTGAAAATTAATTTTTTCATACAATTTTTTCTTAAAAATGAATACTCTTTATAAAAATATGTTTTGATAATCAGCCAATGCAAAGCTCAGGCGGAGGAGTGTCGGGTAATGAATGAAATAAACATATTGATATATAAAATGGCATTCCTAAAAGTTCTGTTTCCTCTTGAAAATAAATCAATCCAGCTGGTTTCCAAACATTAAGGCACTCAAAAAATGAAATCAGTTGTCTTATTTGTTTTCCAAGTGGGGAATGATGTTGCATCTGTCTGTCAATCAGCTCTTCAAGATTTCTGAAAAGACCTGATTCTTTCACATCATGAATGCATACATAAACAAGCTCACCATTAATATATTCCCTCTTCAGAATATCATACATTTCTCCATTATATCTGAATTCATGCTCATGTATCCATGTCAGATTTGATTTATCAGCTTCCAGTTCATCAGCATAAAATCTTATTCTCTGATCCTCAGGAACCCCGTTTTTAATTATTAATTTCACTTCTTTTCTGATCAGGTTCTGCTGAAATCTGAATATAAAAACCGGCAGCCATGTGATAAGCATGAATGAAAACAACCAAACCAGAGTTAGAATCTGACGGCAAATCATTGGACAAAAGTAAAAAAAA
>CAYRXH010000131.1:0-5205 GCA_964428185.1 uncultured Bacteroidales bacterium
CCTGCTGAAAAAGATTGAAGAGCTTACCCTCTATGTGATTGATTTGCAGAAACAGATAAAAGAATTATCAAAGTAGTTTCTTTAAAACCCCTTTTTATGAAAACACTTCTTTCAATTTTGATAGTCAGTATATGTGTTCTTAAATGTGTGTATGCACAGGAAAAACCAAATAATTTAGCATTAAAGAATTTACGTATTTCTTTTGATTTTGGGTTACAGTGCAAACATTATTTTACAATGAATTCATGCAATAAGAATTCGAATATAAACAAAATACCAACCCCACCTTCATCAGGAATACCATCACCCCTTGATTACGTAAACAGAACTTGCAAAAACTCAGCAAATATTCATTTTGAATTTCTGGCACATTATTTATTCAATGATAAACTTGTTCTGTCAGGTGGGCTCGGATATTATAATAGAGCTGATGCTTATTTATATGATAAAGATTCTGTAAAAAAATATACTTTATTGATTCAATATCCACCTTACACATCTGCAAACAGTTATTATGAACATTATTCCTTTTCAAATAGTATTATTTTTCCTTTAACCCTGGGATATATTGTAAATAGATTTCTATTTAATGTAGGACTGAAGACGACTGTATATTCATTTCCTTATCATATTTATTGGTATCTGGATGATCATTCCGAAGAATTTTTTGAAAAAAATCATAATGCTAAACTTGAAATTTTACCTTCAATTAAGATTCAATATGTTTTGAACTATAAAAATATACCCGTTATCTTTTATGTTGGTGCTGACAGATTTGAAATTCAAAGTGGATTTTCTGTTTCATTTATAAATTCAAAAAAGGGAATAAAATGATGAAAATAATAAGAATAGCTTTTATTGGATTATTTTTATTTTATTTTAAGTTTACATACGGTCAATATTGGTTAAATTGGCAAATCAATTTAATACATAACGCTGGCTTTGAGGATGGTGATGGTTCGCCACAGTGTTTTGGAGATGATTTTGATAAAATTCACGTATGGGAAAGCCGATACAATTTTTGTGACTGTGGAAAAGATTCTGACCCTATTACAGGAAACTATTGTTACAAAAAACATTATCACTCACCTGATTGGTTTGAATATCCTCAATTAACAGGGCATGGTAGTTCACCTTTTCAAGGCACCCACTATATTGGGATGGGTGAATTTGAACTAGTTCAGCAACAATTTTTTAACAATAATAAACTTGAAGAAGGCATGCCATATATATTTAGCATGTATATTTATAATCACAGCCATTCTCTATACGGTGCACCAACATTTCCATCATCATCAGAAATAAAAGTATACCTTGCAAAAAATAAAATTCAATACAAACAAGAAAATTGCAATGTAACAGATAATGATTGCAGTGGATTTTATTCCAATTTTTGCACTTGCGACTATATTAGCCATAATACAGGCTGGACACAAGATATCATTGAGATTGCCAGTTTTGATCTGGCCTATTACAATCAAGATGATTGGATATTTTTACAGGAAACCATTACACAGGCACCAGATGATGAATATGATTGGCTTGCAATAGAAGTTAGAACCAAAAATGGAATAGAAGAATGTGGAAATTCATATATTGGAATTGACTGGGTGATGCTGCTACCAGGCTGCATAAATGGATGCAGCGGCACTGCAGGACCATATGATATTACAATCAATGAAATTCACACACAAGATAATCCATTTACAATTTTTGGATTAAAAAATATTTCTTCTCTGAAAATTGACATCTGGGCAATTCCTGGAGGCGACCCTGTTTTAGATGTTGAAATTCAAGACCCACAGAACATAATCTCATGGAACGGAAAACATCAAATTTTTGGAACTGAGTTGTCTGCCGGTACATATGGTTATAGAGTTGCAACTAGTAATGATTGTGGAACAAAGTATTTTGAAAAGTATTTTGTTAAGACTAATTCCTCCTATCAACCTACCATTGGAACACCTGAGTACTTTAACTACGAAAGTGTTTCAAAACCACCACTGCCTGAATGCTGCCAGGAATATATTGTTTTGCAGAATCAATATTTGGTGCAGGACAAAACTATAGAAGCACCTGACCCGCTGTTGTATAAAGCAAATATTGGTATTTCAGCAGGCCCTGCGGTTAACATTGAAGAAAACAATACGGTTATTTTCGAAGCAGGTCAGGCAATAGATCTTCTGCCAGGTTTCACAGTTGAACAAGGGGCAAATTTTACTGCCACAATTACTCCTTGTGAGGGTCTATCAAACAAAAGCATGATGTCAGAAAATAATTTTTTTTATAATGAGAAAGAACCAGAATTCCGGAATCGAACAGAATCAGATTCTCATAAAGAAGAAAACCTTCTAATCCACCCCAACCCCTTTTCCGATTCCTTTACAATATCATTTTCACAGCCAGATGAAACAGATGCAAAAATTTATCTTACAGATGCCTATGGCAGGCAGGTTTTGGACATATTCAGTGGCTCAATGGATAAAGGACAACATTCCATAGATGTTTCAACCGATGGCATTGCGAAAGGCTTGTACTTCTGCATTATGGAAACACAATCTCTTCGCAGGGTCATTAAACTTGTAAAACATTAATCCACTTCAACAACTCCTTCCACACATGGAGTTTTGTGAGATGAGGGGGGGTATATCAAAGTTTTCTTTCATCACATTTTTCTTGTTTTACAACGAAAATTGTTATATATTTGTTGGCGATTTCAAATTGTTCTAAAATATAATCTGATAAAACAATGATTTATATGAGCCAGTCATTAAATCTGATTCACCAGTGCAACCACGGCATCGAATATCTCCCCGAAAACACAACACAAAACAATGCTGGAGGATTGAACTTTTGGAGACCATTTGGCAGCAGCGGAGGATATCAGAACTTCATTTTTCACCTTGCCGACAACGGAAATGTGGGGATTGGGACGGGAAGGCCGCATGCAGCATTACACATCAATCATACAGGAGGATCATGGTCGTATGGAGTTATTCTTGATGTGAATGATACGGATCAAAATAATCCTTCGAAAGCATTTACCCTCAGAAATTCAGAAAATGATGCTGAACTTTTTATGATATGGGGAAATGGTGTTGTGAATGCACAAACCATCTGGGCAGAAGCTGTCAGAGTAAGGACATCACCCGTGGTTGGCAATTATCATTGGGCTGATTTTGTGTTTGATCCCAATTATGAGCTGATTTCAATTGAAATGCTGGAAGAATATATTCTTGAAAACAAAAAACTACCCGGAATACCCTCTGAGGCTGAAGTTATTGAACAAGGGATTGATGTGTTCGAAATGAATGTATTATTATTGCAAAAAATTGAGGAATTGACATTATATATCATTTCTCTTGAAAACAGAATTCAGTATCTGTAAAACAAATAATGTATTGGAACAATGAAACAATTAATGATTACATCTTTTATTGCAGGTATTGTTTTGCTTTTTGCCTGCAGCAAAGAAAAACAAATTGAAAAAATGCTTTATGGAGAATGGGAAGTAACGCGTTTTTTGCACGGTGACGATGACCTGACTCAATTCTATAAAGACAGCTGTGGGTGCAGGTTGGTGTTTGTTGAATATACGTTTTACAGTTCAAAGTCAAAAGCTTGCATTTTAAAATGCAGATTCAATAACTGGAATTATTATTATACTGATTCATTAGCTGTGAGTCCGTGGATAGGGGAAAATTTTCAACGTACAGAGTTTCAAATATCTGAAAACAGACAAAATATAAGTTGGAGATTTGGCAAAAACCAGCCAACACAAATTTATCGCTGGGGGATGTATCCTCTTACAATAAGTTCCGCTCCTTTTGATTTTAGCTTAAATACATTTCTTGTCATCGATGAAATATCAAACACTGAATTCACTATGCAATTTACCGACTCTACAAACATTCCATATTTCATAACTATAAAAAAATTGTAACCCCAATGAAAGCGAAACAATATAATATTTTAATGCTAATATTTGTATTTACAGTAATATCTTGCAGCAAATATGAAGATGGTCCGCTTATCAGCCTTAGATCTAAAAAGGACAGACTGTTTGGCAAATGGGATGTGGTTGAATTTATGAAAGACAATGAAGATCTCACTCAGTTTTATGTTGATACCTGCGAATGCACTTTTGAAATCGGATACGATGAAGTTCATACTCAGGGTGTGAAAGAAAACTATTTAAAAATTCATTGCCCATTAAATTCATGGAATTATTACAGTGATTCAGCTAGTTTTCATTCATTTTTCATGGGCTGGTGGTATTTTTCAGGCGATGACAGATTTTTAATTTTGAACCTAGGACATAATAATAGTTCGTTTTATAGATGGGGCATGTATCCTTTAACAATTTGTGCTAAATGTATTGCTTCATTTGAAATTCTACGATTGACAAACAAAGAACTTTGGCTTCGCTATGATGATATTCAGAATCTTTACACAATCAAATTTAAGAAGCTATGAATTTTACAAATAAGTTATTGTTTGTAGTGGTAGTGGTATTGCTTTGTTTTCAACAACAAGCTCAACCACAAATATGGTCAGATAATCTAATGAAATATTGGTATTATAGAGATCGTCTTGAATATTTTGTGATGCCGGGGACCAATGCAGGTCAAAGCTTAGTGGTAGATATTCGTAATCAACCATGGAATGATAAACAAGATATAATTCGTTTCGGACAACAATATACCCGCATGGGGTTTTATCTCGGGATGCTGGCAACAGAATACAAGCTTTTGCAAGATAATGGGCAATATCATGAACTTTCTGCTATTCTGTATGAAATTGAACTGGCGCTCAATGCTCTGATTCGAACCGACATGCACGAATCAGGTCCCCCATGGTCGTATCTCGGAATTACTGAGGATTACTGGGATGGGTTTTTTGTGAGAGAAGATGTGCCTCCGCTTTTCAATGCCCAATATGACGCTGAAAACTATTTAATTCATTTTAACGAAGGTCTTTCTGATCATAACATTGAAAATCTCCTTCTTTATGGATATTATGGCAAACCAGCAAAGATTTCCGGCAACAATGTTGAATCAATAAATGGGATGTATAATGAAGAAAATAGTGGCTGTTTTAAAGCTCAATTTGAAATAAATACTGAAGATTGGGTAAACAGCTACAAACATCAAAATTTCAACAGCCACGATGAAGTTATAGGCGTGTTAATCGGGCTTGCATTGG
>CAYRXH010000132.1:0-5153 GCA_964428185.1 uncultured Bacteroidales bacterium
ACTATTTGAATTTAAAAAACCGAAAAAGATTTTCGGGTGAGTCATCATTCAACCTGAAAGCCCAGTTGGAATTTCCGGAATATGACACCCTGATTCCCGGATATAATTTTGATTTTCACCGTATTATCATCAGATATGAAACAAAAAAACTGGAACTGAGAGCAGGCCTTCAGAAGCTGAACTTTGGATCGGCAATGATGCTGAGACCACTCATGTGGTTTGATTCCACAGATCCGCGCGACCCACTTCAGCTAACGGGTGGAGTGTGGGCGCTTGCCGGTAAATATTACCTGAGAAACAATACCAATATTTGGCTTTGGGGCTTATACGGGAATGACAGCTTACGAGCATCAGAATATGCAATCACAATGCCCCGGACCCCTGAATTTGGAACCAGAATTCAGTTTCCGTGTCTGAAAGGGGAAGCAGGTCTTTCAGCCCACTACCGTCAGGCTCAGCTTAATATGGCTACTGATACGATCAGCAGTCCCGAATGGAGAATTGGAATTGACGGCAAATGGGATATTGGACCCGGCATCTGGATTGAGGCCACATGGGCACAGATCACTGAAAATCCAGGCATTCTTGCAAACAGAGAAATGATCACTGCAGGGACAGACTACACATTCCCTATTGGCAACGGCCTGCTGGTCAGAACAGAACAAATGATTATGGCTTTTGACGAAAATCCATGGAAACTGGAGCAAAAATATTTTCTTGGAGCCTTTTCTCTCTCCTATCCTCTTGACCTTTACGATCAACTGAGTATCATGACATATCTTGATTATCAGAATAAAGACACTTACAACTTTGTCACCTGGAGACACAACTTCAAAAGCATTGACATGTTTCTTATGGCATATCTGAATCCAAAAAACAGCATCCTTCCTGTTCAAAACACAGGCAACTCAATAGCTTTTGGCGGTCCTGGATTTCTAATTATGTTCGTTTATCATCATGCAAAAAAATAAAATATCAATGGAAAAGCAAGTTATTGTTACACTGAAAGACCTTACAAAGAAATTCCCATCGGGAAAAACAGAACTCATTGCTCTGAATTCAGTGAACCTGGCAATTACCAAAGGTGAGTTTACGGGATTTGTAGGCCCCAGCGGTTCGGGAAAAACCACTCTTCTCAACATCATCGGTTCACTGGACATTCCCACCGAAGGAAGTGCCATTGTCAACGGTGTGGACACAAAAACCCTGTCACATAAGCAGGCAGCACATCTCAGAAATTACAACATCGGTTTCATTTTTCAAACATTCAATCTGCTGGAAGCATACACTGTTTATGAAAATGTGGAATTTCCTCTGCTGCTTCAGAAAATCGGAGCTACAGAAAGAAAAAAGATGGTGATGGAAGCCCTCGAATGGGTTGGACTGGCTGACAGAGTCAAATCAAGACCATCACTGATGTCAGGAGGTGAATGTCAGAGAGTGGCCATTGCACGGGCTATGGTAAAAAAACCTGTTCTGGTTCTCGCCGATGAACCCTCTGCAAATCTGGATTCAGCAAATTCTCATCATATTGTGGAAACTATGAAACAGCTAAACAAGGGCCTGAATACCACCTTCATCTTTTCAACCCACGATGAAAAGGTTATGAAACATCTTGACAGAATTATTACCCTGAAAGACGGCCGGATAGCCTCAGATGAAATTATCAGGAATTAAAAAAAACTTACTATGATGCTTGCTATACAGTTTGCAATAAAGAATCTGCTCAGGGCAGGATTGAGAACATGGCTCAATGTCAGCGTTCTCTCAGTGACATTTGTCATTATATTATTCTACAACGGATTATTGGACGGATGGAACCGTCAGGCAATTCGTGATACCATTGCATGGGAAACAGGACAAGGGCAACTATGGCACAGCAGCTATGATCCCTATGACCCATTTTCTCTGCAGGATGCTCATGCTCAGATCCCTGAATCACTGAACAGTCAGGTCAGCAACAACATCCTTACTCCTGTTATTGCAATACAGGCCACAGCCTATCCTCAAAACAGAATGCTGAATGTGACTCTGAAAGGAATCAGTTCAGAGCAGCAGATAATTCAGATCAAAACATATCCAATGATTGACAGGGAAGGCTTTATCCCTGTGGTCATCGGAAAAAGAACAGCCTCTGCGGCAGGAATCAAACAGGGTGATACATTCATGCTCAGATGGAGAGACAAAAACGGAACTTTTGACGCCAGACAGGTTGTGGTTTCAGAAATTTTTCACTGCAATGTCCCGGCTGCTGATCAGGGAATCATCTGGACTGACCTTGAAACAATCTACGAAATGACAGGATTGTCAGAGCATGCTACATATTTTGTAGTTTCTGAACAATACCATGGAGGAGATGTTGATACATGGAAGTTCAGAAATAATGATTATTTACTGAGTGAATTGCAAAAAGTCATGTCTGCAAAAAAAGCAGGATCTTCAGTAATGTATCTCATTCTATTATCAATAGCCCTGCTGGCTGTTTTTGACACTCAGGTTTTATCCATATTCAGAAGACAAAAGGAAATAGGCACGCTCATTTCAATGGGGATGACCCGTTTTCAGGTTGTAAGAATTTTCACTGTTGAAGGGACTGCACATAGCATACTTGCAATCCTTGTCAGCATTCTTTGGGGAACTCCTTTATTATGGTTTCTGCAAATTAAAGGCATTTCCATGCCATCCATTGCTGATGAAGCCGGACTGGCAATCAGCTCAGAGATCATTCCCTATTTTGGGTTTGGGATGATTGTCAGCACTATCTTACTGGTAACTGTCACATCACTGATTGTCAGCTACCTGCCATCACGAAAAATCGCCAAACTTAATCCTGTTGAAGCAATTAAAGGAAAACTGCAATGAAAAAATTTCTGTTAAAAGGAATCATAAGAGACAAAAGTCGGAGCCTTCTTCCGGTTATTGTGGTTACACTGGGTGTTTTACTGACAGTAGTCTTATACACATGGTTAACAGGGATCATGAGTGATTCTTTGGAGTTGAATGCTGCATTTAATACCGGACATGTAAAAATCATGACCAGAGCTTATAAAGAAGAAGCAAGCCTGTTGCCCATTGATCTTGCACTGATGGGGACAGAAAGCCTTGTTTCAGAACTCAGGCAAACATATCCTGAAATGGACTGGGCTGAACGTATACGCTTCGGAGCAATCATTGATGTTCCGGATGAAAATGGAGAAACAAAAACTCAGGGACCAGCCACCGGTTGGGCCATCAACCTTCTTTCGGACCACAGTGAAGAAGCTAAAAGAATGCAGATTCCTAAATCACTGATATCAGGGAATTTGCCTCAAAATCCCGGCGAAATACTCATCAGTCATCAGTTTGCTCAGAAACTGGAAGTAAGCCCCGGTGATGTGATTACCTTGTTCGGCACTACCATGGAAGGCAGCATGGCATTTGTCAACCTCAGCATTTCAGGAACCATCAGCTTTGGTAGTACTGCTCTTGACAAAGGTGCCGTCATCATGGACATCAGTGATGCAAAAAAGGCCTTTGAAATGGAGGACGCCACTGCTGAGATTCTGGGTTTCTTTAAAAAGGGGATATACAACAATGAAAAAGCATCCGAAATAAGAGATCAGTTTAACCGTGACTTCAGCGATCCTGAAAACGAGTTTTCACCTGTCATGGTATCTTTATATGATCAGGAGGGTATGGCAGAAATGTACACCTACAGTAAGTCAATAAGCGGATTGATGCTGATGATTTTTGTGATGGCCATGTCGGTGGTATTATGGAATTCAGGTTTGCTTGGTGGACTGAGACGCTACAGAGAATTTGGAATCAGATTGGCCGTGGGCGAAAGTAAGGGCCATATTTTCCGTACTCTTCTCACCGAAGCTGTCATCATTGGACTGATCGGCTCATTGCTGGGCACTTTTCTGGGGCTGCTGTTTGCCTATTATGTCCAGACTTATGGCATAAACATCAGTGGTTTTATGAAAAATTCATCCATGCTCATCCCTTCTGTAATCAAAACCAATGTCACTGCAACAACATGGTATATCGGGTTCATTCCTGGAATTATTTCCATAGTCCTTGGCAATGCTCTTGCTGCTGCAGGAATTTACAAAAGAAAAACCGCTCAATTATTTAAAGAACTTGAAGTCTGAAACAATGAAAACATCAATCTCTCTTATCTCTCTACTGTTCTGCATCTATACATTTTCACAAAATGAAGCAGAACTCATTCTGAAAAAAGTAGATGCCAACATGATCTCCAAAACAAAAGTGATGGAATCGCAGATGACTATTTATGGGAAAAGAAGAACCAAAATCATCACTTCCAGATCATGGGCTGAAGGAGATCACAAATCTTTTACTGAATATTTGTCTCCTGCAGCTGATAAAGGAACCAAAATGCTGAAACTGGACAATCAGCTCTGGATTTACACTCCTGAAACTGACCGGACTATTCAGATTTCAGGACATATGCTACGTCAGTCTGTGATGGGATCTGATCTTTCATACGAAGATATGATGGAAACCAGAGTCCTCACTGATATGTATTCTGCAAAAATAACAGGAAATGAAATTCAGGAAGGCAGAACCTGCTACATCCTTGAACTTACTGCGAAAGTCACTGACGTAACATATTACAAACAAAAAATATGGGTCGATGCGGAACGGTTTGTTCCCCTGAAACAAGAACTATATGCCAAAAGCGGACAACTGCTCAAAAGGGTGACATTCAGTGATGTTAAAAAGATCGGCACGAGATGGTTCCCAATGACAGTACTTTATATAGATATGCTGAAAGATGGAAACGGAACAGAATTTAAAATTCTGAGCATCCAGTTTGATAACGCCATTGATCCTATGAAATTCAACAAAGCATCTCTCAGAAAATAGCAAGCTAATGGCAGCTATTGTATATTCAGCCTGAGCAATACCGGCATTTATACAAAGAGAAGTTCCTAGTGATACTTGTTGACTTTATTGTTATATTCCCGAAAATGAAAATCTCAGATATGATCAGGCAGAAGATTCATTTTTCTATCCCTTTTTTAAAAATATTTCCTCACAATTGCTACATTAAAGTGTATTTTTGACACATGATTCTGAAGAATATCCCCCGGAAAAATTTTATCATTATTCCTGTTGCTGTCATAATGGTTTTTCTGTTGCTCTGG
>CAYRXH010000133.1:0-5152 GCA_964428185.1 uncultured Bacteroidales bacterium
ATAATCTTTGTTTATGCACTTATTAAAACCTCATCCAATACTATTCTTTGGGGTTTCTTAATACTAATTTTTTTATTTTATTACAGAAAAAATTTGCAAAAACCATCCCTGAAATCAATCATTCTTCAAAAAAATTTAATGCATCCTATTGATATTCCCCAGTTTTCTATTGCATTGATTATTTGTTCTGGTTTCTTTTTTTTGCAGGGATATTTTTTTTACAATTTACCCTACAACAATTTACCTCAGGGAGATTATGCATTTTATTCCATGGTGGTGGATTATATACGATTAACAGGAATTGAAAGTTATATAGGTGCTGAACACCCTTTTAAAACATTCATTGATTCACCCGTTCCATATCATTATACTGAAATTTGGGCATCAGCGTTTTTTGTTGATCTGTTCAAAATAAATACTATTGAATCACAGGTTGTTATTGTACATTCTTTGCTAGGAGCTATCCTATCCACGGGTTTGATTTCTCTAATCAAGCTATTCAATAACACAATAATTTTTAAAATATTTTCACTTTTTAGTGTGTTTTTGACGGGTATTATTATTTATCGTTTTTTACCGCAAACGGATTCTTTTATCTTTGCAATCGGCTGGAATTCAAAGCTTATTATCATCTCAATATTCTTGGTCTGGTTTTTTTATTTATTGAAAATCAAAAGTCATTTTTTCTACTTTCCATTGCTTGCAATACCAATTGTGAACATTGCCACCGCACCAACGATTTTTACAAGTCTGTTTTGCTTTGTCTTTATTGAACTTTTTTTTAAGAAAGCTATGCGACAAGTTCGCTGGCACATTTTAATTGACACTTTGCTGACGGCAACATTTATCGCCTCATTTTATATTATAAACTCCAAGTCAAATGCAAGCGGTGATTTTACGTTAAATAACATTATTTCTGGACTGCAGAATGATATTAAAAAACCATTTTTAATCATAGCCGGTTCATTAATCATTTTTCTATCAATTTACATATTACATTTATTGCCATTCATCGTTATCATGTTCACAAAGCTAAGAACAAATATAATTGTTCTTATACAAAAACAATCTCTTGAGCGATTTATCCCGATAATTATGTTTATTTTCGGGCTTGTCTTCTGGAGTGTTTCAAACAACATTGTAGACTCCATTCAGTTTTTTTATCTGACCGCCTTATTGCCTTTTAACATTCTTCTACTAATTATCTATGCCTATTTTAGCAAAATTTTAAACTTTCGGAAAAAAATCTGGAGTCACTTGTTTGTAATTTATTTTTTCATATTAATTGCAATCAACCTTCTGCAATTGAAGCAAACGCCCTTTTACAGATTTTCTGATACTACAGATACATATTCTGAAGAATATTTAAACTCCATCGTCAGCAAGATTGATACAAAAAACTCAAACAAATTAATCGGTATCATACGAAATTCAGAAACAATTGATGATTATTGGGAGGCGGTGTCTTCTTATGGACAAATTTACTATCTGCATTTATTTTTTCATGGATACCGTGCAATACCTCTTGATGTGATGAATATTGACATTAACAAATTTCAAGGATTAGAAAAACAACGAATACAGTCTTATATTAAAGAGACTGACTTTTACTGTTTTTATCAAGAAAAACTTGACAAGTCAGCATCATTACCTGTTCAATTTATGCAAGAGGAATTTGTAACAGCAAATAATATTTCAATGTTAGTGTTAGATGAAAGAAGTTTGGTTTACATTAAGAATTTCCAGCATATTGTTGATACAGTAATTTCTGATCAAAAATCAGGACAAAATTTTGTCTTTCTTGAATTTGAATAAGTTTTGTAACTTTGGACATTGACCGATGATAATCCATGTACAATATTAATTATCTTTCAATATCTGGAATTCTGTTAATTCTTCTTTATCTTCTGATCATTTTATACCTTTTCAATGTATATGGAAAAAGAAAATATGAATCTAATAATACTCTTAGGTTTTTATTCTTAAGAGGTTTGTTGCTAAAATTGTTTTCTGGAATTGCATTTGCTTTAATATATGATTTATATTACAAAAGAGGTGGGGACTCTTTTTATTATTTTTTGAATGCAAGCGCTCTCGGGGCTGAACTATTTAAAAATCCAAATGATTTTTTTACAGTGTTCCTTGGGTTTATTAATAAAACAGATATTTACAACCTTAACCGCGATTTTCTTTACTGGCCCAATTTAAATGACCCCTCCAAAATAGCAGTCCATAGATATTTATCTTTGTTTACAATAATTGGACTGAAAAATTATTATGTAACCACCATTTGTCTTAATGCATTTTTATATATTTTTAACTGGAAGGTCTTTTTATATTTGAGAAAGCTTATGCCAAACAGAGAAAATACTGTTGCTTTCGGTATTCTATTTATTCCTTCCGTCCTGTTCTGGTCATCAGGTATACTTAAAGACGCATTTACTTTTACCTTCTCTCTATTTTTCTTAATCTCTTTTCATAAAATTTTCTTTCATAGAAGTTTAAATATCATAAATCTTATAAGTATCCTATTATCTGCCTATATTGTAATTTCAATGAAGCCATATATTCTTTTTGCAATGATAATAGGATGCTTTATATGGCTAGGATTGTCATACTTATACAGGGTAAAAAACAAAACACTTAGAGTTGTTGTGTTCCCGCCCCTAATGATTATTATAGGAGTTTGGGGCATGTTTACATTAACCTCAATGATGGCGGCTGCAGGTGGTTTTTTCGGAGATGTGGACTCCATGCTTGAAAAAGCAGTAAATGCCCAACAGGATCTCAAACAGGAATATTACAAAGGTGCTGCTTTTGATATTGGCAATTATGATGCTTCTGTTCAGGGGGCTGTTTCTGTTGCTCCCGCTGCAATTGTTGCCGCATTGTTTCGTCCTTTTCTATGGGAGGCACAATCCATTGTTATGGTCATGTCAGGTATCGAGAATTTTATTATTTTATTGTTAACAATTTGGGTATTTATCCGAATAGGGTTAAAGTTTGTTGTTCAACAGATTTTTAAAAATCCATTTATTGTTTTTTGCTTTATCTACACAATAAATCTATCAATTGGAATTGGATTATCCACATCAAATTTCGGTGCACTTGTGAGGTTTAAAATTCCTATGTTGCCATTTTTCTTTATGGGACTTTTATTGATCTGGTATGAGTTCAGGGACAGTAGAAGAAGGAATAAATCGACCATAATATCTTTAGATCCTGAATTTGATATAAAAAAATGATGCTGCCAGAAAATTAAAAAAAAGTACTGTTTTCTCCACAACCCAAAAATCCCTTATTTTTGAAAAAAATATCTTATGTGCGGCATCGCTGGTCTTGTTGGTTTTCCTGATTCAAAAGCAGATATCAAAGTCATGACCAATGCTATGTCACACAGGGGTCCTGATGCTGAGGGATTTCATCATGACGATATATGCAGTCTTGGTCATCGGCGCCTTAGTATCATTGATCTCTCTGATGCTGCCAATCAACCAATGAAATCACACTGCGGACGGTATTTGATGGTCTATAACGGCGAAGTTTACAACTTTCATGATATTGCTGCTGAGATCGGAATACAAATGCGCACTGCTTCTGATACCGAAGTGATACTGGAAGCCTTTGTCAAATGGGGAAACAGCTTCGTGTATCGCCTCAATGGTATGTTTGCCATTGCCATCTGGGATATACAGGAACACAAACTGCATCTTTTTCGTGATAGAATTGGTGTCAAACCTTTGTACTATTTTCACTCCGGTCAGCAATTTGCCTTTGCCTCCGAACTGAAAGCGATAACAGCAGTGGGTAGAATCAGACAACAGCTGCACATTGATCAGGAAGCCATAATGTGCTATCTTCACATGGGATATACTCCTGCTCCATATTCTGCCTATGCTGAAATCAGAAAATTTCCGCAGGGTTCAGCCGGAACATTCAGCAAAGGGCAGTTTGAAATGACACAATGGTGGAAACCCGAAGATCAAATCAAAGGAACAATCATCTCTGATGAACATGGTGCCACCGAACAACTTGATTCTCTGCTTAGGGATTCAGTAAAAAAACGGCTTATCAGCGATGTTCCCTACGGTACTTTCCTAAGCGGCGGCATTGACTCAAGCACTGTAACTGCCATTGCTCAAACCCAGTGCAGTGGAACGCTCAATACTTTTTCAATTGGGTTCAGTGACAGCAAATTTAATGAATCAATATTTGCAAAAAAAGTGGCAGAGTATCTGGGAACCCGACACCATGAGTTCATTCTTGAGCAACAGGACGCCCTGAAATTGATAACCGACTTGAACAGCATTTATGATGAACCATTTGCCGATAGCTCAGCGATACCCACTCTGCTTGTTTCAAAAATGGCAAAACAGCACGTCACCATGACACTCTCAGGAGACGGTGGTGATGAATTGTTCTTCGGATATGGTGCATACAACTGGGCCCGTCGCCTGAATCATCCGTTCTTCAAACACATGCGTACACCCCTTAGACTGGCACTTGGCATGGGGAACAGCAGACAAAAGCGCGCATCCTGGCTTTTCAACTTCAATGCCCAAAACAATCTGAGAACACATATCTTCTCTCAGGAACAGTATCTGTTTTCTGAAACTGAAGCTTATTCATTGCTTCATAATCAAAAGAACATGAAACATCTGATTGATTATGAGAAAGATATCTCTGCACGCCAGCTGGATTTTGCCGAACTCCAGGCATTGTTTGATATGAAATATTATCTCCCAGATGATCTACTGGTTAAAGTTGACCGCGCAAGCATGCACTTTTCACTGGAAACAAGAGTCCCAATACTTGACTACCGCATCGCTGAATTCGCACTCAATTTGTCACCTGCACTGAAACTGAAGAATAAACAGACCAAGTATCTTCTGAAACAGGTTCTTTTCAAATATGTTCCCGAACATCTGTTTGAAAGACCCAAATGGGGCTTCAGCATCCCCCTTGCCGGATGGATGAGAAATTCTTTGAATGAAATGATCCTTGACCATATTCACTCTGATACACTGCAATCTTATCTTCAAATAAAAACGGATGCCATTCCGGCAGTAAGAAAATGGATGGCAGGAAACGATTTATATTACAACAGAATCTGGCAACTGTTTGTACTGAGCAGGTTTCTGGAGTCCTATTA
>CAYRXH010000134.1:0-4980 GCA_964428185.1 uncultured Bacteroidales bacterium
TTTATTAAAATTGCTGTAAAACTATAAAAAAGATTTTTTACTGGACAATTTGGATGATATATTTTTATTAACATTTATTTAACTGACTTTTATTGAATTTCATGTAAAATAACTTTCATTAGTCATTGATATAATGACAACAGTATAAGTAATGATTAAAAAATCCCGAAAAATGTTAATTGTAAACTCTGAGGTATCTTCCATCAAACATTGTTCTATACTGACGAAGCATTTTTTTGGCAGGTCCCTCAACCGGACTTCCGTCAATGATCAGGAATCTGCTTCCGCAGCAAGAATCAATCATGGATAATCCCGATTCTTCCATTTCAATGATTTCGCAAGGGTCTTTAGGATTAAAAGAGCAGCATCTGTCATATGCCAGAAACTCATCCATGCTGAGTCGATAAATGAGAATCCCTTTGTATCCTCCTGTGACATATACCCAACCTCCTACCGAAGTAAGCTCTGTATAAAATGTAGAAAGAATGTCAATCGTGAAGTCTACTGTTACATATGGAATAATATCATCATTGTCCCTATTGCAGCTTGTTGGAAACAGAGAAAACAGTAATAATAAAACAGAAATCCTGTAAAAACCCGCTTTCATTGTCATTGGTTTACTGCAAAATTAAAAAAATATTTTTAACAAACGATTGTTAATAATGTTATATTGTATATCATGTTGATTTCATCTCTCTTGTTGCTGAAAATATTGTCCTTTTTTAAGATAAATGGAGGTTTTAGAAAAAATACAATAAAAATTCATGCTCATTGAATAATAATTTTTGAACACTTTGTGTTACATAAAATGAAGGGTATATTATGGGAGTAATTTTTTTTCAGTTTCAGAATGAAAAATTGTATTACTTTCGCAATATCATTTTTTATAATGAAAAACTGATCAGAATGAAGGTAAATTTTTCAAAACGTATCCCGGTTTATTCATTGGCAATAATGATCTTGTTGTCATCATTTGTTGTGCTTCCCTCATGCAGAACCAATAATCTGAGCAATAAGGAAAGGGAGATTCAGAGAGAGAAAAAGCGTCGAGCCAAAGATGATACAGTATTGTATCAGAAGGCTTTGAAAAGGCACATGAAGAATCAGACCGAGGCAACTAGGAAGGATATGAAAAGAAATTACAGGGAGGCAATGCGTTATAATGAACAGAAAAAACAATTCTTCCTTTTCAAAATCATTCGCGACAAGATGTACCAGAAACAGAAAAAACAAAAAGGTTAATCAGGGTTATAGTTTCCCGGATATGATTTTAATCAGAGATTTGACTTCATTCTTAGAGTCCTTGTTTCCCATTGCTTATCAGGAAGATTATGATAATTGTGGATTAATTACCGGCAGATTTGATAAAGAAGTTACAGGTATTATAGTGTGTCTGAATGTTACCGAAGATGTCATTCATGAAGCACTTGATCGCAATTGCAATTGTATTATTTCCCATCATCCCATGATTTTCAGAGGATTGAAAAAACTGACTTCAGCCGGCAAATCAGAAATACATACAGAGTTGTGTATTAAAAATAATTTGGCAGTATATGCCCTTCATACCAATGCAGATAAAGGATTTTCAGGATTAAACTCATTTATTGCAGCAAAAATGGGCTTAAAAAACGTAAGAGTGCTTGCCCCTGAAAAAGGAATACTAAAAAAACTGGTTACATTTTGTCCTGTTGATCATGCTGAATCAGTCAGGAATGCTATCTTCGATGCTGGCGGGGGTGTAATCGGAGAATATGACAGTTGCAGTTTTAATTGTGAAGGAGCAGGTACGTTCAGAGGGTCTGCTGTTTCAAACCCATTTGTTGGTAACAAGGGAGAGGTACATAGTGAATCTGAAATCAGAATAGAGATAATATTTCCTTCATGTTTACAGAAAAAAGTCATTCTCTCATTATTACAACACCATCCTTATGAAGAAGTGGCGTATGATGTGTACAGTCTTGATAACGAGCATCCGAGAATCGGATTGGGTGCCTTGGGGGAATTGGAGAAACCACTGAAAAAACTTGAGTTTTTACAAACGGTGAAACAGGTGTTTGGAACTCAGATGTTGAAATATAGTGGTGATCATAATTCAAAAATTCGCACTGTGGCAGTCTGCGGAGGTAGTGGATCAGGCTTAATAAGTAAGGCTTCTGCATCAGGAGCAGATGCTTATATTACTTCAGATGTTAAATATCATGAATTTGAAAATGGTTCAGAAAATTTCCTTCTTATTGATGCAGGACATTATGAAACTGAAATATTCTTCAGGGAATTTATTCTTGATAAATTAAACAAAAAATTCACTAATTTTGCAATTCATTTTTCTGAAAGGGAAAAGAATCATTATTATTATTTTTAATATCCAATAAATCAGTGGTTTATGGCAAAAAATAGCTCAAAATCCCAAAGCAAAAAAAACGAAGTTAAAGAGAAAAGTCCTGTTTCCAACAAGAAGAAGAGCGCAATTGAAGTTCAGATTGCTGAAAAAAATGAGCTAATTCATGTTGAGCAACATAAACAAACTGCTGTAGGAGATGACATTCAGGATGTTTCAGTAAAGGATAAGCTCACTACTTTATTTTTACTTCAGACTCTTGATACAAGAATTGACAGGATTCGCATCATTAGGGGGGAATTGCCCCTTGAAGTTCAGGATCTGGAAGATGAAGTTGCAGGTCTTCAGACAAGATGCCAGAATATTGTTGATGAAATTGAAGATATCAAACAACAGTCCAATCAGCAGAAACTCTTTATCAAAGACTGCATCGTTCTCATAAAAAAATACGAAGAACAGCAGAACAATGTGAGAAACAACAGAGAATTTGATTCACTGAATAAGGAAATCCAATACCAGAAGCTGGAAATTGAACATTCTGAAAAAAAGATCAATGATTATGCAAAGATGGTAGAAACCAAAACTCAGATCGTTGAGGAAGTCAAACTTGAACTTGATGAGAGGGTTCAGGATTTGGAAGAGAAAAAAACAGAATTAAATGATATTATTTCAGAAACAGAAGTGGATGAGAAAATGTTACTTGATAAAAGAGAGTTATATGTAAAGAAGATAGATGAACGTTTGTTTTACTCGTATTCACGATTAAGGAAAAATGCCAGAAATGGCCTTGCTGTTGCAAGCATAGAGCGAGATGCATGTGGCGGATGCTTTAATAAAATCCCTCTTCAGCGGCAATTTGAAATTAAGCAGCATAAAAAGATTATCGTTTGTGAATATTGTGGTCGTATTTTGGTGGATGATACAATTGTCAATGCTGTTGATACTGATTAAACAGAGAAAGTCTTGAGCAGGACTTTGTTTTTTTTCTGCATCCTATTCCCTGTCCTCTTTTCCGGGTATTCGCAGACATATGTGGTTAGTGATGAGTTTCACAAAGCATATGAACATGTTTTGAATTTAGAAAAGGAACAGGCCCTAGATGTAATCAGGAAAAATCATGAGAAAAGGAATTTGTTGATGACATACCTTGAATCATCTGTGTATTTTCTTGAGGCATTTTTAACTGAAGAACAACTCCTCAGGACGAAATACAACAGGAAGTTCGAAAATTGGCTTCAGACATTTAAGAATGGGAACAAAAAATCACCATACTATAATTATTGTATTGCACACCTTTATTTGCAGCGTGGATTAATGGAACTGAAGTTTTCCGGATATGTGCAGGCAGGATTGGATATCAGAAGGGCTTCAATCCTGCTGGAAGAAAATGGAGAGAAATTTCCATATTTTTATATGCAATACAAGGAACAGGGTTTACTTGAATGTTTTCTCGGAAATGTGCCCGATCAGCTGGGATGGTTGATGGGTATTGCAGGAATGAGCGGAAGCATGCACGATGGGGAAAGAAAATTAAAAACCATTCTGGAAATCTGTTTTTCAAGAAATGAGTTTAGGTTTTTGCAGCTTGAAGTGTTATTGTATTATTCAGCTGTGATTACAGTATTGGATAATGATGAAAAAAAACTGAGAATGTTGCAGACCTATGCATCCAGATTGGGATCAGAATATTCTACCAGCCCGCTTTCAATTTTTCTGAAAGCGTCATTGTCTTCTCATCTTGGCAGGAATGATAAAGCCCTGCAGGAATTGAACAGGTATCAGTATTTTGATGGTGACATTCCCTTTTCATATTTGTATTATATGAAGGGATTGATGTTGTTGCAAAAAGGAGACTGGCCCGTTGCCAAAAACTGCTTTTTCAGGTTTCTGAAAAACTTCAATGGCATTCATTATATTAAGTCAGCTTATCATAAACTAGCCTGGTGCTGGCTTTTGGAAGGAAATAAAGAGCAGTATGAACTCTATATAACAATGACAAAAAGTGCAGGTTCAGCGATCAATGATTTTGATAAACAGGCCCTTACAGAGTCAGAAAGAGAGCAAACACCACATCAGCAATTGTTATTCTCACGGCTTCTTACAGATGGAGGTTATTATGACAAGGCTCTTTTGGTTTTATCCGAAATTGATTCAACACTACTTTGCGAAAACCATAGATATTGTGTAGAATTTTTGTACAGGAGCGGGAGAATCGCTCATTTATCAGGGAATACTGAGAGAGCTATTCATTACTATAAGCAAACAATTGAGCAGGGGAAGGATGATCCATGGTATTTTGCTGCCAATGCGTCACTCATGCTGGCAATGATTTTTGAAAATTCACAGAATTATTCTTCAGCCAGATTCTATTATAAATTGTGCCTGGAAATGCAATTTGAGGATTATAAAAATTCTATTCAGCAGAAGGCTAAAGCTGGATTGCAGAGAATCAGCGAATAAATTCCACGGGTAACTGTTAACCTCTGAAAAAAAAGAGGAAAAATATATTCAGAATTCAAAAAATCCTTGTATATTTGCAAACTCATTTGAAAACCTCAAAACAAAGTGCACTATGAACAAGGATATAACCATCAGATTTATTGAGGATGAATTGATTCCACGCAAGCAGTTTCCTGTTTTCA
>CAYRXH010000135.1:0-4944 GCA_964428185.1 uncultured Bacteroidales bacterium
AATCTTCAAATCTAAAAAATATTCACCACAAACATCCAGAACATATAACCGCTGACAATAAGTTTAGCAAGTGTTCCGAAAATAAATCCCAGAAAGACACCAAAAGAAGCTTTCAGGGCAACCATTCCTTTTTTTCCGGCAAGAAGTTCGCCCACCAATGCACCAAAAAAGGGAAGAATAAATATTCCTAAGGGAGGAAAAATAAAGAACCCAAGAATAAGTCCAATCACACTTCCCCATGTTCCCCATTTCCCGGCACCGAATTTCTTCGCCCCCCAGACAGGCAACATATAATCAATAATTGTAACAAAGGCAGTAACTCCTGCAAGTATTAACATAAACGTCAATGAGAAGGGAGGGTCTTCCTTCAGTTGTAAAAGCAATAGTCCAAGATAACTCAGGGGAGGTCCTGGAATTACGGGTGCAATACATCCTACTAGTCCTACAATGATAAGCAAAGCTCCGAGAGATATCCATAGTAAATCAGACCATGGGATATTAAAGGAGAACAAGAGTTCCATTTCAGAATTTTTTACAAATTTACACTATTTTCAAAGCAATTGTATTTTTTTAGCTTATCATACATATTTTACTATTATCATCATTAATTAACTCAACAAAAGAACTCAATAATCTCTTTATATACATTGAAATGAATTGAGGTGTTTTCACCTCACACAAGATTTTCTATTCTCCAGAAAATCAGTAAATTTGCTGTTGCTTTGTAACCTCCCCGACTTTGAAAAAAATATTTCTCATTTGCTTATTATTCCCTGCATTCGTTTTCGGACAATTGGATTCAGCCATTTACTATTCTCATATTGACACCCTGAAAACAGAATATTTTCTGATTAAACAGTTTGGAATCAGTGATGCCATCCCTGAAGAGGTATCCGATTTGCTACATATGAATTTTCTTTTTGGCAGAGAGTTTTATGAAGAAGGAGTTCAGTTTAGCAGCAATTTATTGAAAAAATACAGTGCCAATGAATATATGATCCCTAAGATCAACAATATGCTTTCAAAATTCTATAATAAAACAGGAGAGCTTGAAACATCGATGCAACTTAGCAGACAAGTGATTTATGACATCCATTCGAGCGCAAATGATATTGTCATCGCCCTAAACAACATTGCTGATATGTTGCTCACCCAAAACAAAACTGTCGAGGCACTGAATTATTTGAAATATGCCAATTATATAGCCCGCAACGGCTCCTGTCCTGATCTGGCGGTTTCCTACCTTTATCTCAGCTTTACCTATGCCAACGAAGGTATAAACAACAAACTGAAAGATGCTCTTAAAATGGCAAGACAAAATGTTGTTAATCTTTATAATCCGATTGTGGAAAGCAAAATCACAAACAATCTGGGGGTGTATTATTTTATCAATGAAGAATTCGATTCTGCCCGTAATTATTTTAATCAACTCTATATTCAATCGTCAAAATTTAGTTTTCATGATCAGAAAGTCACTTCACTGTTTAATCTTTCAAATATAGAATACGAATCAGGAAATCTTGAGGCTACCTTGTTATATCTGGACAGTATCATGAACAATATTGAGTATGTCAACTCACGTCTTCTTTCACGTGTATATTATAAATATGGTGTTGTATATCATGACTTAGGACAAGATTTGGAAGCCATAGACTATTTGAACAACTCCATCCTGATTGCCATGAAAACAGCCGATCACAATTTGCTGCTTCTTTCCTACGAGATTTTGGCAGAAAGCTATGCCGGTGCAGGATTCTATGAAAAAGCCTACAGCACTCAAAAAGCATATTCCATATTAAGTGACAGTATAAATGATTCAGACAGATTATTATCATTTGACATTTTTGAATCTGAAATTGATCTTCTCGAAAAAAATAACCGTATCATTAAGCAAGATCTTGATCTTCGGAATCTGCAGGATGAAAATTCCAGAATAAGAAACCGGATTGCAATTACTATTGCGGTGTCTTTGGCAATTATTATTTTTATTGTGAATCTTGCCATAATTATTGTACTCAGAAAACGATACAGCATGAAGAAGCAGTTCACAAAAGATGTCATTCATGAAAATGAAACATTCAGAGCAAGGATTGCTTCGGAATTGCATGATGATATCGGGCAGCAACTAGCACTTATTTTGCATCGTGAAAGTATTACTTCAAACCCAGATTTAAAGCAGAAAGTAACTACAATTCTTGAAAGTGTGCGAAATCTGTCAAAACTTGTCTATCCTCAAACCCTGAATATTATGGGGCTTGTCACTCTCCTCCGTAAAATCCTGAATGAAATCGAGGAAGGCAACAAAATCACACCGTTGTTATTTACTGATGAAGATGTTGAAGAAAGAATGACTCAGGATATCAAACTCAACACTTTCAGAATTTTGCAGGAATGCATTTCTAACAGCATCAAACACTCCAATGCTGATCAGATCAATATCAAACTCAGGCATAAAAACAATTCAATTCATGTTTCATATCAGGATAACGGATCTCAGAGTGATTCAAAAAAACTTCATCAAGGGTTTGGTTTGTCATCCATGACCATGAGGGCAGAAATGATTGATGCTAAAATTGAATTTACTCTTACAAATAATGGATTTACAATGAACATGGTCATTCCTGTCGATGAAAAAAACAAAAAACACTTAATCTGATTGATTATGAATTCAAAATTCAATCGTATTATGGTTGTTGATGATCACCCGCTGATCCGATCCTCAATAATTTCTATTCTTCAGAAAAAATATAATGACTCTGAATTTCAGGAAGCCTCCGACGGAATTGAAGCTCTGGAAAAAGTCAGAACATCTGCTCCAGATCTAATTCTTGTTGATATAGATATGCCTAGAATGAACGGGATTGAATTTTTAAAAGAAATTCGCAATTCCGGATTTACAAAGACAAAAATCATCCTCCTTTCTGTCCATTCTGAAAAAGAACTCATACTTTACGCCAAAAAACTTCAGGCAAACGGGTACCTGACAAAAAACATCGATCCCGAGCAACTGATTTATTTTATTGAGAGCGTTGAAAACAAAAATGTTTTTATTGTTCCTCCCGAATATTATATTGTTCTAAACAATGATTCAGTTCTTGAATTTGATAACATTCTATCCGTAATCAACCAGCTTACTGAAAGAGAAATTGAAGTCTTAAGAATGATGTATCACCGGTTTAAAAACAAAGAAATCGCAGATCAACTATACATTACTGTGAAATCAGTTGAAAATTATAAAAACCGCATTGTGAATAAACTGGGGGATATGAATTATGTGATGAATGATTTGATGCGGGAAAAATCACATGTTTTAAAGTTTCTCATTTAACATTTGTCGTACAATGAAAAAGACCGCCCTAAAGCGGTCTGTGTTTTTCAATTTACAGGCTGAATTTTCGAATTTCGAAAATAATAAATACCCCCATATTATGTGCCCGTATAACCACGTTCTCCTTTGAACTGTGTTATGAAAAAACAAAAATAACTTCAATATCGATTCCTGTTTAAAGTGAAAACCCCTCAATTTTTTAAATTTTTTAACTAATTTATTCATTTTTTTATTCCCTGAAGAATTTCTGTCTAAAATGCATATTTCCCGATTCAATGCTCAGAATATACAATCCACTTGAAAATTCTGAAATATCAAGTGTCAGAAAATTCTGTCCCTTTTCAATAGTTTCATTATAACAAACAATCAACTTTCCTGTGTAATCTCTGAATGAAATAACAACATCTGCATCTTCCGGCATATAAAAACCAGCTACTATCTGATCTTTTGCTGGATTTGGAAAAACTCTCAATTCCTCGTCCACAACAGAACAATTAGCATATCTATCTCCAAGCATTTCTGTTGTGACATCAAAATCTGTCTGTAACAATCTGTAATAACATCCCTTCCCTCTATTTTCATGCTTATCAGCAAAAACATACTCCTTTTGCCGATTAATGGTACCGTTCCCTTCTACTTTACCCACTTCCATGTAATGCACACCGTCCTTAGACTTCTCAATAATAAAATATGCATTGTTTTGCTCAGATGCTGTTATCCATTTCAATACAACCCCTTCAGGAGTACATTCTGCAGAATAACTCAACAACTCAACCGGCACTGGAGTACAGCCGGATGTTGTTGTATATGAAAGATTTGAAATTGAAATATATTGGCTTGCTGGTCTGGGGCCTGAAAAATTCCAGTATGCTGTTGAACTTCCACAAGCTATGTTCGCTGACCCACCATAAGCAGGACGATATCTGATATTAATACTTTGCAGTGGAACACCAACAGGCGGAGTAATTGTAATTGATGTGGTGTTGCAGGGTGATGAAGACAGGGATCACAAATATCTTTCAGAAACATTATTGTGTCCACGGATAATTCTAATAGTGCCTGAGTTTTGGATATTAGTCCCTCCGGGTGCTGTAATGGAAATATTTGCAACCGGAACCGCTACTCCATTACCGTCAACTGCACTTATTTCAATGACATCAAGAAATGTCCCGTTGCTTTCACCCGAGTTAATATCTTTTAATGTAAAAGTCACAGCAATACAACTTCCATTGGCTGTGGGATTAAACCGCATGTTAACATTATAGTAGGAATTACTGACATTTGTAAAAGTATTTGCATATAGAGCCAGGCTCCCCGGAGTGTAATAGGGGCTACCCGGATCAACTGCAGTATATTTAGGAGTTCCATCTACCTATGTTGTATTATTTTTACTTACAACCGCAGACATATTATTTGGAGCTGTTCCTATATTATATGTATATGGCAGCGTCTGTCCCGCAGGGCTTGGATATGATGCCTAGTAAATGGTTTGTGGTTGCGCAAACTGGCTGCACAACACTGTAATGATGAATATGGCCACTATTCTCATAATATTACGTATTTGCTAATTCGCTTTTTTAAGTCAAAATCTATCTCCCTTGGATAATATTTTTCCA
>CAYRXH010000136.1:0-4747 GCA_964428185.1 uncultured Bacteroidales bacterium
CTGCTTGCCGATATTGTGAGGTTGTGTGATATCACTTACGTTTTTCTCAGTGTTTAGTTACTGTACATAGAAAAGTCCTGATTCAGGTCCCAGTGGCAGTTCAAAAAGTATCCAGACAATCATCAGCAGTGTCCAAGTGATAAAAAACACTACCGAATATGGGAGCATAGTGCCTATGAGAGTTCCTATCCCTGAATTTTTATCATACTTTTCAAAATATACAATAATGAGGGCAAAGAAACTCATCATGGGTGAAATCACATTAGTAACACTGTCGCCAATCCTGAATACTGCCTGCGAGAGTTCGGGGGAATAGCCAAGCAGCATAAACATGGGAATAAACACAGGTCCCATAATTGCCCATTTGGCAGAAGCACTACCCATAAACAGATTGATAAAACCTGAAAAGATGACAAACAGGATGACCAGTGGAATCAGATCGAGATTCATAGCTTGGAGCATTTCGGCACCTTTAATTGCAAGGATAAGTCCAAGATTGCTCCATTTAAACCATGCAACAAACTGGGATGCAAAAAACACCAGAACAAGAAAAGATACCAGGCTTTTAAAGCTGGTATTCATGCCATTGATCACATCCCCATTTTTTTTGAAAGTACCTGCTGCATAGCCGTAGGCAAGGCCGCAACTGCCAGCTATCAGAAAGAGAAAACCGATAAATCCTTTCAAAAGTGGTGAATGCAGAACAGAGTTGTCTTCTCCTCTCAGGAATCCATGATCAGGAACAAGCCCTGCTGCAATAATAATAATCCACAGGATAAGAACAATGAGAACTATCTTTAAACCTTTTTTTTCTGATGGATGAAGAGGCAAAACAGGTTTAGCCGGTTCATCCCCTTTGTATTTACCCAGACGGGGTTCAACCCAAGCATTGGTAACCCATGTGCCGGCAACAGAAATCAGAAATGTTGAAGCAGCCATAAAATAATAATTTGCTGTGGGCATCACATAATATTCTGGATCAATGATTCTGGCTGCTTCGGTGGACAATCCTGCCAAAAGAGGATCAATGGTTCCTATCATCAAATTTGCACTGAAACCGCCACTGACACCTGCAAATGCAGCAGCCATTCCGGCAATGGGATGTCGTCCCAATGTATGAAAAATAACCCCGGCCATCGGAATAATCAGCAAATATCCCAAATCTGAAGCAATATTGGACAAAATTCCGGTTAAAACAATTACGAATGTGACTGATTTGCGAGGAGCTCGTAACAGCAATGCATTAATTACAGCCTTGATCAGACCACTGCTTTCAGCAATACCTATCCCCAGCATGGCAACCATGACGATGCCAAGAGGGGCAAATCCGGTGTAATTGTCAACCATCTCAAGAATAATCCTGTGTAATCCTTCTGTCGAAATAAGATTCACAACTTTGATTATGTTCCCGTCGGCGGGATTAACTCCCTGCCACCCCAACACATACCCTAGAGCTGAAATGACCAGTGTGATGACTGCAAAAATTGCAAACAAAACAGCAGGGTGAGGCAGTGCATTACCACCCTTTTCTATGATTTCGATAAAACGATTCAGTATTTTATCCCTGGATCCTGCCTTTTTCATAGGGTTAAAAATAATTGATTGTTTTTATGCATTATTTTCAGGTTCATTTTCGGTTTAAGTAACTGCAAAATTATCGCTTTTTCTGAAATGTTTTTGAGAGGGAAAGGAATAAGTGTGTATATACACAAAAGATAATACGGGTATTTGGGTAAATGGGTATTTAAGGATATATCTTACATCTTGTCATAACTCTTGAATAGTGATTGAATATATATGACTGTTCAACACAGTGTGTCAGTTCGAGTGCCATCCGCTGCAGCGAACGGAGTATCAGTAAATGATACCCTACCCGTTCGCAATTCAAACAATTTCACATTGAAAAGCTTTTGGCTCGAAACTTAGTCGAACTAACAGGCGAAATTGGTGTTTTTAAGCCAATACGATGCTTTCCATAGCAAGGGCTTCCCTATGGGAAAGGGATCACTATTTATCACTATGTGATGTGATGGGAAAGGGAAGCTTACGACTCGCCTCATTCCGAACTAACAAACGCTTGTGTCCAAATTTCTTTTTCCCTTTCAACGAAATTGGATATCTCAGATTTTCTTCCCCTTTTTGTGTTTTACGAGAATCAGCGATGCAATAAAAACATCTATGAAACTCCGTGTAATTGCAATAATGAGAAACTTTAACGGAAGTACTGTCATAAACCATATCACAAGCCACATAAGACAAACCCAACGAGCCGACCCAAAAAAATTTTTTGCCACAAAGTGAATTTCCTAGAAATTATTTACAGTAATACTGCAAAAAACAGCGACCACATACACCACATTGCTCCATTCACCGATTCGGAAGGAAAAACCAGTACCATAACTGAATTGTGTTCTGTCTAGTAAGATTTCAAAAAGATATTCATTTCTTGCAAATATTAATGGTCCAATGATTGACAACAGCACAAACACAATGATACGTTTGATATTTTTCATATTGATTCAATATATGTGAATAAGGTTAAAAATTAATTCAATTTTTGTATTTTCGCAAACAAATACAAACATAGAATATTATGATCAATCAGGCACTGATGCAGCCCCGCAGTATTGTTGTTGTTGGGGCATCAAACGAAACGAAAAAACCGGGCGGAAAAGTTTTAAAAAATATTCTCGATAACAATTTCAAAGGTGATGTCTATGCTGTAAACCCTAAGGAATCAGAAATACAGTGCGTAAAAGTATATGCTGACGTAAAAGAACTACCTCAGACAGATCTTGCTATTCTTGCAATTGCTGCAAAATACTGCCTTGAGACCGTTAAAACGCTGGCCTATGAAAAGGGCACAAAAGCATTTATTATTCTCTCTGCCGGATTCAGTGAAGAAAGCCACGAAGGCGAAGTGCTTGAAAATCAAATTGTTAAAATCATTGATGAAACGGGTGGTTGTCTCATAGGTCCCAATTGCATCGGTGTTATAACTCCCAATCATGCTTCTGCATTCACAACACCCATTCCTGTGATGGATCCCATGGGTATTGATTTCATTAGCGGTTCAGGAGCTACAGCTGTATTTATTATGGAATCAGGCATACCCAAAGGGCTCACTTTTTCAAGTGTGTTCAGTGTTGGCAACAGTGCACAGACAGGAGTAGAAGAAATTCTGGAATATCTTGATAACACATATATTCATGGAGCAAGTTCTCCTATCAAACTACTATATGTTGAAACCATCAACAAGCCCCGAAAATTGCTAAAACATGCCACATCGCTCATCAGCAAAGGATGTAAAATTGCAGGCATCAAAGCAGGTTCATCTGAAGCAGGCAGCCGGGCTGCTTCATCACACACAGGTGCACTGGCAAGTTCGGATGTTGCAGTGGATGCTCTCTTCAAAAAAGCAGGTATTGTTCGATGTAATGGTCGCGAAGAACTGGCAGCCGTGGCTTCTGTTTTTATGCATAAACAACTAAAAGGAAAACGTATTGCCATTATCACACATGCAGGTGGTCCTGCTGTGATGCTAACCGATGCACTGTCGAACGGAGGAATGGAAATTCCCTCCCTGAAAGAACACCCCAAAGCTCCTCCCCTTCTTGAGAAATTGTTTCCCGGCAGTTCTGTTGCCAATCCAGTAGATTTTCTGGCTACCGGAACAGCCGAACAACTGGGACATATCATCGATGCCTGCGAGAACGACTTTGAAAACGTGGACGGAATGGCTGTGATTTTTGGCAGTCCGGGACTTTTTGAAGTATATGATGTGTATGATGTGCTTCATGCAAAAATGAAGACCTGCAGTAAACCTATTTTCCCTATTTTGCCTTCGGTGATTAATGCAAAAAATGAAATTGACTATTTTTTTAAAAAAGGTCATGTTTTTTTTCCCGATGAAGTGGTGTTTGGCAATGCATTGTGCAAAGTTATTGCCACACCCAAACCTTCTGCTACAACTCTTTCTGATCTTCCTGTCATCGACAGGGATGCTGTACGCAGGGTAATAGACGAAGCTCCTGCCGAAGGATACATCGGCCCCGAACATTTGGCAGTGCTTCTGGATGCTGCCGGCATCCCCAGAGTGAAGGAAAGTGTTAGCAATTCAAAAGATGATCTGATACAAAAGGCTCAGGAAATGGGGTATCCCCTTGTGATGAAGGTTGTAGGTCCTGTGCATAAAAGTGATGTTGGAGGTGTTGTGCTCAATGTAAGGGATCATGAAACTCTGGCACGTGAGTTTGACAGAATGATCAAAATTCCTGAAACCACTGCCGTAATGATCCAAACCATGGATTCGGGCATGGAACTGTTTCTGGGTGCCAAGCGTGAAGATACTTTCGGACACATGATCTTATGCGGTATGGGAGGAATTTTTGTAGAGGTTATCAAGGATGTTAATGCCGGCTTGTCGCCGCTGAAACAGTCAGAAGCACTGGAAATGATCAGAAGTCTAAAGAGCTACAAACTGATTCAGGGAGTAAGAGGTCAGGAAGGAGTGGATGAGAATCTTTTTGCAGAAATATTATCCCGACTCTCAGCCTTGCTTGAGGCTGCCCCGGAAATCTTTGAAATGGACATCAACCCGCTGCTGGGTAAGGGAAAACAGATTATTGCAGTTGACGCAAGATGTAATATAGTTAAGTAGTTATTAGTGCGACTTCAGATTATCATGCACTTTAATACGAATCACATTTAAAGCCAAGCACATTGATTTCAAACACACCCCTTGCAG
>CAYRXH010000137.1:0-4652 GCA_964428185.1 uncultured Bacteroidales bacterium
TTAGTAAATAGAGATTTAGCATTCCTGAAGAATTCTCTTAAGTTTTATTATTTTTGAAAAAAAAATGAAAAGGCATCTTCTCCTTACTTCATTGTTTATTATTTCATTGACAATGAATGCTCAGAATTTCAGGATTCCTGATGTTACTGATATTGAAAAGCAATCCAAGGATTCATTATCTCCCTTTTATTTCCCGGTGCTTGTGGACTTCTTTTACAATTATCCTGAGAATTTATCAACTGATGATTATTTTTACCTGTATTATGGCAACGCATTCAGGGAAGGCTTTTCGGGTTATGGTTCTTTAGGATTTCGGGATATTGCCGGGAAACTGAAAGCTGAAAATCCTGATTATCAAACTATTGAAACTGAGTTGATGGAATTCTTGCAGAGTGATCCATTGAACCTTGACGGGCTATATTATCTGGCATATGTCAAAGGCAAACTGGGTGACGAAGAAGGAAAGGCGGCCATTAATAAAAATATTCGTGGTTTGTATGATGCAATTCTTTCAAGTGGAGATGGGTTAAATGAAGAAACTGCATACTGGGTAACGTCTGTAAGAGATGAATACATGATTCTTGACTATTTTGGATTTGAAATGAAAATGCAGTCACTGTTGAGCAGTGCTTCAGGTCCCCTGGATCATTTTGATCTGAAACCGAATAAGGACAAAGTGAAGGATATGTATTTCAATATCAGTTTATTCTTTGGAAAATTCTGAGTTTAATACAAAAAGAACAAACTCACTCCACCTACAGCAATCAATGCACCAAGCAGGTCTCTGAACCCCACTTTTTCTTTGTTGAAAAAAATGCTGAAAGGGATGATCAGCACTGGTGTCAGGCTTGCAATCGTCTGAACAATTCCGGGATTGGTGTATTTTACTGCTATCAGCGAGAATGAGATACCCAGAAAAGGTCCGAAAAAAGCACCAACAGAAAGTGTTCCGAAAGCGACCTTATCTTTCACTGAAATTATAACGGGTTTCCAGCGCCTTAGCCATGTGATAAGCAGGATAAATCCAAGTAAGCCTGAGTACAGCCTGATCTGAGTTCCCGCGAAAGGATTTTCAATGGTTCGGAGTCCGATTTTACTCATGACAATTCCTGTGGCCTGTCCCAAAGCTCCCAGAGCAGCAAACATGATTCCGCGGGGATCATAATTCATTCTGATCTTTTTGCCTGAACTCCCTGAATTTTCCTTTCTGCTCAACACAACAATGACAATTCCTGCGAGCGTTATTGCCATTCCCGCCAGGCCAGACAATGTGAGAATATCATCCATCATAATCCAGCTAATCAGAGCAGCAATAATAGGAGATACAGACATGATCAGCAATGCAACTCTTGGTCCTGTGAGTGTAAATGCTTTGAAAAGAAACAGATCACCCAGAAAAATTCCGATAAATCCGGATAGTGAAAGCCAGAACCATGCATGTCCATCAGCCTTCAACGGGACAGCAGGATTGCCTATGATAACAACAAATGCTGTGAGCAAACACAAACCAACAATCAGCCTCCAGAAATTCACTGATAAGGAACCTATTCTTTTTCCGGCTGATGTAAATGCAAGTGCGGTAAATGTCCAGAATACTGCTGTTGCCAAAGCTGCAAGTTCGCCAGGATGTGATTTGAGCATAGGTTTTCAATAAGGAAGCAAATGTATAAAACAATTTCGTATTGTTAAGTGCAAAAACATCTATCTGTCCTTTAAAGACAGCTTATTAATGAAAGTATAAAAGTGAAGTTCCCTATCGTGAATCCTTCCATACCAGAGATCCGTTACTTCGTTCACTAGCAAAATCAGTACATTGTCCGTCTCCGTTGCCTGTGATGCCCCCGTCAGGATGACATATCAGATTGCAATCACTGTCATAAAGCTCTGAGGGAATGTCACAACAATATGCAGTGATGTAATATACTTCCATCCCTTTATAATCATATTTCCAGATTTCAGCAGGAGGATTCCGAACCTCTTCTTCTTGGATGAGTTCAATCTTTGAACGGATACAATCGGGAGTGCCTTTTGCAATATCAGATTTTTCACATGAAAGAATAGTATAGAAAATACTAATCAGAAAAATGAATGTTGTAATCTTCATGGGTGTCGGTTCTCAGAAAAAAAACGTGATATATAGGTTGTTTATTGTCAGATAGTTTCTAAATAAAACAGCCCCCTAAAAGAAGGCTGTTTCAGGAATTCAGTAAAGAATTAACTGAGTCTAAACTGAATCGGGAGCACCATTTTTACACTTACTGCTTTGCCTTTCTGCATTCCTAGTTTCCAGTCAGGCATTTCGGAAATGACACGAATTGCTTCAGCATACAGTAATTCATTGACAGGTTCAACAACCTGAACTTCGGTCACTTTTCCGGACTAATTGTCAACAAAGCTAACATGAACTTTTCCCTGTATGCCATTTTTCTTTGCTTCAGCAGGATATTTCACATTTGCTATGATGTACTCGTTCAGTACATTTTCTGAATTACCGAATACGGGCATCACTTCCACGATGTCAAAGACTTCATCGCTGATTTGAGTTGTCGTTTCTGATAGATCTTCGTTCATGGGGATACTTTCTTCAGAATCTGAATTGTTGCAAGCAAAAAACAGCAGAAGTGCTGATGCAAGCGGCGCAAGTAACCAAAATTTGATTCTTGCAAACATGCGGGGTTTCATTGTTTTCATCATAATTATTCTCCTTTTATTTGTGAGGTGTTGAAATTGTTTGTCAGATCTGCCACAGATACTCCAAAACTCATGGTCAATATGGTCTTCTGATAATATGAGGTTTCAATGTCTTTTGATATTACATCTCTTTCTGCAAGAAATTCATGAGTTTTCTTTATCGAACGTCTGTATAAAATTAAAAGATGATTGAACCAGAGAATTATTGAAAATATTTCCATTATTATGATGTCTATGGAATGCCTTTGCCTGATATGTGCCATTTCATGTCGAGGAACAGTTTTAAACTCATTTTGCTAAAGCCCATCATATATAACAATCCAGCGAAAAAATGAAAAGGGTGTCACTTCACTTTTTGTGTTGACCAGAATATACTCATTGCAATGTAAGTTCTGATTCTTTCTGATAAAAACTATGGTTTTAATCTACCTGAAAAGAAACCAGAAGAATGTAATAATCACTCATGCGAAATATACAAATAGGAGTATTGTATTTAAGGAAATCAGTTGTTTTTTATCAGGAGCCACTGTATTTCCTACAGTGATTGAATCCAGTAACTGAACAAAATCTGGTTGTTAAATGATGTCAGAGGTAGAAAAGCTGAAGAAGGGCACAATTCCAGATAGAATAAGTCCCGACAGAAGCCAGAATCTGTTCAGAACAAAATGTCGTTCGCTTCTGAATAAAAAGTAGTAAATAAAAAAACACAATTGTAATTCAAGTTGATACATGGATGAGGTATGAAAAAAGCTGATTCATGACTTTTTGGTTTTGCGTTGTTTTTTTCTTTGAATTTCCTTTTCCATCATAGATTTAATTTCTTCCAGTTCACATAAGGTGATTGAATTGTTTCCTGCAAAAAATGAAACCATTTGCCCTATAGAATCACTGAAATAATTTTTAATGACATTTCCCATAAACTTTTTTGTGTATGCTTCCTTACTGATAAGAGGGTAATACTGATGGGTTTTTCCAAATGCTTTGTATCCTACAAAGCCTTTTTTTTCAAGTATTCTAACAATTGTTGATACTGTGTTGTATGCAGGTCTGGGTGAGGGGAGATGTTCAAGAATTTCCTTGACAAATGCTTTTTCAATGCGCCAGAGTATCTGCATAATTTCTTCTTCAGTCCGTGTGAGTTCTTTCATAGTATGATTTTTTCAACTATCTGTTTAGTAATATAACTAAATTATTAGTTGATTTATTTTACAAACCTATAACTATTTTTTTAGTTATTGCAAATACAATAAAAAAAAGAGTTGATGTAATTCAACTCTTTGAAAATGAGCTAGATCAAAAATAAAAAAAAAGATTATCTTCTTCTGTTATTTGAATAATTGTCATGATCAGCTTTTGGACGGGCAACATTAACAGTAATATCCCTGTTGTTGATTGTTTTACCGTTCAATGCTGAAATTGCAGCCTGAGCTTCATCATCATTTGTCATTTCTACAAAACCGAAACCTTTGCTTCTTCCGGTATATTTGTCAGTGATGACATTTACTGAGGTGACTTCTCCGAATTCGGAGAACATTTTTTTAATCTGCTCTTCATTAAGTTCGTAAGAGAGATTGCCAATGTAAAGATTCATAATATTCTATTAATTAAAAATGATTGCAAAGATAAGCTTTTTCTCAATGCAATTTCATAATATTTTGATATTCTGAAAAAACTTGCGAATAAAAATCAGCAAAACCTGATTTTTTTTCCAATCTAAATAGAAAAAAAGACATTATTACAAAGAGCAAAATTCAAACCAGCCTATGCTAACCATCCCTGAAGTGATTCAAAGTTTTTTATGGGATAAATATAACCGCCGTGTACATTGAGATAAATATTCTTTTTCACGATTGTCCGGAAAAAAAACATTAAAAGTTTGAAAAGCCTTGAAAATATTGTGTTTTTAAGAATCTTTTGCAAGCTGGACTTACTTTTGAAAATGCAAATTTGTAAAACATAAA
>CAYRXH010000138.1:0-4589 GCA_964428185.1 uncultured Bacteroidales bacterium
AAATTTACTTTATTTGATTTTCAACAATTTATTTGCATTCCCAAGAAATTATTTTATTTTTTTCGGACAATAGAGGTAAATAATATTGAATCTCTGATAAAAATATACAGCAAATTAATTTTAAACACAGGAAGTTTTACAAAAGAAAAACCAAACTACATCAACTTTTTATACCTAATCCTCCCTAAGGTCATATCACCAAGGCGTTTTTTCTTGTTTTCCTCATAGTCGGAATAGCCACCTTCAAACACATATACCTGTGAGTCGCCTTCAAAGGCAATGATGTGGGTGGCAATTCTGTCGAGAAACCAACGGTCATGGGTAATAATGACTGCACATCCTGCAAAATTTTCCAGACCTTCTTCAAGTGCACGAAGGGTGTTCACATCAATATCATTGGTGGGCTCATCAAGCAGCAACACATTGGCCTCGCTTTTCAATGTGAGTGCCAGATGCAAACGGTTTCTTTCGCCACCGGAAAGAACCCCGCATTTCTTTTCCTGATCGGCCCCCGAAAAATTAAATCTTGACACATAGGCTCTGGCATTCAAGCTACGGCCACCAACCTGTATTGTATCCTGCCCGTCAGAAATTATTTCATATACCGATTTCTCGGGATCAATGGCTGTGTGCGTCTGATCTACATACCCCAGTTTTACTGTTTCTCCGATTTCAAAACTCCCACTGTCTGGTTGTTCCAATCCCATCATCATTCTGAACAGTGTGGTTTTTCCTGCTCCATTGGGTCCAATAATCCCTACAATGCCTGCACGTGGCAACTGAAAACTCAGATTTTCAAACAAAAGTTTATCTCCAAAAGCTTTTGAAATTTCATTGGCCACTAAAACTTTATCACCCAAGCGTTTTCCGTTTGGAATAAATATCTCAAGTCGTTCTTCTTTTTGCTTTACATCTTCATTAAGCAAAGCATCATAGGCATTCAAACGGGCTTTAGATTTTGCATGACGTGCTTTGGGCGACATACGAACCCATTCAAGTTCACGTTCAAGGGTTTTTCTTCGTCTGGATTCGGTTTTTTCTTCCATTGCCAAACGCTGTGATTTCTGTTCAAGCCATGATGAATAATTTCCTTTCCATGGAATGCCCTCTCCCCTGTCAAGTTCAAGAATCCAACCTGCAACATTATCCAGAAAATATCTATCATGGGTGACCGCAATGACAGTCCCTTTATATTGTTTTAAATGCTGCTCCAACCACTGCACAGATTCGGCATCCAAGTGGTTTGTGGGCTCATCCAGAAGCAAAATATCGGGCTCAGAAAGCAATAAGCGACACAATGCCACACGCCGACGCTCTCCACCTGACAAATGAGCAACTGGATCATCGGGATCAGGGCATCGAAGAGCATCCATAGCACGTTCCAGCTTACTGTCCAGTTCCCAGGCACCGTGCTGATCAAGCAACTCAGTCAGCTCCCCCTGACGCTCAATCAGCTTTGCCATCTCATCATCACTCATGGGTTCTGAAAACTTATTATTTACTTCTTCATATTCCTTGAGCATAGAAACAACTTCATGCACACCTTCTTCCACAATTTCACGCACAGTTTTTGAATTATCAAGCTGTGGCTCCTGCTCAAGTAACCCTATGGAATAACCGGGAGAATATACAACTTCTCCTTCAATGGCTTTGTCGATACCAGCAATAATTTTCAGCAAAGTAGATTTCCCTGAACCATTAAGACCAATCACACCGATTTTAGCACCATAAAAAAATGAAAGATAAATATCCTTGAGAATCTGTCTGTGAGGAGGAACTTTCTTTCCAACCTTAACCATGGAAAAAATGATTTTCTTATCGTCGCTCATACATTTTGTTTTGTGCAAAATTAATCAATATTTGATGCCCTACAGTTTGTCTCCTGATATGATAAGTTCAAAAAAGGACAAGGAAGAGAATATTGAATGATGAAGTGTATTGCCAATCACCAATCACCAATAGCCGTTAGCAGATGAACTTATTTAAACTTTCAAAACTTCAAATCAATCATTACCCACATACTGTCCAATAAACAAGGGCGTGTGATAAGTATTTTCTTTGAGAATAAAAATAAAGGGGTGGTTGGCAATGAATCTGACAGGTTCTTTGTAAACAGGAGCTACTGATGTTGTTCTGATCATAACTACAGCAGTTGCTGCTGCTGCTTCAGAACCTTTTTCATTGACCTGGATGAATACTTTCTGAAGAATTTTGCTGATTTTAATATCCCGCTTTCCTGAAATTCCTGAAAAATCTGCTGCATCTGTGAAAGCAACAGGCATACCCATATCACTCATCATTTCCTCGAGTTTGTATGAGGACTCCATTCTGAACATTGGAATTTCAGCATATATTTCTTCATATCTGAGATTGCTGATCATTTTCATATAATCATCAGAAGTGGGAATTCTGGTATGCAGATCTGAAGCCGTAGATTTTTCGGGCAATATAATAATAAAAGAAAAATCTGACGTAGAATATGGCATTTCAAGAACCTGCCACTGGGCATATTTCATATATTTCAATCCTTCCTTTTTACCGGTCATATACTTTACATCAATTTTATCTCTTTCATCTGCCCAAAAGGGTAAAACCTTTGATTGTGATTCCTCAAATGGAAATTTCCAAGCAGATTTAAAATATATGGCATTGACAAGCACCATAAGTGTGGAAGAGTCTAATAAACCCTTAGGAATCAACTGTTTGATCCTGTTTATGGTTTGCTCTTCAACCCATTTGTTGATGAGTTCTTCTGCTTTAGGAGCATGCTTCAGAAAATCCACCTGTTCAAATGAACTGCCAAAATATTCGTACAGTGAGTTGATGAATGAATTTAAAATCTGGTATGTCTGCTCAACATAAACCCTGTTGGCAATGGAAAATTCATAGGATGTGTCATGTTCATAATTTTTAAGGGTTTTATAATATGCTCCCATTTGCTTTAAGAAAACATTAATTTCTTCATCAAAACCAAGGGTCTCATTCATTTGCTGTGCAGTTAGATTTTTGGCTCCAGGATACGTCATTCCTAAAGCGATCTGCAGCGACACAGGTGACACACATAAATTGCTATTCAGATTTGCCTCGCTTTGAAATTTATAAAAGCGAAATGCAAAATCTATCATTGATTGTTCCATTGATGTTTTGTTTTTGGTTTGAGGCTGATTCTGAACATTCACACTAGGCTGATTATCAGATTTAGCAATTGTTGTTTCTATCTGAGAATCTTTTTCTGTTGTTTCTTTCTGGCTTTTGCAGGAAAAAAAAGAAATTGATATTAATAAGAAAAATGCAATGTGTCTGGTGTTCATAATTATAAAGTTTTAAAGAAACAGGATGACTTAGTATTGAAATTTCCATACTCTGTTGTCTCGCAAAAATACAAAAAAAAATAGGAACCCGTCAGAGATCTAAAGTTTCATTACATTTGCAGCACAATTCAGACCATGTTTTTCAAAGTTCTCACAACCGACATTCACAGCAAAGCAAGAAGCGGGATCATTAAAACTGATCACGGAGATATCCTCACTCCTGTTTTTATGCCTGTTGGTACTCTGGGAAATGTTAAGGGTGTTCTCACTTCTACTCTAAAAGAAGATACAAAGGCAGAGATCATTCTTGGAAACACTTATCATCTTTTTTTAAGACCCGGAACTTCTGTCATTGGTGCAGCCGGAGGGCTGCATTCATTCATTGGATGGGAGAAACCAATTTTGGCTGACAGCGGAGGATATCAGGTTTTTTCACTAACAGACATCAGGAAACTGAAAGAAGAAGGAGTGGAATTCAGATCACATATCGATGGGAGCAAACACCTGTTCACACCAGAAAACGTCGTTGATATTCAACGAATTTTTGGAAATGACATTATGATGCCGCTGGATGAATGTACACCATACCCCTGCGATTATGATTATGCTGCTAAATCTATGGAGTTGACACACAAATGGTTGCTTCGCGGACTTGAACATTACAGAAAAACACAAGCGATTTACAAGCATTCACAGGTTCTCTTTCCAATTGTTCAGGGAAGTGTTTATGAATCACTGAGAAAAGAATCAGCAGAATTTATGGCTCAACAGGATGTGGAGGGTATTGCCATCGGAGGACTATCAGTGGGAGAACCTGCTGAAATGATGTATGCCATGATTGACATTGTGAATACGATCCTTCCACTGTCAAAACCAAGATACCTTATGGGTGTCGGAACTCCCGTCAATCTTCTTGAAGGCATATCAAGAGGTATTGATATGTTTGACTGCGTAATGCCAACCCGCAACGGTCGAAACGGGATGCTGTTTACCAGCAATGGAATCATCAATATAAAAAACAAAAAATGGGAACATGATTTTTCACCACTTGATGAAGAAGGAACATCACTGGTTGATCAAACTTATACAAAAGCATTTCTGCGTCACGCTTTTGTTGCTGATGAAATGATCGGACCCATTATTGCGAGCATCCACAATCTGAGATTCTATGTCTGGCTTATGGAAACTGCCAGAGAGAAAATTATTTCGGGTGATTTTCTGAAATGGAAAACCCAAATGATTCCAAAACTCAGTCATCGGTTGTAATCTTTTCCAATC
>CAYRXH010000139.1:0-4565 GCA_964428185.1 uncultured Bacteroidales bacterium
TATGGGAAAAGTAATAACAATTGCCAACCAGAAGGGTGGAGTGGGCAAGACAACAACAGCGATTAATCTGAGTTCCAGCTTGGCAATACTTGAGAAAAAGACCCTTATTGTTGATGCAGATCCTCAGGCAAATGCCACTTCAGGACTGGGGATAGATCCCCGACAAATACAGAACAGTATTTATGAATGTATTATGGATGATTCTGACCCCAGAAAGATTATCATTCAGACTAAAACACCAAACCTTGAACTTATTCCTGCCCATATTGATCTTGTGGGTGCCGAAATAGAAATGATCAACCTCCCCAATCGGGAGAAAATGATGAAAAGGGTCATCGACAAGGTGAGAGATGATTATGATTTCATACTCATTGATTGTTCTCCATCACTCGGTTTAATTACTGTCAATGCGCTTACTGCTGCCGATTCAGTGATTATTCCCGTGCAGAGCGAATATTTTGCTCTTGAAGGATTGGGCAAATTGCTCAATACAATAAAAATTGTTCAGTCACGATTGAATCCTGATCTTGATATTGAAGGAATTTTACTCACATTGTATGATATCAGACTTCGGCTTGCAAATCAGGTGATTGAAGAAGTGAAGGCTCATTTTGATAAAATGGTGTTTGATACCATCATCCCCAGAAATACAAAATTGGCGGAAGCTCCCAGTTTCGGAGAACCAATCATTATGTTTGATGCAGAAGGCAAAGGGTCAGTAAGTTATCTTAATCTGGCCCGTGAAATTTTACAGAAAAACGGCATGACCAAAATGCAGGATAAAGAAAAACAATTGACAGTTTAATTATGAATGCAAAGAAAAAAGCTTTAGGAAGAGGATTAAATGCACTGCTAGGTGACTCGGAACTTGTTGCTTCTGCTGAATCCTATGTTTCAGCCACACCTGATATCCCTCTTGATCAAATAGAGGGCAATCCATGGCAACCACGCACTGCCTTTGAGGAACAATCGTTGCAAGAACTTGCAGTTTCGATCAAACAACAGGGAATCATTCAGCCGATTACTGTTCGGAAAGTTGCTGAAAATCAATACCAACTCATTTCAGGTGAACGACGTCTCAGAGCTGCACGGATAGCAGAGCTCACTGCAATTCCTGCATTCATCCGTGAGGTCGATGATAATGCCCTCCTTGAACTGGCCCTGGTTGAAAATATTCAGAGAGAGAATCTGAATTCAATTGAAGTTGCCCTCTCATTTCAGAGGCTGATTGAAGAATGCAACCTGACTCAGGATCAACTTAGTGACAAAGTGGGAAAAAGTCGCTCCACCATTACAAACCATCTCCGCCTGCTTAAACTCCATCCTGATGTGCAGATTGGAATCAGGGATCAACTGATCTCCATGGGGCATGCAAGGGCAATTATCAATGTTGCTGATGAAAAGGTTCAACTTGATATTTTCAGAAAAATTACTGAAAAGGGCTTGTCTGTCAGACAGGTCGAGGAAATAGTCAGATCCCTGGCTTTAGTGAAAAAAGACAAACCATTGCCTGCTAAAATTGCAGTTGCCGAACATGTGAATTTATGGAAGAAATCCTTTTCAGACAAAACAAAAGCAAATGTCAATGTAAAAATTTTCCCCAACGGAAAAGGAACTATTTCCATTGGTTTTAAAAACCCTGACCATCTCAGTCAAATCCTGAAACATCTTCAGTAAAAGTATCATGATTCAAAGATCCGGGTTTCTGATTCCGATTCTTTTTTCTGCATTGTTTGCACATGCTCAGAATCAGACAGATACTACTGTCACAGATTCAGGACATTGTCCACGCAAGGCTACTATCTATTCAGCAGTATTGCCCGGACTGGGACAGGCGTATAATAAAAAATACTGGAAAATTCCTGTCATATACGGGACTCTTGCAACTTTGGGATATTTTATTTATGATAATCACGCAAAATATCAGATTTACAAGGATGCCTATTCTGTCAGAACAGATGAAGATTCGCTCACAGTTGATGAATTTGTTGAATTATATACTGATGAAAACCTGAAGGGATTGAGAGATTATTACAGACGTAATTTTGAACTCACTTGTATTATTACCTTTGCGGTATATGCCCTGAATATCCTTGATGCCACTGTAGATGCTCACCTGTATGAATTTGAAGTGAATGATGATCTGACATTGAAGTTTCAACCTCAGATTAGTCCAAACATAGTTGGTAGTCCGACGTATGGAGGAGTGAAAATAACACTCAAATTTTAAATTGTAAAATCATGAACGTTCTAATAATTGGTTACGGAAAAATGGGCAGGGAAATAGAATCTATGCTTTTGAGCAATGGACATCAGATTGCAGGAATCGTTGATAATGAAAATGAACGGAACAGGTTTCAGGGACATGCAGATGTAGCTATTGAGTTTTCTGTTCCCGAAGCCTGTGTGTCAAATTTTTACTGGTGTTTTGAAAGAAATATACCTGTTGTTACAGGAACGACCGGATGGTATTCTCAACTTAACAAGGTAACAGAGCAGTGTCTTAAACACCATGCTTCATTTTTATGGGGATCAAATTTCAGTCCCGGAATGAATATTATGTTTATGCTAAATAAAAATCTGGCAAAATGGATGAATCATTTTCCTGACTATAAGCCAGAAATTTTTGAAGTTCATCATATTCATAAAAAGGACAGACCCAGTGGAACAGCACTGACAATTGCCGATGATCTGATCCGGAACAGCACCAGGCTGACAGAATGGAAAGCTGATGAGCAGAATCCCACATCAGAACAGTTGCCGGTGAATGTTATGAGAGAAGGTGAAGTGAAAGGCATTCATGAAGTGATCTATAAAGGAACTGATGATATTGTTTCGATAAAACATGTAGCTTTGTCAAGGCGTGGCTTTGCATCAGGAGCGATCATGGCAGCCCGCTGGCTTGTGGGAAAGAAAGGTGTTTTTTCATTTCATGACTATTTTGAAACATTTATCGATATTGGAAATTCAGGATAATAATAATTAGATATCAATCGTTTATGCAATCATAAAAAAAACAATTATGGACGCAGTTATTATTACAACATTATTATGTTTCCTTGCAGCAGTTATAGGTCTGTGGGGTGTATTTCAAAAAGCAGGGCAAGCCGGCTGGAAAATTCTGATACCTGTATATAACCTTTATATCTGGGTCCGTATTGTCAGAAAGCCTCTGTGGTGGATCATCTTTTTGCTGATTCCGTATATCAACATTTTTATGGTCATGTTGCTTTTAGTTGAACTATTAAAGGGATTTGACCGCGATACTATTGGAGCTCAAGTACTCTGTATTCTTTTTCCTTTTGTGTATCTTCCTATGCTGGGCTTCGGAAAAGCTCAGTTTACTGATCCGGTTAAAAGACCAAAGATCAAAAAATCAGCCGTACGAGAGTGGACTGAGGCAATTATTTTTGCAGTTATTGCTGCAACCATCATCAGAACTTTTTTTATTGAAGCATATACAATTCCCACTTCTTCAATGGAAAAGTCAATGCTTGTGGGTGATTTTCTGTTTGTAAGTAAAGTAGCTTATGGCTCAAGAATTCCCATGACACCTTTGTCTTTACCGTTTACCCATCATACGATGCCCTTGACCAAGACTATGAAATCCTATCTCGAGTGGCCTTCTCTGCCATATTACAGATATCCGGGATTTACCTCGATTCAGAGGAATGATGTGGTGGTATTCAATTATCCTGACGGAGATACCGTTGCACTAAATCAGCAAAATCAGAGTTATTATCAGCTTGTCAGAAATTATGGGCGTGACGCAGTGTGGAGTAATGAATTCAGAGATCCTCAGACAGGAATGTTTACAAAAAACTATTTCGGCCGTGTTGTAGCACGCCCTGTTGACAAACGTGAAAATTATATCAAGCGATGTGTGGCTCTGCCAGGCGATGTTCTTGAGATTAAAGATATGCAACTGTATATCAACGGAGAAAAAGCATACAACCCTGAAGGTATTCAGTTTCAATACATTATAAAGAGAAACACACCCCTGAATAAAAGATTCTTTCATAAACACAGAATACTCGTAACTGATGTGATTCAGATTCCCAATACCCTGACGTATATTATTCCGCTAACTGCTAAGCTCGTCCCGGTTGTGCAAAATATGCCCGATGTTGATACCATGGCATTACTCACTACAACGGGCTGGGATCCAGATGTGTTTCCGCATTCGCAGAATTATCCGTGGAATAGGGATAATTTCGGACCTCTGACTATTCCAAAAAAAGGAGTTACTGTTCCAATAGATACTGTAAATATTGTCCTTTATGACAGAATTATCAGAATATATGAGGGAAATGATATGAGAATCGAAAACGGAAAAATCATTATCAACGGTGCTGAAGCAAATACCTATACTTTCAAACAGGATTATTATTTTATGATGGGAGACAACCGACATAATTCTGCTGATTCCAGAATGTGGGGATTTGTTCCATTTGATCATATTGTTGGTAAAGCCGCCTTTGTCTGGTTGTCTCTTGATCCTGACAGAGGCTGGTTTGACGGAAAGATCAGGTGGAACCGAATGTTCAGAAGTATTCACTGATCAT
>CAYRXH010000140.1:0-4554 GCA_964428185.1 uncultured Bacteroidales bacterium
AATATTTAACTCACGAATCTATAAATAATATTTTGCAGACAGTGTATGTTGCAGACTAATAGCCTTATATGAAATGTTTTATATGCACGGACATTGCTTTTATCGTCACTAATTTAGAATCTGTCTATTTTAGAAATTGGCATCAAAATATTTTGTACTTTTGCAATGTTATGCATCTTTGGAACAAATATCTGGTGTTTCCCCTTATTGCTGTATTGTTGATTTCAATACAGGGTGTATCTTTTTTTACCCATCATTGCAGTGTTTCGGGTGATACGTCTGTGAATTTATATACTCCGGCAAGTTGTGACCATCACAGTACTTCTGAAAATGATCATCAGACTTGCTGTAATAACCATGATCATTGTTATATTTCTGAACATTTGGCCAAAGAGTCGGATAATTGTTGCACTGATTTTCATGTATATCTGAAGCTAGATATTCTGGGATTACAATTGGTATCTAAAAAGATCGATTTCAACAAAGTGCTTTTCGTGCAGACGCTCCAATCGGTTGACACACAAGAACATTCTTTCAATATTTCAGATTTAGAAACTGTTTTTGAACACCCCAAACCTCCTCCAAAAACAGGCTCATTCATTGTTATTCTTCATCAGAGTCTGAAAATTCCTGATTTTCTAAGCTAATAGTGTAATTCGACCAAAAGTTTGGTGGATTATTTTTTTATGAACATTGTTTCACTATTAAAAAAATACTGTTATGCTTAGATTATTTCATATTATCATTTTGAGCACTATGGCTACGGCTGTGTTTTCACAGACACTCACGGGTATTGTGTACGAGCTTGACGATCAGGGTCAGAAAAATCCCTTGCCGGGAGTGAATGTATATATTGAAGACCGGAGTGCCGGCACAGTGACTGACCTCAATGGTGCTTTTTCGCTTGACATGAGTGACAAAACACAGGCGGGTGTTGTTTTTTCCTTTGTTGGATTTCAACCGGACACCTTAACCAACCTTGCTTTCGGAAAACCCATTGAAGTGTATCTTTCGACAGGAAGAGACCTTTCGGGAGTGGTCATCACTGACAGACAAGGTGGCACATATCTGATGAGAATGGAGCCTATTGTTGTTCAGGTTATTGGCGAAGGGGAACTGAAAAGAGCCGCCTGTTGCAGTATGGCTGAAAGTTTTGAAACCAATGCATCCGTTGATGTTCAGTTTACTGATGCCGTGAGCGGTGCCAGACAGATTCAGCTGCTCGGATTGTCCGGAATATACAGCCAGATCTTGTTCGAAAACATGCCATACCTGAGAGGACTGGGTATTCCTTATGGTCTGAAATATCTTCCCGGCCCTTGGCTTGAATCCATTTATGTTTCAAAGGGGACATCCTCGGTCATCAACGGCTATGAATCCGTCACCGGTCAGATCAATGCAGAGCTGAAAAAACCTGAGGCAGCTGAAAGGACCTATCTGAACCTTTATGCCGATCAGGACAGAAGACATGAAGTGAATGTCAATCAAAGAATTGTTGTCAATCATGAACTCCAGACAATGGTGTTCGGACACTATTCAAACAATCCTCTTGCAGCGGATGAAAATGGTGACGGCTTTCTGGACTCTCCTTTGAAACAGCAGATACATCTTGCCAATCACTGGAATTTTTTCACTGATGATGGTGGGTTTGAATCCAGATTTGGAATCAGGGGGCTTATGGAGGAAAGAAAAGGTGGTCAGATTTCCTATTTCAACAATGAACCGGGATCAGGATTTTATGGGACAGAGATCAGAACTCAGCGTGCCGATGCCTTTGCGAAAACAGGATATATGTTTGGCAATAAAAACAATACCAACATAGGATTCATTAATTCTATCTCCTTTCATGACATGGAGTCTTTTTTCGGACTCAAGACCTATGATGCAACACAGCTTGGATACTATTCAAATCTCATATTTACCACCGAGCTGAACAGCCCTTTTCATATCTTTCAGGCGGGTCTGAGTCTGATGTATGACGAATATGATGAGATGCTCAATGATAGTGCTTTTTCTACCATTGAGCGTGTTCCCGGGGTATTCAGCCAATACACATTTTCAATTCCGGATCAGATTACACTGATAACAGGCTTCAGGGCTGACCATCATAATCTTTTCGGTTTGCAGCTTACCCCGCGTTTTCATCTGCGTTACCCGCTGAATGAGCATTTTATTCTTAGGGCTTCGTTAGGAAAAGGCTATCGTTCGCCCAGAATTATTGTGGAAAATATTCAGTTACTTGCATCGTCAAGGGATTTTATTTTTGAAGATGACCGGACCATGGAAGAAGCCTGGAATTTCGGAACCAATCTGGCATTTCATTACAAGCTGTTCAGCAGAGATATCACCCTTACTGCTGAATATTACAGAACCTCTTTCATCAATCAATACATCGTTGACTATGAAAAAAACCCACTCCTCATTAGTGTTTACAACCTTGATGGCCGTTCATGGGCATCTCATGCTCAGCTTGAATTGAGTTATGCTGTACTGAAAAATCTTGATTTCAGGGCTGCAGTTAGATACAATGATGTGAAAACAACGTATGACGGAGTGCTCAGAGATAAATACCTGATAAACAAATGGAAAACTTTGCTAACCGCCAGCTATCTTACAAAAAACAGAAAATGGCAGTTTGATGCCACTGCACTGCTCAACGGAAAAAGTCAGTTGCCTGATTTATCGTTTCACCCTGCAGAATGCAGACCTCCTGAAGTATCACCTCAATATCTGATCATACATTCTCATATTACTTTCAATGTGAAGCGATGGAGTTTCTATGTTGGGGCTGAAAATCTCACCAATTATATGATGCATAATCCGATCCTGGGATATGAAGATCCCTTTGGCCCCTATTTCGATTCTTCAATCATTTGGGGTCCTGTGATGGGAAGAAAAATCTATCTCGGATTCAGATACGTCATTGACAAACCTATCAAAAATAATTAACCAATGCAACATTTTAACAACATTATGAAAACAAAACTCATCGTATTAATAAGTATCTTCATGCTTACAGGCTTAAGCCAGCAGACTTTTGCCCAAGATGGAAAAAAGAAAAAAACCGAGACTGTGAGAATTACAGCCTCTATGCACTGTCAGGCATGTGCAGATAATATTACAACAAATCTGATGATGGAACCCGGAATCAAGCGTGTTGATGCAAACCCTATTACCAAAATTGTAGAGGTGGTTTATAATCCCCGAAAAACCAATCCTGATGCTATTGTGAAAAAGATCATTGGGTTGGGATATAGCGCCAGTCTTTTAGTGAAATAATTGCTGTCTTCAAGGATGGCAATATAACTTAGGCAGAATGGATATTTTCAGACATGGGAACCGGCATATATTTTTCTGCATAGTATGCAGAAAAAATGCCTGTTGTATGTGTTGAAAATCAAAAAATGACTGTAAGTTTGCAAAAAAATTAACAACACTTTAAAAATTCAATTTTATGGAAAAAATTCTCGTTGTAGGTGCAGCCGGACAAATCGGGTCTGAACTTATTTTAACCCTTCGCAAGATGTATGGCAATGCCAATGTTATCGGAACAGGGCGCAAAACAGCTCCTTCACAGGTAGTGCTTGAAACAGGACCCTTTGAGTTTTTCAATGCTGTCAACCGTGATGATTTGTATAATGTCTGCAAGAAATATGATGTGAACATTATTATCAACATGGCAGCAATTCTCTCTGCTACCGGCGAACAGGATCCGATGCTGGCATGGGATGTTAACATGAACGGTTTGCTCAATGTGTTGGAAATTGCTCGCGAAATGAAGATGAAACAAGTGCTTGTTCCCAGTTCAATCGCTGTGTTTGGACCAGGCACTCCTTTGGATCGCGCTCCCCAGGAAACTGTTTTGAAACCAACAACAATGTATGGACTTACAAAAGTGGCAGGAGAGCTTCTGGGTGATTATTATGTACGCCGTTACGGACTGGATGTGCGCGGACTCCGTTATCCAGGAATCATCAGCCATGAAACACTTCCAGGCGGCGGAACAACCGACTACGCTGTTGCCATTTATTACGAAGCAGTGAAAAACAAAAAATACACCTGCTTTGTGAAGGAAGACACCCGTCTGCCGATGATGTATATGCCCGACTGTATAAAATCAACCATTGATCTCATGCAGGCTGATTTTTCAAAACTAAAACACCACTGTGATTTCAATGTTGGTGCAATGAGTTTCAGCGTGGCCGAACTTGCAGCATCAATCAAAAAGCGCATACCCGAATTTCAAATTTGTTATGAACCTGACTTCCGTCAGGCAATTGCTGATTCATGGCCTAACGATGTGGACGACACAGCTGCCCGTCAGGAATGGGGATGGAATCCCGAGTATGATCTCGAAGCCATGACCGACGATATGCTTAAAAACATTCAGATTAAACACGACAAGGGATTGATTTAATCATCACCGACATTCGGAAAAAGCCATTCTCAGAAGAGTGGCTTTTTTGTGCCTTCCATTCAAGTGTGAAGACCAAATCCTCCGGGCTGGGGTTACAGGACGAAAATAATACAATAAAAAATCAATCAAAATTTATT
>CAYRXH010000141.1:0-4542 GCA_964428185.1 uncultured Bacteroidales bacterium
TCTACTGTTTGAAAATGATGCCGGGCAGGGTTAAGTCAGCGATTTGAATAATGAAACAATGTTCAACTAAACCTGCCATCAAACACTAATCACATGTCAGATGCACTAAATAAATCTTTTCACAAATTGAATCCTTTGGCTTAATCTGTTAATCTTTATACAACGACGAATACACCAAAAACACAATAGTTACAAAAAAAAGCATGGACAGCAGCTGGGATACCTGCGGCAGTTTGTTCTGTGGCAAAAACAACAACAGCAGCAAATGCTGAGCTTTTCGTAGTGAGAAAAAATGTATCAGCAATGATAGTTTCTCTTTGTGTATGTGCTTTAAGACTGATCCAATGAAATATCAACGACCAGTCCACCATAACCACAGCAAAAAGCAGCATACTTTCCCATATCAGATTCATATTTTCAAATATCACCTGCCTGCTGAGTCCTACAATCGACAGGATAATCAGAAAAAAGCCCCAGTTAATCACTTTTCCCTTGATGGCTTTTACTTTGTGCAAAAGCAATTTGTGACGCAAAATACTGCTGATTATCAATGGCATAACGATTGTCTTCAACATCAGCACTAGAATTATTCTCGGTTCAACAGCAGTTTCCACCGCAAAGAGGATGAGAATAAGCGGTGCCAAAACAACAGCAATCAGGTGAAGTCCTGAAAGGCCTATAACAGTCCGATTGACATCTCCCTTCATCAAAAAAGTGAAGGGTATCACCAATGGCCCGGGAGGAGAAGCTGCCAGTAAAATACACCCGGCAATAATTTATGGACCCGGAAAAAAAACAAACGATAGAAATATCAGTGACCCGCCAAACACAATGTAATTGAGAAAAAAAGTTATCATCAGACTTCTCAAGCTTTGCCCTGCATTTCTGAAAACAGATAATGACACATCCACTGAAGCAAATGACATCACCACTGCCAGAATGTAAGCCGAAGCCTGAGGGAGTATCCAGAGATTATCGCCCAACACCAGACCAAGAACCAATGCTGATATCAGAAGTAAATTTCTGTGAGAAATAATTTAAAATATCATTTTTCTCGTTTTCTAACTTCGTCTGCATATTGAGTTGCCTGCTCATCTAGAAAACCGAGCAGTTGTTCTCTACCCTTGCGTGTAACTGAAGAAATTAAAAACAAAGGAGGAAGTTCCTCAAACATTTCAAGCATTTTTTTTCGGTAGCCTGCGATATTGGTGTCAAGCTCCGTCTTTCCCAATTTGTCGGTTTTTGTAAATACCAGCACAAATGGAATTTTTAATTTGGCGATGTACTGAATAAAATCTAAATCCTGAGGAAGGGGTTTGTGCCTAGAGTCAACAAGGATAAGCAGCCACAATAGGGATTGTCTTACTTTCAGATAGGTATCGATACTTTTAACAAACTGTTCTCTTTCAGTTTTTGAAATTCTGGCAAAGCCATATCCTGGCATATCCACAATGTTCCATTTTCCGTTGATACAGAAAAAATTAAGAGTTCTTGTTTTCCCCGGCTTATTGCTGGTTTTGGCCAGCAATTTTTTTCCGGTAAGCATATTTATAAGTGAGGATTTCCCCACGTTTGATCTGCCGATAAATGCAAATTCGGGTAATTCTGGTTTCGGGTAGTGCTTGGGCTGAACAGCGCTCAGAATAAAATCTGCTGAACGGATGATCATTTTATTTCCTTCAGGTATGAATTGATATGTCTGTTTTTCTTGGAAGGATAGATATCAGGGAGGTGAACAAGGATTCCGATTTCTTCCACTTCGCCGAACTCTTTATTAAGAGCAGATCCGAAGGTTTTCATGGTGGGAGAAAGGTTCATGTATGCATTGACCAGAGGCGGCACAGCTTCATTTCGGGAGCGTACAAACTTTAAAAGTCTTCTGTGATTTTCCTCATAGTTATTCCCGGTAAAAATCTCATCAAGATGAGAAACATCAGAAGCAAATCCTTTGGGTTCAAAAGGAACAACGAGTTTTTCCCTGTCGGGAAAAAAACTGAGCATAAAATACAGAATAGCATCACGTGCAATCTGATCATATGATAAATACAGAGTAACTTTTCCGAAAAAATATTTCATTTCAGGGTTATCCACTAAAAGAGCACCCAGTCCATCCCACAGATTATCAAGAGAAAAAATTCCTTTCCGGCTATCGCGGGCAGGCTGATATTTTGGTTGAACAAAAGATCTGCCCAGCTCAATGGTATATGGAAAATACTCTTTGATAAACCGAGATGAGAATCTGAACATATGTGAAGTAGCCAGATTAAAATGGCCATGTTCATTTGGTTTTACATCAGAAAGTTTTATAAAACGATATCCGCCGATAATTTCTTGTTCAACAGGGTTCCACACCACAAGCTGTTCATAAGGATGTTCCATTGTATCAAACTCATCAATATCCAGTGGCAAGCCTGTTCCCCCACCGGCCTGCCTGAAGCTGATTTCACGAAGTCTTCCAATTTCACGCATCACAGCAGGAGAATTGTGAGCATTCACAATGTAAATCTCATTCTTCCCAAAATTGGTGTGCCTGACAAAACGTTCCTTTGTCAGTTCACCCAGAATCAGGCTACGATCAACTGCTTCAATTATTGGCTGCATGTAACTGGTTCTGTTATCTTAAAATCAAATGTCAATAATTCATCTTGTTCAAACTGTGGGTCAGCTGCCAAATTATACACCATAGACCGAATGCTGAATGCCATCTGTTCATCGCTCATCCCCGGCTGAAACTCAGATAATGAAACCGGATTTCCGATATAAATCCTTATTTCACGATCATACTGTTTATACATCTCATCCACAAGATAAAGCATTTCAATATTGGTTTTGATCCTCAATACTTTTCTTAAGTTTGCTAAATTATAGAAAAATTTTGAGTTTTTCCCTTCAATATATACAGGAACAATTTTTCTATTGTGTTTTTTTGCCTTCGAAACAAATGTTTTCTTCCATTCAAGATCTGTTATCTTGCCTTTTTTTTTGCGACTAACAAGGCCGGCCGGGAAATAGAGAATTGTTTTATCAGAAGCCATCATTTCATCAAACATTCTTACTGCTTCCTTGGGATTGCCTCCATGCTTATTCACAGGGATAAAAAGATCTCTGAGATTAGGCAAATGAAGCAACAGGTCATTAACAGGAAAAATAATATCAGGGCGAACACTTCCTACTACGTTCATCAGAGCAACTCCGTCAAGACCTCCGAGTGGATGGTTTGCTGCAATAAGTAATCGATGGTTATTTTTTAGATTTGACAATCCATGAACCAACAGTTTTACTCCAAAATGCTGAAGAATTGCCTGCGTAAAGGGCAGCCCTACGACATGGCGATGATCATTGAGAAACCTATTAATAGAATCTTCATGAATAATCCGCTTCAGATATCTTAGAATAAAACGGGGCAACAGCCTGGCAAGTCGCTTGCTTTTACCTGCAATGACATTCTCAATGTCAATAAACCTGACATCGTCTTGCTTTGTTTGCAGATCGCTTGATTGAACAGACATTTTCTCCCCCCTTTCGGGTGCAAAATTATTGAAACTTTTTTACATATCAGATCAGAATTTCAGTTTTCCAATCTTTTCAGCAAGCACAATAGCATGTCTGATCAATGACTCATGCGTGATTCCGGCAATATGTGGTGTAATAATGACGGATGGATGGCCCAGCAGAAAATGTGCATCTTTGTTCTTCCGGATGTTTTCAGGACAAAAATGCCAGTTTTCCCAATCAACCACATCCAATCCTGCAGCAACAACAATATTTTGTCTAATGGCTTTGACCAAAGCTGCTGTATTTACTACCTTTCCGCGACTTGTATTGAGCAACACCACCGGCTTTTTAAACGAACTAAAGAATTGCTTGTCTGCATAACCTATTGTCTCTTCAGTCTGAGGTACATGAAAGCTCACCACATCAGCATGTTCAAATAAATTTTCTAATGTGCTTTCCTCAACAAATTCATTGGAAAATCCTGTTTTGTACTTGTCATAAGCCATAACCATCACATCAAGACCCCTGAGTTTTCGGGCAAAGGCACTGCCGGTGTTTCCATATCCGATAATTCCAACAGTCTTCCCCATCAACTCAGTACCACGATTGTTCTGTCTGTCCCAAACACCGCCACGAACCTGAAATGATGAATCAGCAATTTTTTTATATAGTGAAATCAATAAACCAAGAGCATGTTCACCAACTGCATCACGATTACCTTCGGGTGAGTTGAGCACGACAATCCCTTTGCTTTCAGCATAATCAACATCAATACATTCTGTTCCTGATCCCACGCGGGCTATGAATTTCAGATTAAGCCCTGCATCAATCACATTTCTGCTGATACGGGGAATACTTCTCACCACTAGTCCATCAAAACCGGGAAGTAAAGATATCAATTGTTCTTCAGTCTCAACGGACTGAATATCTGCCTGATATCCAGCCTTTTCCAACATGAACTGAAAATCATGATGAACAGAGTCAAGCAAGAGAATTCGCGGCATAACAATCCTTAGATTTGCAAAATTACCGTTTTTTCATAACTTT
>CAYRXH010000142.1:0-4271 GCA_964428185.1 uncultured Bacteroidales bacterium
AATTTTTGCCTCTGTGGTATTATTTTCAATTTCAACAGCTCAGATTGTTGAGGGAGAAAAAACACTCCGTGAACAAAAAAAAGACACAATTTATGGATGGACAAACGGTGGAATGATATCCTTGAATTTTTCTCAAACATCGCTCACAAACTGGGCAGCAGGAGGTCAGAACAGTTTTGCCGGAAACGGATTAATCAGTCTTTTTGCCGGGTATAAGAAGAAAAATATGGTATGGGAAAATTCCCTTGATATTGGCTATGGAATGCTGAGACAGGGAAAAGACGAGCTGAGAAAAACAGATGATAAAATTGATCTGTTTTCCAAATATGGTCGTGAAGCCTTTGGCAATTGGTTTATTGCCGGAATGGCCAGTTTTAAAACACAAATGACTCCCGGATACAATTATCCAAATGATTCGGTAATCATATCTGACCTGTTTGCTCCTGCCTATACCCTTGTCGCTGTAGGGATGGACTATAAACCATCAAAGAACATGAACCTTTTTATTGCCCCCCTTACAGGCAAATTCACGTTTGTCAACGACCAGACACTGGCCAATGCAGGAGCTTTCGGAGTTGAACCTGCTGTTTATGACAACCTTGGGAACCTCGTCACAGCAGGAAAGAAAAATCGTTCTGAAATCGGAGGATATCTTCGGTTTTTCTATAAAACAGATCTTTTTGAAAATGTCACACTGCAAAATAAACTTGATCTGTTTTCAAACTATATGAACAACCCACAGAACATTGATATCAACTGGGAAGTTCTGCTTTCTATGAAAATCAACAAATTTATCACATTCACTATTGCAACCCATCTTATTTACGATGATGATATTACTGTGGAAATTGACAAAAACGGTGACGGCACAATTGACGAAAAAGGCCCCCGAACACAGTTTAAAGAAGTGATGGCCATGGGGTTTTCATATAAATTCAATAATTTACCCAAGACCACGAAAGAATAACTTATACATTCTCTTAGTGTCATTTAATTACCAAGACTTTTTCTTTTCTTGTGTTTTTGCTTCACATCTTCAAGCACAGAACACCAGTGTTTCTTCTTCAGTATATGCCTTTTGTTCAGACATGCATACCGAAAGTGTTCTTGATGCAACAAAAATTTCGGCATCAACTTTTTTAAAAAATATCCGGTATTCTAACATCAGGGAACATATTATGTTTCTATTTCCCACACCATTGACACACAGATCATCGGCACAGATAACATTTCTGAAAAACCTTGCGAAGGCAGGACATACAAAATTGCTCTTTTTTAACACTTCAGATAATGCACTGTTCATTTCTGGAATGTCATAGAAATGTCCAATTATGTTGGTAACTGGGAATCTGACTTCCAGTGGATGGACACCGGATGGACTTGGGGTGACAATCAGCACGCCAGGATGATAAAACAGGGGTCATCCCACCCGAAGGCAGTGTACGCAGGGGATGGGGGAAACACAATGCTTTGATTACCCTTTATCAGGCTTCCAATACTCTCGCTGTCAACGACTCGAATCATGAATTTCAACTCGCCATCTATCCCAATCCTGCACATGATCAGATCTGTATTGAAGATTCCGGTTTTATTCCTAAATCTGTCTTTGTATTTGACATCAACGGAAAATTTATTCTTTCAGAGAATCTGAACAACATAACTCAATGTATTGGCATCGGCAAAATGTATTCCAGTACGTATCTGATATTTATCACCGATGGCAAAAACTGGAAATCTGAAAAGTTTATCAAAGAATAGATTATTCAATCATCGTATTGCATCCTCTGATTGCCGACTGATCAATACGCCCTAAAACCTCAAACGAACCGTCTTCATAAACTTTTCCCAGATCATCAGTTGCAATAAAGGGACAAGAATACATGTTTGCCAGATCAATAATATTGATTCCTCCTGTTTTTCCGTCTTTACGGATTCTTTGAGGTTCAAGTGAATCTCTTACAAAAACCTTCATCCACGGAGGGCATCGAAAAACTCCTTCTCCTTTGGAATATGCCTGTGTCAATAATTCTGTCATACCATATTCAGAATGAATCCGTGAAACTCCAAATCCATGCTTCAGAATCTCATGTAGTTCATCTCTTGTAATCTCTCTTTTTCGCCCCTTCATTCCTCCGGTTTCCATCACAATCAGTTCAGGAAAATGAAGATTAAATGTATTGACAAAATCAAGAAGTGCAAAACTAACACCCAAAAGGAGCGTCTTTTGTTTCCTTCGGCTGAGATCCTGCAAAACCTCATGCAGTTTATCAAATTCATCAAGATAAAACCCACTGAGTTCATGTTGGCTCATCCGGATCATCTTTTCTGCCATATAAACCAGAGAAGAGCCCTTCCTTTCAAGATAAGACGGCAAAAGAGCAAGAACAGTATAGCCGGAAAGACTGCCATAAAAATATTCAAATGCCGAACAAAAGCTTTCCTCATACAGTGAAACATCATGAACATAATGCTTCGAAGTTTCAATGCCGAAAGTGCCACTGCTCTCAAAAATACAATCGTAATCAGATACCGCCATAACGCAATGACTTCTGAACAATGAAACGGGCAGAAACGGAATATCTTCAACCCTGTTTACAGAATCATGACAAACATGAAGTGCCTGACAGAACCGGGCATACGCCGAATTGTTAAGAATATGATAATGAAACAACTGCAATGCAATATCCGAAAAAGATTTTTCGTTATGTTTGGAAATTAGTTTTTTTCTGAGATGTTCGCTCATTTGTTTTAACTTTGTGTCAGATTTCTGAAAACATGAAAAATGGATTGAGTCGTTTTGCAAAAATACAATTATTCATGCTTGCAGCACTGTTGATTCTGCATTCCTGCATTGATCGTGACGAGTATCCTATAGTGCCTTATATTGAGTTTTCCGATTTTTATGTAGTCATTGATCAGTCATCCGGCAAAGAAACTGGTGTTATTGTCCTGTCTTTTACCGATGGTGACGGGGACATCGGGCTGGCTCCCAAAGACACTGTATATCCATACCAACTCGGAGGAGACTATTATTACAACTATATCATGTATTTTTACAAAAAACAGGGAACAGAATTCGTTAAAATTGAAACACCTTATTACATAAGAATTCCCGTTATCAATCCTGACGAGTTTCCTCAAAATCTGGATGGTGAGATTTATATTAATATCGATGTGGATATTCTGCGCACAGCAGTTCCTGACGGAATTTTTAAGTTTGATGCATTTATTTATGACAGGGCACTGCACAAAAGCAATACAATCATGTCGCCTGTGATTCAACTGGATTAGAGCAACTTAATATTGGCTTAACAAACTCTTAAAGTAAGAATAATCCTTTCTTAACAGACAGGTAAAACTTCAGCGATAATTTTGCTGAAAACAAACACAATTATGCGTACACTCAGTTTCATTATGATATTTTTTGCCGCAATCACTGTATTTGCTGAGAATGAAAAACAAGATGTCAGGGTTTCAGGATCTGAAACAACCCAGATCAGCGGCAGGGTCATTGACCATCTGACTGGAGAAAATTTGGCAGGGGTTAAAATAAGCATTGAAAATTCTGACATTGTAACTTATACAGACCTTGACGGAAATTTTTCAATTTCAGTACCTTCCGCCTACAATAATTCATCTCTTGAGATCTCTTATATTTCTTACGAAACAACAAAGATCCGGATGAATATGGAACAGCAAAACTGTGAAATAAAAATTCTTCCCATAGCAAGATAATTTAAAACAAAGGGCCTTATTTTAAGGCTTTTCACTTATCTTTGAACCATCTTTATAAAGAATGAACAGATTATTCTCTGCCTTGGTTTTCCTTTGCCTGATGACATCAGCATTTGCCCAGATTACTCAGAATGACGGGTATTATTTTAATGACGGCAAGCTTTATACCGGAATATATGAACAAACAGATGATCAGGGAACGCTTTCTGCTCGCATTTCTATCAGAAAAGGTCTTCCTGATGGTATCAGTGAATATTATTCAGGAGGGACTATCATCGAAAAAAGATCATTCCGCCGCGGTGTAAAACATGGATTGTGGGAAAAATTTGAAGCCGGAATCAAAGTTTCAGAAGCCACTTACAAACACGACAAAAAACATGGCAAATGGCTGGTTTGGGACACTGCAGGCACTCTAAGATATGAAATGTACTATAAAAAAGGAAAGAAAACCGGTGTCTGGAAAATGTGGGATGATCAGGGAAAACTGATCCGCGAAAAAGAGTATTGAACCCCCCTCCGTTTCACGAAAGCACTGA
>CAYRXH010000143.1:0-4221 GCA_964428185.1 uncultured Bacteroidales bacterium
CTTAGCAATGAAAAAATAAGTTTTACAAACTCCCTGTTCAAATATATCTCGAAGAATATGATATGGTTATGTCATTTGAAAAAGCAGCCCATTTTGTCAAATTTGATGCTGGAAAATACACATTTTAATTGTTTCTGCCCAGATTTACAGTAAAATCTGCTATCAGCCTGAACAGGTTTTCATAGGCTGTAAGTGGCAAGCGATCACTTTCATCACCGGGAACATGATACCATGGATATTCCTTGTCAAGAGTATAGATATAGAATGAGGGAACACCAGCCTTGTAAAATGGACAATGATCACTATTGCAGGCTTCTCCTCTGATCTTTATCTGTGGCAGATACTGATATTGCTCATTCAGCGATGTGAGCATCTCAAATTCTTTCTGAAAAACACTTCCGTTTACGACCTGAATCCCCTCTTTACCTGTTCCAACAATATCAAGATTGATCAAAAATTTGACCTGTGACAATGGGAACAAAGGATTCTTAACAAAATACTCCGCACCCAGGATTCCAGCCTCTTCGGCTGTGAGAGCCAGAAACGCCACTGAATATGGAAGACGGTTGGAAGTGTCAGTGTAAAAATGAGCCAGGTCGAGAAGCATTGCAATACCTGAAGCATTATCATTTGCACCCGGGTACATCACATTTCCCATCATCCCCAGATGATCATAATGAGCACTGAAAACAATAAATGAATCAGGATACAGGGTACCTGGAACATAAGCACAAACATTGGAAACTTTATACTGAGGACTGAATTCAGAAACAAGCCTGAATTTTATCTGCCCCATTGATTTAAAGTACTCATCTGTCCCCACAATTGTAAATACCGGAAATGGAAGTGGCTCGGAAAGCATCTGCACATCCCACGCAGGTTGTTTGCTGACTCCAAAAATGAAACCAGCAGCATTGATAAGTTTTGTAAAAACAACTGAATGAATCACATCCCGCAGTTCTTCATTCTCATAGACTGACGGAAGAAAGATAATCACTTCCTTGCTATGGTCTTTATTGACATATTCGGAAAAGCGATTTCTTGATCCTAAAACATTAACATCAAACACGACCGTTTCATATTTTCCCCTGTTTGAAGCACAGTTCACATTGACCACATAATCCAGACCAGGAATCAGCTTTTTATCCTTAATTCTTACTTCCTGAATCTGATTCATGGGAATTGAGAATTCTTGAAACCATGAATTATTCATTTGCTTGAGACCTGCAGAAGCAAATTCTTCTGAAATGAAATGAGCAGCATCATTTATCCCACCTTTGACATATCCCCTCCCGTGAAAAGATTCAGAGCACAGTGTGTCAATAATATGCCTTGCATACTGAAGATTCTGGGTGTTTCCGGCAACAGCACAGGCAAACAACAAAACAAGAAATCCTAATTTTTTCATTTTGAAAGCGAGTATCTATAAACCAGATCATACAATTTATTCAGCGAAGGTTTACTTTCCCATTGTCTCACAGAAACTAAGTGTTCAAAATATTGCATAATCTCAGCGGCATCATTATATCCGCAGATTTTCTTAATGAAGGCATCATACTCTTCCCTGCTCCCTCCAAACAATTCATTGAGAAAAGTAAACCGGTCGTTGATCCCTATCGCTTTTTTTAAATCAACCAAAGGAGAGGAAGCCATTTTTCTACCAATACTTTGATCTTGTTTGCCTGAGTGAAATTTCTCATGCAGCGACTGACCTTCAGACTTATATTTATCAGCAAGCATCTGAGGCTTTTCATCTGAAACATCCTTCTCATTCTTCTGAATATGTTCCTGCTGAATTTCCTGTACTGCTTCGATATCACCTATCTCTTTTGTGTTTTCAATCTCATTCATCTCATAACTTTTTTCCCCGACAAAAATCTTATCATTCTTCTCCTCCACAGGATCTTTATGTATGGTATTTTCTGATACCTGCTCTGTTTTCCCGCAATCGGCAAACTGATTTCCTGATTTTTTATTAAATTCTTTCTTAAACATTTCCAGTTCATTATACAGTTCAATAATTCTTTGCCTGCAAACATTAAACAGAAAATCAGACTGGATATTCATGTCTCTATTGCTTAGAATTTCCTCTATAGAGCTTAATAATTGATCAAGTTTCTGTGTAATGATGAATTTTCTTTCCTGATGATTCATAGAAGTGTGTATTTTTGTATCGGAAATTTGTTCAAAAATACGAAAATAACTGAATCCGAAAGACAATGTTTCTTGAAAAACGGGTAAAACGTGAAGAAAGACAAGGCTGGATTGAAGTCGTTTGTGGCAGTATGTTCTCCGGAAAAACTGAAGAACTTATCAGACGACTGAAAAGAGCCCGCTTTGCAAATCTGAATGTTGAAATTTTTAAACCTGCCATAGACACAAGATATGATGAACAAGACATCGTTTCACATGATGATAATGTGATCAAGTCAACACCTGTGACTTCATCCGAAAACATATTACTGCTGGCACATGATGTAGATGTCGTTGGAATTGACGAAGCACAGTTTTTTGATGAACAGATCGTCAATGTATGCACTGAACTGGCTAATAGCGGAGTCAGGGTAATTGTTGCAGGTCTTGACACCGACTTCAGGGGAGTACCTTTTGGTCCCATGCCACATTTGATGGCTATAGCTGAGTATGTCACAAAAGTTCATGCAATATGTATGCATTGCGGCAATCTTGCCAACCATTCACACAGGATTGTTGCTGGTGAAAAGGTGGTGATGCTTGGTGAAAAAGATGCCTATGAGCCCCTTTGCAGAAGTTGTTTCTATAGGGAAAAGAAAAACAAGAATTCAACCTTCTGACACAATCCCTCTTTCCATGAATTATCAGGACACAATATTTGCACAAGCTACACCACAGGGATACGGTGCACTTGGAATAATCAGAATTTCAGGCCCTGAAACTTTTTCAATAGTTTCACAAATTTTCAGGTTCATCGATTCTGCAAAGCGAATTGAACAGATTGAAAGTCATACTATTCATTTGGGACATCTTTTTGATACAAACGGAATCATTGATGAAGCCCTGTTAAGTATTTTTAGAGCACCCAACAGTTATACCAGAGAAGATGCTGCAGAAATTTCAATTCATGGTTCTCCCTATATCATTCAGCGTGTCTGTTTTGCTCTGGTTTCTTACGGAATCAGACAGGCTGAGCACGGCGAGTTTACTTTGAGGGCATTTTTGAACGGCAGATTTGACCTCTCCCAGGCCGAAGCAGTTGCTGACCTGATCAGTTCCCATTCTCATGCGTCACATGATCTTGCAATGAAACAATTCAGAGGCGTTTTTTCTGATGAAATTAGAACCCTCAGAAAGGAGCTTATCGATTTTACTGCTTTGATTGAACTGGAGCTTGATTTCTCAGATGAGGACGTGGAGTTTGCAGACAGAACAAAGCTGCTTCAGCTGGTAAGTTCAATTCAGGGAAAACTGCAATCACTTCTCGATTCATTTGCTCAGGGAAATGTGATCAAACACGGCATTCCAGTTGCGATTACAGGGCGTCCAAATGTAGGAAAATCAAGCCTGCTCAATCTTCTGCTCAGAGATGACAAAGCCCTTGTTTCTGAAATTCCCGGCACAACCCGTGATGCACTTGAAGATGTCATCAGTATCGACGGGATTACATTCAGATTCATTGACACAGCAGGCCTCAGACAAACCGATGACATCCTTGAAAATATGGGCATTGAACGAACTATCAGGATGGCCGAAAAATCTATGATAGTATTGTATATTGCTGACCTCTCTTCGATGACCGTCAGTGATATTCAGTCTGATATTGATGAACTTGGAAGCAAGGTTCAAGGGTTTGAAAATAAAAAACTTATTGTTGTCATCAATAAAATTGATCTATTGAATGAAATACCTCAGGGTTTTAAAAAATTCCTTCAATCTGACACTGTTTTCATTTCAGCAAAAAAAAATGAAAACCTCGGAATGCTTGAGAATCTTCTCAAAAAAACCGCTGAAAATATTAAGACAGGTGAAAATGTTATTGTTTCCAACACGAGACATTATGAAGCACTACTCAGAACCACCGAAGCCCTGACGAGAGTGACAAATGGCATAACCGAAGGACTGACACAGGATCTGCTCACTGCCGACCTGCGTGATGCAATGCATCATCTGGGAAGTATTACAGGAGAAATCACAAATGATGACATCTTAAATTCCGTGTTTTCAAACTTCTGCATTGGAAAGTAA
>CAYRXH010000144.1:0-4204 GCA_964428185.1 uncultured Bacteroidales bacterium
TTGATATATGATTGGAGATAAACAAACTATTTTAAGTCTTTACAAAACTGCTGTACTAAGCAGAAAAGCATCTCTTCTTGGTCGTAAGGAAGTACTAACAGGAAAAGCCAAATTCGGAATTTTCGGTGACGGAAAGGAAATCCCGCAGCTTGCCATGTCATTGGTATTTCAGGTCGGAGACTGGAGGTCGGGATATTATCGTGATCAGACTTTTATGATGGCTGCAGGCTTGTTTACCCCTGAGGAGTTTTTTGCCCAGCTTTACGGCGACACTGATACAGAGTTCAATCCTTCAAACAGCGGAAGGCTGATGAACAATCATTTTTCTACCCACACTCTTGATAAAAACGGAAACTGGCTTAATCTTGCTGAATTGAAAAATGTATCTGCTGATATATCACCCACAGCGGGCCAGATGCCTCGTGCACTTGGTCTTGCTCTTGCTTCAAAAATGTTCCGGAATAATGATCATCTGAAAGGCTTTAAACACTTATCAGTAAGTGGAAATGAAATATCTTTTGTCACAATTGGAGATGCTTCTACCTCAGAGGGTCATTTTTTTGAAACTGTCAATGCCGCCGCAGTGTTGCAGGTGCCACTGGCAATATCGGTATGGGACGACGGATACGGTATTTCGGTAAGCAGGCAATTGCAAACTGCAAAAGACAGCATTTCTGAAGCTTTGAGGGGGTTTCAAAGAACTTCCAAAAGACCAGCAGGTATTGAAATTTTTACAGCACGAGCTTGGGATTTCGAAGAACTTGTTGCAATGTATGAAAAGGGCACCGAACTATGCAGAACTCAACATGTTCCGGTACTGTTCCATATCACCGAATGCACTCAGCCTCTGGGACACAGTACTTCAGGATCGCATGAACGATATAAAAGCAAGGAACGCCTTGAGTGGGAACAGGAATTTGATGGAATAAAAAAATTTGGGGAGTGGATTATTCAAAAAGAATATGCTACAGCAGAAGAACTGGAGCAGATCGAAAAGAATGCAGAAAAACTTGTGAAAGAAGCCCGCAATAAGGCATGGAATAATGTGTTGCAGCCTATTATGCAACTGAAGAAAAGTCTTCAGGATATCGTTCAGATTTCAGACTGTCATTGTGAAAAAATTACAATGGTTGAAGAGGTCATGAATGAACTTGACAGGATTGCAGAACCTATCAGAAAGGATGTGATTTCTTCAGCAAAGAAAATTCTGAGATTTTTTTGCCGTACCTGCACCCACGACCGCCCTATGAAGAACAATGTTATGGTGTGGCTTGAAAATGCATACAGAGACGGAACATCACGTTACAGTTCTCATTTGTATTCAGAAACAGCATATTCTGCACTCAAGGTGCCGGAAATTCCAATTCAGTTTGATGATCAACCACCTCTTGTCCCCGGGCGTGAAATCCTCAGAGATAATTTTGATGCACTGATGGAAAAATATCCCGAAATGCTTGCTTTTGGCGAAGATGTTGGTGGTATCGGCGGTGTTAATCAGACATGGGAAGGGCTACAGAAAAAATACGGAGAACAAAGAGTATTTGACACGGGCATTCGTGAAGCCACAATAGTGGGTCAGGCAATCGGAATGGCCATGCGTGGGTTGAGGCCTGTGGCGGAAATACAATACTTTGATTATTTGTTGTATGGACTTGAATTGTTGAGTGATGATTTAGCCACACTAAGATACAGAACCAAAGGATTTCAGAAAGCACCTGCAATTATCAGCACCAGAGGACACAGACTTGAAGGAATCTGGCATTCAGGCTCTGCACTAAGCATGGTGATCAATTCCATCAGGGGGATGTATGTGATTGTTCCGCGTGATATGACCAGAGCAGCAGCTTTTTACAATACAATGATGCAGTCGGATGATCCTGCCCTGATTATAGAGCCCCTAAACGGGTACAGAATCAGGGAACAGCGTCCATCAAATTTCGGCGAGTTTACATTGCCACTTGGTGTTCCTGAAATCCTGAAAGAAGGTCGCGATATTACTATAGTCACTTATGGTTCATGTGTCAAAATCGCCAAGGAAGCAATTCCCCAGCTTGAAGAATTTGATATCAGTGTGGAACTGATTGATGTTCAGACTCTGCTCCCTTTTGATGTCAATCATGTAATTTATGACTCTCTCAGAAAGACTGGGAAAGTTCTTTTCTTTGACGAAGATGTTCCAGGTGGTGCCACTGCTTTTATGATGCATCATGTACTGGAAGCTCAGAAAGGATATTTTTTGCTTGATGCTGAGCCAAAATGCCTGACAGCAAAAGAGCACCGCCCAGCATATGGAACAGACGGGGATTATTTCTCAAATCCAAATGCTGAGGATGTTTTTGAAATAGTTTACTCTATAATGCATGAGTATAAACCATCTGTTTATCCGAAAATTTATTAATTTTTTAGCTTATGAGAAATTTGATCTGGTGTATGATGCTTCTGGTGTTTGTTTCCTGCAAAAAGAAAGAAACAGAGTTGACAATTTCCGGAACAGTATATGATCCGGACCTTCAGCAATATGTTTCTTCAGCAACAGTAGTCCTTAGCGGAAACGGAATGCAGTCGGGCGTTTATGTTCCCAGTTTTACGCAAATTGCAACCACTACAACCGATGCTACAGGAAAATTTTCTTTTGCTTTCGTACGAGAAAAGGCAGATAATTACAGGCTGGTTGTGAAAAAGGACATGTATTTTGAAAAGACCATTGAATTTTCTGCATCGGTTTTTGATCAGTCACCCGATTATGTTGAAGAAGTAGAGCTCAGACCCTCCGGATTTGTGCAAATCCATTTAAAAAATGCATATCCGAGTGATAATGATGATCTGGTGGTTTTTTATTTTACAAACTGTGTTGAAGACTGTATAGATTGCTGTCTCAATACACCCCGAAATGGCTATGGACCTGCTTTTGATACAACATTTACCTGTAGGTTTTACGGAAATAAAAAAATCAACTTTCTTTGGTCTGTTACCAAGGATCAACAAACAGATGTCTATACCGACTCATTGTATTGTCCGGCATTTGATACACAGTATTATGAAATTCTCTACTGAAGTCAGAGATTTCAGTTTCTAACGAACAGCCATTTGACACACTTAATAAGTTTCACAAAAACAAAAGTCACTATACCTGATTTTCACTTTTTCTTTGATGTAAACAGTGATGCTAGAATATTCAGTAATATGCTCCAGGCGGTTGATTTTTCCTTTAAGTATATCGATTTCACCATTAAGCCTTTCCAGCTCCTTTTCTACCATCAAGGCTGCCTGCACATTTTCAGCCCTTTCCAGAAGTTCAAGATATCGCTCCCGGACTTTCATTGCGTTTTCCAGCCTCATACCCAGATCAAGATATTCTTCAGTTACATTTTCACCCCAGAATCTTTTATTTTCTGTTTTTCCATAGGTTTCAAGAATCTTCAGTGTGCTTTCAAGCCTCGTGGTTTCAACTCTGAAAACAACGGTTGATGAAGAAATGCTCACGATATAACCCTTTTGCTCTTTCACCAGAGTTTTAATGGTAACAAGCGTTGAATCGGGTTCTTTGACAATCAGATCAATGGATGCATCATAGGCGATCATTCTGTCATCTGCAGAAGTTTCTATAGTTGATTCCTTAAACTGTCCTCCGCCTATCTGAGAAGAAGATCTGCCCCGGTATGCATTTGAGGGGGTGTACCTGCGAGCTTTTTTTTGTGCACACGAAGAGACAAATAATGCCGCAATCAGAAGAAAAATTGTTGCCTTTGCTTTCATAATTTATTGTTTATGTTGACCAATATTAACTCATGTTCAGACAGGAAATTGTATTTCATTGCGACTTGTCCTGGAATAGGTTTACACAAATCAGGGTAAATTTAACAACTCACAAAAATGAAAATAGACAAGAAAAAAGGAAACATTAGTAAAGAGGCCAGCGTAGTCGAATATCTGAACGGAACTATAACATAAGGGGCGTTAGAAACTAAATACGGAGTACCATGCAGAAGCATTTGCGATTGAGTAATGGAATACCATAGTAGCAAACGAAGTTGGAAAGAAAAAAACGCATGAAATTAAAAATAGAAAGCAAAACACCAGAGCCGGAATTACAAAAGGATGTAAAGTCATTACAAGATGCATTACGCAGAAGTCAACCAAAAATTGAGTTACTTGAAGAAATGCAAAACTTTACCCAAATCCGTCATTAGACTCATTATTTCTA
>CAYRXH010000145.1:0-4197 GCA_964428185.1 uncultured Bacteroidales bacterium
AACTTTAACAAAGGTAGTTTTTTTCAACTTTACTGAATTACAAGAAAATAAATCTTTCATAGCCTGCAGGAACAGGTTTCTGCTTTACACGGTTCCATGTATAGTAAATGCGACTTTTCTTACTTTCAGGCAATGAAAAGTAAAGATGTCGGTTGAGAAAAAAATCAAACAGGTATTCTGAATGTTTTATTGCAGCAACAGCAACCAGACTCATAATATCAGAACTTAGTACCTCTGTTAACTCATACACATAATCATATACTCCTCTTCCCCAGTCATACACGAACTTTCCTTCAAGATCATCAGAGATACTTAATGATGCAAAAAATACATGAGCAGGAACAGAAGTGTCTTTATTGACAGGCAGAAGTTCAAACCACACATTGAACTGAAATTCTGAAATAACTGTATCCCAAACCACTGAGTATTCCGTGAATGTTATTTCATCTTCATAGATAAGCCTATGCTCTTCAAAAGTAATCTGTTGAAGGGAAAACTGCCATTTTTGTCCCTCAAAGGAAAAAAAGTCAGCCAGACTATCCTGTTCAAAAACCCTGAACCCTTCACTCCTCAGTCCATTTACCAACATACTGTCATAAATCACAGAAAACAATTCTAAAAATGTATCATCCAGATAATACATTATTTTTTCGGGCTTGTAATAGTTCAGCGAATCTCTTTGCTCTTCAGGTCTGAAAAACTCAGTATAAATGGCAGGTGTTGAGAAAAACAATATTGCAGGAAGATTCTCTGTCTGAACAAAATGTTGGGCAGTTCTTCTGACAGGGTGGCAATTCCAGAATGAAAGAAGAAAAATTAAAAGCAATAAGATGCACCAGTTTTTATTCCTCACATGAAATTTTCTTTGACAATATCATTTCAGCGATCTTCTGACCGTACTTTAGTGCAAGTTCAAGCTGAGGCTTATGAGGGGTGAATCTGAAAAACAGGTTATCATCAGGGACATCTAGTTTCAGGTTTTTCAATGAATCGGAGATAAGTTTTGAAGCTTCTCCGCTCCATCCATATGATCCGAATGCTCCTCCCACCTTTCCTCTGTCACGGATAGGATTAATGAGTGCAAAGAGTTTATATACAGGAAGCAGAATGTTCTGATTGATTGTGGGACAACCCACAATAATTGCCTGAGACCGGGAAATTTTTTCATCCAGTTCACCAATGGGGGTATTTTCAATATCCTGCACATCTATCACTGCATCGGGGATGACAGAGAGAATTCCATCGGCAATGGCATGAGCAATAAGACCTGTTTTATGGTAGGCCGATACAAAGGGGATATACACATGTTTCTGCAAAGGATACTTCATTGCCTCATTTGAAAATTCCTCAGAAAGATCAACATACTTCTTCCAGTTCTCTTTAAGAAGGGGTCCATGTCCTGTGCAGATGGACTGAATATCCAGTGTTCTGATTTTATCAATGGCCTTGAGCATAAATTTACTGTAGGGCTTCAGAATCACATCAAAATAATATTTGAAAGCATCATCATAATTGCCGACCTCAACATCATACATCCTTGAATCACAAAAATGTGCTCCAAAGGAATCACAGGTGAAAAGAACTTTTTCTTTTTCAAGCCAGGTATACATTGAATCAGGCCAGTGAAGGTTGGGAGCTGAAATAAACTGCAGATCCATATTGCCAAGAGATAAACGATCACCATCCTTTACCACAAGGTGAGGAAAATCAAACCCAAGAAGGTCTTTCATATATCGGATTGCCTGACCTGAGCCCACAATTTTTGCGTTCGGGGCTTCCCTTAGCAGATTGCCAACATTTCCGCTATGATCCGGTTCAGTATGATTGAGTATTATATATTCAATTTGGGCAGGATTACATACTTTGCAAAGTTTCTCAATATAGACATCCCAAAATTTTTCTTTGGTTGTTTCCACCACTGCCTTCTTTTCAGCATTTATAAAATATGAATTGTATGTTGTTCCATATTCCGTTGTCATGACTACATCAAAAGTAACAATGTCATAGTCGAGTACACCAACCCAGGAAACTGATGGTGAAACAGTAAGTACTTTATCATCTTTTACTCTGTTTTCAGTGAGCATAGTAATTATTTTTAAATTTTTAAGAATTGCAAACTTACAAAATAATGAGTAAATACTGATGAAGAAAAAATGTTGAGAAAGACCAAAATCAGCAGTTAGCTAAAACCAGTATTGAAGTTTATTTTTTAAAAATAAAACTCTCATTATAGCCTGTTAAGCAACTATAAACCAGTGAGTTTTTTTTAGAGTATCAGAGATAGAAATTATTCAGATATATATATCCGCACATATATAATTTTGTATGCTGAAAAAATTTTTTTTACATACTTCTTCACACAAGACAGGGAATATTGATTCTAAAAAAAAAATAGTATAGGGGTGTAAACTATCAAAGCCGAGAGCAGCCTCTGCCCCTTTTTTTTAGTTCATCAAACATGATGATATGGCTCATTCCTGAGAATGGTCATTGCTCTGTAAAACTGTTCCAGAAAAACGACTCTGACCAGCTGATGAGGAAATGTCATTGGCGACAATGAAATTGAAGTTGTGGCCAGTTTTTTAAATTCATCAGAAAACCCCCACGCGCCCCCAATAGCAAAAACCACGTTTCGTTGTTCTGTATTCATCAGATGCTGTAAAAAGCCGGCAAATTTTTCGCTGGAAAACGAATGCCCTGATTCATCCAGAAGAATCAGCTGTTCATTCCCTCTCAGGGCAGAGCCAAGCAGTTGGCATTCTTTTCTGCAAATGTCAGCCTGTGTTCCTTGAAATCCTTTTCCAGGCAAGGCAATTTCATTCCAGCCAAACTTCATGTATCTTGAAATGCGTTTTATATAGAAGTCTATTCCCCCCTGCACAAAATCATGCTTTGTTTTGCCAACGCAAATCGTTGAAAATTTCATAGTGATTTTTTTTGTAAAGTAACACTTTTTTCATCTGTTTTCACTATTGTCCGACAAAAGTAAAAAATATGTTTTTCAAACCATAATTATTTGAATGTGTGTATTTTATATTTTACAAATTTGCATTTTCAAAAGTAAGCCCGGCTTGTAGAAGAATCTCAAAAACCCACAATAATTTATAGGGCTTTTCAAACTTTTAATATTTTTTCCGGACAATAGTGATAAAAAATAATGATAACACCCCATTTCAAACTACCCAAAAATATTGAAAATTTTTTTTATAGTATTGCGAAAAATTTGTAATCATGGTTTTTAATTTTTAATGAATTTTGTAACGAGAATTTTATGTCCTTTGCTTATTATTACAATGTACAGACCTGCACCAATATGAGAAATATCTATAACACAGAAGTGGCCAAAACATGAATTTTCATATATTATTTTACCATACGCGTCAAATATTTGAATAGAATTTTCAGTATCGTAAATGTCATTTAAATATATATTTAATTCTTCTTGAGCAGGATTAGGGTATATGATTAAATTCTCACTGTAAATTTCATCTATACTGGAACTATATTCCAAATAACACGTATCATATTGTTGATGCAAGTACAAATGATAATCATTTGTATAAAAGCACAATAATTCCGATATGAAAGAATTTGTAGATGGGTCCTCATAGCATCCTGGAAAAACTAGTCCATTTATACTTCCTATGCCTTCAACCCATTTGTCAGTTGGATATAAGTGGTTTGGAAAATTCAGGGGGTCTAATGAAGCTAGATTCCAAATTTTTCTTTTCTCGTTATTTAACAGCATTATTGAATCTGTCGAGGTTACTACAAAAGTATTTGCCGCATTTTGACAAAAAAAGTAGGGGAAAACCTCTAATGTATCACCAGTATTTATGCTAAAATCATATAGCAACCTTTCAGTGTCAGCATTGAAAAAATCATTGCTTAAAAAATAAACTCTTTTCGTTAATGTGTCTTCTCTAATATATCCAAGTATAGAATCAGTAGAATAAAAATAAAAATCTGAACTTTTAAGTACTTTTTTATATATGGTACTGTCTATAACAGTATCTGATAATGAAACTGAAAGTTTTAGTGTGGATTTCGTTATGCCGGGTGGGTGACAAGGATATAAAGTTACAAGCAAATTCCATTGATTATTTGTATCAACCAAAGGTATATACCCCTGCCCTTTCGTTCCCTGCCCTAAAATCACCGGCAGGATTATGAGCAATAATAATTTTTTTGTTTTCA
>CAYRXH010000146.1:0-4129 GCA_964428185.1 uncultured Bacteroidales bacterium
CAGGTTTTCATTTTCAAAAGAACCAAAATCAGCCGAAAGTATAAATGACTGTTCTGAGCCACCTGTCCAAAGACTGAACCGATCGGGGTCAGCATTTGACAATTGCATCATACCAAATGAATAATTCAGCCTGAAACACATGATATAATTCTCTGAATACCCTTTGTAATTATTCTAATGCTGTGCGTACAGTGAAAAAATGGGGGAAAAAAAACAGAACAACAATAATGCTTTTCATACATAACATATTAAAATTCAATATGTTTGCCTCCATCAGATCTGATATATCCCCTGAACATTGATTTTGTACTGAAAGGCATTGCAATATTACCATGATTATCCACAGCAATCATGCCTCCTGTTCCCCTGGCCTGCTTCATTTTTTCTATCACTTCAACAGAAGCCTGTTCAAGAGATTTCCCTCCGTACTTCATCAATGCACAGACATCATAGGCAGCAACAAATCTGATAAAATATTCACCATGGCCGGTACATGACACAGCACAGCAATTATTGTCCGCATAGGTTCCGGCACCAATAATAGGAGAATCGCCGATACGTCCGTATTTCTTCATCATCATTCCCCCGGTTGATGTAGCTGCAGCCAGATTTCCGTATGTATCAAGCACAACTGCTCCTACTGTACCTCGACCCTGTTTTTTTATCTGAATGTAACGATTGTACACTTCAGGGGTATAAAAATACGAAGAATCAACAATTTCAGTCCCGTTCATTTCAGCAAATATCTCTGCACCCTGTCCGCTTAACATCACATGGGTACCGTCATCCATAATAATTCTGGCAGCCAGCACAGGATTCTTTATACAGTGAACTCCGGCAACAGCTCCGGCTCTAAGGTTTTTCCCATCCATGATTGATGCATCCAGCTCAATTCTTCCTTCTTCGTTGAGAACAGCCCCTTTGCCGGCATTAAACAAAGGAGAGTCTTCCATCATCATAACACATACTGTGACCACATCCACTGCTTTGGCACCGCTTCTCAGCAAAGAATCACCTGTTATGAGCACCCTGTCAAGCATTTCCTGATACTCACTGTAACGTTCAGGGGTAAATTCTGCAGAATTAAAATTTCCGGCCCCGCCATGAATAACAAGAACATATTCAGAACTGGCAGACTCATTGGTCTGTGCCAAAACCGGAAATGCAAGAACAACCAAAAAGGAATAACATAATACTCTGAAATATTTCATGGTGATTGAATTTTGCCGTCTGTGGAAAAACACACTGTCACTGGAGAAGAATTCCCATCCGGTGGAATCAGTGTTATATGATAATACTTTTCATCAAAGGGATTGTTAGAAATTCTGCAACGACGCATAGCATAGCCGTTAAATTGTTCAGTTAAACTCTTTTTAACAGTTTCAGGAACCCAAACACAGTCAATTTCCCAGTATGTAATAATCCAGAACCCGTTTGCTTTCATCTGCACCTCAACCGGATATCCTCCCGATTCAAAAAGGGCAATATATACTGAATCCTGAATCAGCCAGTTCACTTCAATGGCACTATCTACTGAGTAAACAACAGGAAAAAACCTTTTCACGGGTTCAGGCAAGTCACGATAATGAACACCTTTCTGTGCACTTATGAACAAGGACATAAAAATGAAACAAGCAAAAAACAACCATTTCATAATCCGGAAAGTTAAAAACCGTAAAATTACAGTTTTTTCTTAATTTTACAAAAATTACTCTTATGCGTTCACTTCAATTTTTCTTTCTCATCTCACTGATATTTTTTTCCTGTGTAAACAATGCACCTGTTGATGAACACATACATTTTTTTACAGGTAATCAGTGGATGAAAGATATGCCTGTTGAATTCAACGCACTGATTAAAGACACCGATAGCGAATATCGAGTGGAAATCACAATTAATCATACAGGGCAATATCTTTTTTCTAACTTTTTGTTCAATTTACTAATTATCACTCCTGACGGAGGCGAGCGCAATACTGATTTTGAAATTTTTCTAAAAGATGACAACGGGAATTTCACGGGCACCATATATGAATCCGGCTATTTATTTCATTTTCAGGGGCTGAAACGTACTTCTTTTCATCAACAGGGCATATATACATTCAGACTGCAACATCATATGCCTTTTGACTGCATCGGAGAAATCATTAGTCTGAAAATATCAATATTCAAAATACAAAGTGGCTAAAAACAATGGGAGCCCCGTTATTTCAGATTGAATCCGTGCTTCAGGAAATTTTGTATTCCCTTCCTGAATTACCTGGAGTTTACAAATACTTTGATGAAACCGGAACGATCATATATGTAGGAAAAGCCAAAAACCTTAAAAAAAGAGTTTCATCCTATTTTCAGAAAAATCATGAAAATGCACGCATCAAACTTCTTGTTAAGCGAATTGTTCGCATCGAAACCATCACTGTAGAAACTGAATATGATGCCTTGTTATTGGAAAACACTTTGATTAAAAAACACAGGCCAAGATATAACATCAGACTGAAGGATGATAAGTCATATCCATGGATATGTATTTCCCATGAATTCTTTCCCAAAATATTTGTTTCCTTTCAGCCAGATCATTCAAAAAACACCTGCTATGGCCCCTATCCCTCTCACCGTTCAATGTATGCTGTCCTTGACATCGTGAGAAATACTTTCCCATTACGAACATGCAAACTCAACCTCAGTGAAAAAAACATCCTTGAAAAGAAATTCAGAATTTGTCTGCAGTATCACATTGGCAAATGTAAAGGCCCATGTGAAAATAAAATACCAAGAGATGAGTATCTTGAATATATCAGCAGCGCCCGGCTGATAATCAGAGGTGAACTCAACGGAGTAATCAGGGAACTGAAAAAATCAATGAAGGAAAGCAGTCGCAAACTTGAATTTGAAAAAGCTCAGGAATTAAAAGAAAAAATACAGGCATTAGAAAACTATCATTCACGGTCTGCTCTGGTTCATCCATCTCTTAAAAATTGCGATGTTGTGAGTATGATTTCTGAAGGTGACCGTGGAAAAATCTGTAATTATATGCGTGTAGTCAATGGTTCAGTGGTTATGTCCCATAGTTTTGAAATCCGTTCTGCACTGGATGAAACTGAGCTTGAAATTTTCGACCATGCATTGCTTGAGGTGAAGCATTTTCTCCAGGGGTTTTCAAAAGAACTTATTGTCCCGTTTTATCCTCATACGTCATTTCCTGATACGAAATTTACTATACCCAAAACAGGACATAAAAAAGAACTTCTGCTTCTTTCAGAAAAAAATGCTAGGGTGTTCCTTCTTGAAAAGAAAAAGCGTGAAAGCAGCAATTTTGAGTTGAAACGTCAGAATTCAATTGTTGAAAAAATCCAAGAGACCCTGAACATGAATGTCCCACCAGTTCATATAGAAGCATTTGACAATTCAAACATTCAGGGGTCTTTTCCTGTGGCAGCCTGTGTTGTGTTTAAAAATGGCAGGCCAGCCCCATCACAATATCGCCATTTCAATATTAAAACAGTTGAAGGACCAGATGACTATGCAAGTATGGAAGAAGTTGTATATCGAAGATATAAACGTCTCATCGAAGAGAACAGTTCGTTACCTCAGCTGATACTTATTGATGGCGGAAAGGGGCAACTTGAATCGGCTGCCATAAGTCTTCGGAAACTTGGAATAATTGACAAAATACAATTGATTTCCATTGCAAAAAAACTCGAAACAATCTTCCGCTATGGCGACAATACGCCTTTGTATATTGACAAAAAATCACCCATTCTCCGGTTTTTCCAGCAGATTAGAGACGAAGTGCACAGATTCGGAATCACACTTCACCGGCAGAGACGATCAAAAGCGACTATCAAAACCCAATTGACCGATATAAAAGGTATTGGTTCAAAAACAGCCCTTCGGCTTTTAAAGCATTTCGGATCAGTAGATCATATAAGAAGAGCATCGCAAAAAGAACTGGAGGCTGTAATTGGAGCTGTAAAAGCCAATATTGTCAGAAATCATCTGAAAGTACAGAACAAATAATTTTATGCAGAATTTCTTCTGTTGACATGAATGAATTCAATTATTACTTTTACTTACCTTTGTAAAAAATTGAAGATTATCAATTGGCAATGAAACGGATCATCCTGATTCTG
>CAYRXH010000147.1:0-3870 GCA_964428185.1 uncultured Bacteroidales bacterium
ACTTGCAGAAGCAGAACAACCATTTGCAGCAGTACCTGTAACAGTATATGTGGTAGTTGAAGTAGGACTAACCACTTTTGGATTTCCTGTTCCCAGTCCGCCACTCCATGAGTATGAAGAAGCACCGCCGGCAGTGAGAGTTGTGCTTTGCCCGTTACAAATAGCACTTGCAGAAGGAGAAATCGTTACAACAGGGTTGGGGTTCACGGTAACAGTTACTGAAGCTCGGACACTCATACATCCGGGGTTTGTGTTGTCCTCGGCAGCAGCATAATATGTGGTAGTTGTTACCGGAGCAACAACAGTTGAAGGTCCGCTGGCAAATGGTGTTCCTCCTGTAGGAACAGTATAATAATGATATGTTACATTGGGACCTGATCCACTGGCAGTTAATGTAACAGTCTGTCCTGCGCAGATAGGATTTGGCACTGCTGTGAGTGTTGGAACCGGTGGAGGTGTGCATGGTGCATATTCACAGTCCACAATTTCTCCCGGTGTCAGATTGACAATAGCGGGGGTAAATGAAGATGAAGAAGCAGTATTAATGATTGCGGGAGGAGTCATTGATGTCAATGAAGCAGTATAATTGCTTCTTGAAGGGGAATAATTTCCTTCTGGACAAGCCGGGTTATTCATTACACCACCCACATCAGTTTTGATGACATGATAGTTGTGACCGAAACCACTCATCGACATCATCATCATGTAAAAGCTTCCTGTGCTTGTGATACCACCTCTGGGAATAATATTTGACATTCCTCCGGAATAGGTTTTTCCGTTGATGAGTGACCCTGTTGAGTTGTTGAATTTTGCAGTTGTTGAATTGAAAGAAAAAGATAAAGGAAGTATATAAGTTCCAATAATTGCATAATGCCCGTCGGGTGCTTCCATCACATCATAAAAAGCATGTACTCCCAAGAATCCACCGCTGTATCTGTGTTGGTATTCAATCACGGGAGTTCCCCCTGTAGCAGACAATCTCATCAGATAGGAAAAATCTCCTGCGTATCCCCCCATCAGAACTCTTCCGGTTGATAATTCTGTTGCACAATCGATGCTTTCTCCTGTACCAGAGCTGCCAAAACGTCTTACCCATGATAAATTCCCTGTGGCATCTGTTTTAATGATTAATGCATTTCTTGGATAATCACCATCGCTGTTGATCGTACCTGTTCCTTCAGAAGTATATCCGGTCATCACATACCCGTCTGAAACTTCTGAAACGGAAGTAAAACAGTGTTCATCAGGATTGGGTACATTAATGTAATATGATCTGTCCCATAATATTGTTCCACTAGTATTTACTTTGAACGCCATGGGCATGATAGAGTCCCTGTAGGCAGATCCGTCATAAACGTGATAGACTCCTCCAACAGCAAGAAAATTTCCATCATTGGTTTCAATAACTCTGTTAAAAAATTCGCCCTGTGATCCCGGATATTGATATCTCCGGGCCCAAACAAGATTACCGTTGTTGTCAAGCCTGACGAGAATCGCACCTGGACTGGATTCTCCGGCAAGCAGATATCCTCCGCCAAGGGCGGCACTGATTTCAATCACATCCATGACTGCTGTTGCTATTGAAGCACTGATACCTTTCGACCAGATAATATCTCCTGATTGGTCAATTTTCGAAACGTTTCCGTAAATCGGGAGAAAATCTGCTCCAAACCCGCAAAACAAAAAATTACCATCGGATGTTGCAATCATCTTTCCTGAAATATCCAAGGATGTGAAATCAAAATTTTTGCGGAATGTGGTATCCTGTCCTTTGGAAATTATTCCTGAGAGACAAAAAAATAAAATAAACAGGTTTCTTTTCATAGCATCCTATTTTTAAATGCTATCTGAGGGGGTAGTTTCGTTTGCCTGAATTACTTCATTTGGTTTAATAGTTCTGTTATCTCAGTGGACTCATGATTGAGTAGTTGTGTTTTGAAAATGCCATCCTTTCAGATAGTATGATTTTTTATTTAATGATTATAGTTAATTGCAATTCATTAATTGTTTTGTTAAATCTACTACAATAAAATAATATATAAAAGAATTAACTAAACTAGTAAAAACTCTTCTGAGTAACTGGCGCAATAATATATCTCAGCGAGACTTCGAGTCCACCTCTTCCGGTTGTTGCAACTCTGAGTTTTGAAACATTCACATCATAGCTCACACCCAGGGCAATATCATTGAGTTCGATCTGAGCAAAAACGATAGCAGCATCGCCAAAACGGTGATATCCTCCAAGAGTAAAATATGCGTCATTAATAAATCCCGTATATCTTGAATGCTCTTTCAGCATATATCTGAAATTGGCACCAACATAGATTTGCTGCATTTTTCCCTGATGATAATAGAAAAACCCCGGAACAATGGCAAGATTGCTGTTGGGAATACCAAACTGGAACTGACCGTGCCCTGAGATACGTGTTGAGAGTTTTGTGGTGTCAGAAGCTGAATAGAATTTCATTTTGGGAGCATTGATATGATGCACTCCAAATCCCATGTTTGCTCTGAACCCATCATTTGAGGTCATGTTTGTTTCAGCACTTCTAATAGTATACAGCATCCCAAAACCAAGATCAGGATATGTGAATGTGTTAAAGGGGTTTGTTTCATTGCTTGCCAGGTCGGGATTGAATCCTCCCACATTGATATCATACTGGTTGTCCCACTGTGCGTCAGTCATATCAATAGATTTCTGTCCAAAACCACCAGTGATGGCTGCGCCTAAAGTTTGATTGTCGCTGACACGGAGATGATAAGCGATATTAAGAACCCCCTGCATGGTGGACATGTTCAGATCCCCTGCCTTGTCAGCAAAAACCATAGCACCAATAGCAAGATATCCGGTTTCTGCAGTTGTTTTGTTGAGTCCCATATCATAAGAAAACGCATACGTGCGATAAGGACTTCCAATGGCTTTCCACTGATCCTTGAAGTTGGCAATGAATCTGTGATCCCCCACAAAATATCCTGTGAGCGCAGGATTGACAGACTGGGGTGCTTCAAAAAACTGTGAAAAATGAATATCCTGTGCTTTTCCTGAATAGACAAAAGCAAGGATGAACAAGCTGATTGTGATAAGTTTTTTCATGAGTTATGTAATTATTTATTAATGAACTAATGTAACATTTCCTTTGTTTTCATAAATTGTAGCATTTGTAAAAGTAATCTTGAGATAGTAGACAAACACTCCGGGATCGCATACTTTTCCTTTATATGTACCATCCCATCCAATTTCTTTGGTGCTTGTTTCAAATACTATCTCTCCCCAGCGGTTGTAGATAATGAATTCAAGATATTCAATCCCCTCTCCTCTTACAAACAATAGATCATTTTCACCATCTCCATTGGGAGAAAAGATATTTGGAACCCAAACATGAGGTGGTGTACAGTCATCTGTACCTCCAAGTATAGTAACACTTCCGCTGTTGCTGCAATCATTCTGGTCAATCACAAGGACGTCATATATTCCCGGTAATAAGCCTGTTAAACTATCTGAGTTTCCACCCGTATTCCAGAGAATTATAAAGGGAGATGTGCCTCCTGTGATTACTACAATGGCATCGCCGTCACCTGCTCCTATGCAGCTTTCATCATTATGTGTAATACTAACTGTGGGCGATTCATTGACTATAATATCTTGAGTATCTGTGTCACCGCAGCTTCCTGCTATCACATAAGTGATGGTATGCGTTCCAGGACCTGCTGCTGCAGGATTAAACATACCTGTGGCCGAAATACCCGTGCCCGACCATGAACCACCGCCGTCTTCTGACTGGAACTGAACAGGGCTGTCATTGGAACAGAAAGGACCTGTGGTTATGATAGTGGCATCCTGCTGGTCAATAACTGTTACTGTTATCGCAT
>CAYRXH010000148.1:0-3841 GCA_964428185.1 uncultured Bacteroidales bacterium
AAAGATATGAAAAAAAAGAACATGACAGAATCATGGATGTATGCTGCATAAGGAATTATATTTTTGCCGGTTTCACAGTGCTGCGGGAAATTGTTTCCTGATAAGGAATGCGGTTCAGAATTGAACGCCCCAGAGTAACTTCATCTGCATATTCAATCTGGTCACCAATGGCAATTCCCTTTGAAAGAGTGGTTATCTGAATCGGATAGTTTTGCAACTGCCTGAAAAGATAAAACCCTGTGGTGTCACCTTCAACGGTTGCAGGCAGAGCTAGAATGATCTCCTGAATATTTCCTGTCTGCATACGGATGAGGAGTTCTCCGATTTTCAGTTTATCAGGTCCGATGCCTTCCAGGGGAGAAATCAATCCTCCCAGCACATGAAATACGCCCTTGAACTGATTGGTGTTTTCAACAGCCATCATATCCTGAATGTCTTCAACAACACATAACTGAGTCGTGTTGCGGTCTGGATTGCTACATATCTCGCATATTTCATTATCAGATAGTGAATAGCAGGTTTTACAAAATTTTATCTCTGAACGTAATTTCAGCAAACTGGCAGCTAAGGTTTCAGTAAAGCGTGTTTCCTGTCTAAGGATATGTAAAACAAGCCTGAGGGCAGTGCGTTTTCCCACTCCGGGTAGCTTTGACAGTTCATTCACCGCTGATTCAATAAGTCTGGAGGGAATTTCCACAAAGTCTTATATAATTTTTCATGACAAAATTAACAAAAATCGGGGTATATCATGATAAAAAAAAACAGTTTGCTTTTTCATAATCTTTTATTCAATGAATATTGAACGCAGACCTGTATTTTTTTTCTGTCTATCTTTGTTCAAAATTTTTTTATTCGAATGTCTCCTCAGTTGATTGGTGTTTTTTTCCTTCTCTATACCTCACTGATATTTGTCATTGCCCACTTTACCTCCCTGAAAGCAACAAATACTTCATATCTCACCGGAAACCGCTCTTCTCCATGGTTTTTGGTGGCATACGGCATGATAGGTGCTTCCCTGTCGGGAGTGACTTTTATGTCAGTGCCCGGTTGGGTTGGCAGTTCAGGATTTACATATTTCATGATTGTAGCCGGGTATCTCGCAGGGTATTTTGTAATTGCAATGGTATTGCTGCCTCTATACTACAAATTGCAACTTACATCAATCTATTCATATCTTCAGCAGAGGTATGGAATATATTCCCAGAAGTCGGGAGCTCTGCTCTTTCTATTGTCTCGCAGCATTGGTTCTTCGCTCCGGATGTTTCTTGTTATTTATGTTTTACATGTGTTTATCCTGCAGCATTTCGGAATTCCTTTTTTTGTGAGTGCTTTTATTTTTATTGTTCTGATTCTTCTTTATACATTCAAAGGAGGCATTAAAACCATAGTATATACTGATACCCTGCAGACAACATTTATGATTGCTGCTGTTATTATCACAATTGTGCTTATTGCTTCACAGATGGACCTGAGTGTCACTGATCTGATTCAGAAAGTCTTTGACAGCAGTTACTCAACAATTATTGAAAACGACTGGTCAAGCCGGCATCACTGGCTCAAACAGTTTCTCAGCGGTATGTTTATTACCATTGTGATGACAGGACTGGATCAGGAAATGATGCAGAAAAACCTCACATGCAAAAGTTTAAGAGATGCTCAGAAAAACATGTTCACTTTCAGTGCCATATTGTTGGTGGTGAATATGGTTTTTCTCATTCTCGGTGCTTCGTTGTATCTGTTTGCATCTCAAAAGGGAATCACTGTTCCTGCTTCATCAGATCAGATGTTTCCCATGATTGCCCTGAAAGTGCTTGGACCTGCAGCAGGTATTGTTTTTATTATCGGTCTCATTTCAGCAGCATATTCAAGTGCCGACGGGACAATTACTTCGCTGACAACCTCATTCATTGTTGATATCCTAAATGTTGATAAACGATATGCAACCGATAGCCAAAGAAAAACAGTTAGATATTTCACTCATTTCAGTATTACTGCCCTTTTGTTTGTTCTTGTATTGATTTTCAACCTTTTCTCCGGAAAAGCAGTGATTGATCAGGTGTTTACCATTGCAGGATATACCTATGGGCCGTTGCTTGGATTGTTTGCTTTTGGTTTGTTTACCAGATTTCAGATACGTGAAAAACTGGTTCCCTTTGCAGCTGTTGTATCACCTATTCTGAGCTATATTATCAGCGTCAACAGTGAAACCTGGTTCAACGGATATGTATTTGGATTTGAGTTGTTGATTATTAACGGTTTGATTACCTTTGTCATGTTATTGTTGATGATTAAACCCGGAAACATACAAAATTCGCGGATATGATTAAGATAGCAGTTACCGGAAACATGGGAAGCGGAAAAAGCCTGATATGCAGGATTTTTGAATCAATGAATATTCCTGTGTTTTATGCTGATGATGTAGCAAAGCGTTTATATAACGAACCTTTAGTACTTCAAAAAATACTACAAATATTTGGCGAAGCTGTCTTTGAAAACAATGAATTGTCAAAGAAGAAACTGGCTGAAGTGGTTTTTTCAGATGAATTAAAACTGAGAACACTTGAGCAAATGATTCATCCTCTCGTTGCAGAAAAATTCCAGGAATGGAGTGAAAAGCAAAACAATCGGTTTGTCATTATAGAAAATGCTGTGTTGTTTGAAGGTGGATTTGACAAGGATATTGATGTGATTATTGTTGTTACCTGTCCGGAAGAAGAGCGGATCAGAAGGATAATCAGCCGCGACGGAAGTTCAGAAACTGAAATAAAAATGCGGATGAAGCTGCAGTGGTCAGAGCATCTGAAATCTGAAAAAGCTGATTTTATTATTGTGAATGACGGCACAGCTGAACTTATTCCTCAGATTGAGGAGGTTTTGGAGAGATTGAAATATGTGTAGGATTGAAGAATGGAAGATTAGAAGATTAAAAGATTAAGCCGAAGGCTTCCCTGTGGGAGAAGATTGCATGATGAAGTTATGCATGTGATTGGTTATTAGTGATTGTAAACATTTACAATCACTAATAACCAATCACTATTAACTATTAACTATGGCTCTAATCTAATATCTGGTTGATTTTTTTATATATTAAAATTACATGCTTGCATTGTTGATAACTGTTTTCCATCTTTTCTTTGTCGGACAACGATATGTTATTTCAGAATATAATTTGATAAAGACTTTGTAGTCATTCTCTATATGGGTAAATTTATCCCATGTTTCTCTATTTGCCGATAACCTTTTTCTGATAATTTGTATACCTTGTTTCTGATTTTTTATGTCTTCCAATTGGGCAAACCAGTTGGAGTAGTTTTGTAAGTATTTTGTTGAAACTCCTCGAAAGCGATGGTTTAAAATTGATTTTAGTCTTGATGCCATATTATTTACAGTTTGGACATGATACTCGTTTCCATCTGTGTGTTTTGCTGCACTAAATGTTTTATGGTTGATGCCTTCTGTTTTTGCAAACGATACAATACTTCTGTGTTTATCTGAAACCAATGTGCAAGTATCATTAAACTTGCCACTTAATTTTCTTTGTATATCAGTTCTGGTGATTCGACCAATTTTTATTACAGACATATCTTTTTGTTGTTGACGGTCGGCGGTTACTAACAGTTTTACCTGATACTTATTATCTCCCTGACGATGACTGCCTCCTCTTTTACGTGAGTATTTCAGCCCTTTGCGACCTTTCTGGCTATATAAGAACCATACGTCATCTATTTCTGTTATCCCATTAAACTCTTCCGCTGTTATATCCAATCCTGTCAAAATTTTATGACGCCAGTCAAAGGCAGTTTGATGTGATATACCTATTTTTTCAGCCATCTTGGTTAAA
>CAYRXH010000149.1:0-3697 GCA_964428185.1 uncultured Bacteroidales bacterium
TGGCAGTTGCTTGGAAATACAGGAACCAACCCAGCAATCAACTTTTTGGGAACAACAGATAATCAACCTCTTGTTATCAGAACGAACAATACTGAACGAATAAGAGTGCTATCAACAGGAAATACAGGTATAGGCACAACAACACCTGTCGAACAACTTCATGTCGGTGCCAATATAAGAGCCGGTGGTATTGTTTACTGGGGACCAGGTGGTGTACGTACTGAAACAAAAAATGATGCAGGACTTATTGGATCACGAAGTGGCTTTTTTGAAACAAGTGCCCCTGCCCCTGCATCAAACTGGCCAACAGGTGCAACAAACTGGTGGCATTTGCTTGATGTCAGACATAGCAACACTTCAAATAACTATGCAATGCAATTTGCCGGTAGCTTTTTTAATCAGGAGCTTTTTTTCAGAAAAACCAATAACAATGCAGCGCAGCCATGGACACAAATAATGACAAGTGCTTCATATGCTTCAGGAATTTCATATGATTATAGTACAGCCAGTATGAATGCTCCTATATTAACAATGGGTGTCATTACAGGAATGACCAGAACCCTGAATTTAAGAGCTGGCGACATCCTCTATCTTCATGCTCATGGCGGCTTAATGGCCGCAGGAATTAATTGGGGAAATGTTGAATTTGCTATCAGAGTGAATGGCGCAGACCTTCCAAACGGAGGTTATACAAAAGTATCTGTAGACTATGAAGTGGCATGGCAGGCATTTGCTAACTGGGCAATCAGTGGACATTATCATGTTCCCGCTGATGGAACCTATACAATTGCTGTATATTGCGGAAGATACGGAGGAAGCGGAGATGTGGTTGTTGGTGGAGATAATACTACTGTTACCCAGGGGAGCCTTCGGATTGAAATTGTCAGACCTAATATTTAATCGGGATTTTTCATGAAAAAAATAATCATTTCAATCTTCATAACAGGGATTGTCATTTTCTGTAATGCACAAACAAAGACAGAAGTACATAATTCAAATACAAGGCAGACAGAGGTTATGCACTCTGTTAATGGTGCTGATAAATACTCAAAAGAAACAAATGACAAGCAGATTACAACAGCACAGAGAACCGATGATACTCGGGATGCAATTCCGGCTCAGGCTGAAAAATCTAAAAATAACAGAACTTCAAAAAATAATCCTTCAAACAGAAAGCGGGAGGATAACTAATTGAAAAAAACACTGCTTTCTATTTATGGCAGTGTTTTTTATTTATAACGTCTTTGCCGTTGAAAAGTCTGATCATCAGAATTTGATTCTGCCAGTGACCAACAGGAATTGAAATAAGCTGATAACCTGATGAAGCGGTATTGGAAGTACTAAATAAACGCTTTCCGGTAATATCATAAACCTCCGACTGAATGTTGTTTTCCGTATTGAAACATACTATTTGCAGCTGACCATCCGCTTGAGTCACACTGACAATTTCAAAATTACCTGTTCCGGATTCGCAATTCTGGAGAGCTACAGGTCCGTATAAGGTTTCTGCTCCGTCAAAATCTGTTTGCTTCATCCTGTAATAAACAGGTACATTGGTCTCGGGTAGGACATCTTTCACGGTGTAATGGAGAATACTGTTGCTGTTGCCTGCACCTGGCACCACCTGAATTTGTTTCCATACATCACCTTCTGATGATTTTTCAATAATAAATTGCTGACAATTAGTTTCTGAAGCAGTTCCCCATTGAATTTCAACAGCATCCTCATGACATGTGGGATAAAAATACAGCAAATCAACAGGCAGCATCTCCTGATTTGTCATGCCTACGGCAAATTCGGAAAGTCCGGTAAGTCCATTTCTCTGAGCATATCCAATTTCCAGTGACCCACTGTATTCGTGAATCCTTCCTGAAGTGTTGGCGGCATTCAATGTGCCTCCGCCATTTGTCCAATCAAGACATGATATTGAACCATCGGGACGCTTCAGAAGCCCAAACTTATTATCAGAAAGCAGCGGAACAGTAAACCCGTGGATATATCCATACGCATCATAGTTGATTGATGTGACTGCATCAGGGACCACACTCCACCAGCCTTCGGGGTGCAGTTGTACATAATTGACTCCAAGATCCCAGGCATTGTCAAGAGCTCCGTTGCAGTCGCCTGGATTGAATGTGGTGTTGAAATTCACTGTCACATAGCAGGGACTTGGAGCAACACTGTTAAATGTTATCCTGAAATGCCGGTATTTCATGTAATCACCCGGAAAAGTGTTCACATCTGTTCTTCCCACAGGAAAATCATAGGTCCATCCTGTTGCACATCTGCGTTTAAGATTGCCTGAAATCCAGCCCACAGTTGAGGGTGCACTATAGTTGGTTGTTTGATATTCAAGGGCAGTAATGCCTGAATTATTTAAAAAGATTGTATATGATAAGGTTTTTAGAACCCCGACTTTAACACTGAGAAGATCATATACGGTGAGATTATCCTTTAAAATTACAAGATCTGAACGGAATATTTTCAGTTCGCTGATGTTTGCAATTCCACCACCAGCAGAAGTGAATCGAAGTTCAGGGTGTTTAATATCCACAAGTGCACCCTGAGAGTATATGCTTGTTCCTCCGGCAGATGGTAGATCAGTTGTGATGGATGAAAAATAGTTTTCACAGGGAGAAACAGAAGAACTGATTTTTCCGGCAAGATGCAATTTTCCGGATAATGTGGAAATAATGTAGCGACCTGCAGAGTATATGATGGTGCCGTGAATATTGATTCTTTTTCCGTTCAGGTCTAAATTGCCTGCTTTCAGATAAAGATTTCCGGTAAGATTTGTGCAGCCTGAAGCCCCTAGCCTCAAACCGCCGGATGTGTTTACTTCAAGATCATAGAAATAATATCTTGAATGGATAGAATTTAACGTGATGGTGCTGGTTCCATAATATTCAACTGTTCCGCCATAAGTACTATTGAAGCCGAAGAAATTATTAGATGCAGTAATATTGGATGAACTTCCTGGCGTGAATTCATTCTGAGTGCGGATTCTTCCTGTTGAAGTATTGGCAGTTACATTAACCTCTCCAAGGGCAAAATTGGTGTAATTTGATGATGTGAGATAGTTTTTACAGTCAAAAGTACCGTCTATCTGAGAATAATTGGTTGAAATGCCTGACCATGTCAGTCTGCTTGTAGAGGAATTCACTTCAATAAGCCCTCCCTGATAGATAATCAATTTCGCTTTGCGTTCAAGAATGCCACCGTTAAGTTTGATTGTTCCGTAAACATTGACGGAGTTGCCTGATGTGGCTGATGCTAGAAGAGTTCCTCCGTTGATGTTGATTGTTCCTCCGGCTTCAACAATAATTGAACCTGTAATAGTATAAATTCCAGCTGTGATGTTGACTACTCCTCCGTTTTTAACCCTGAGTGTCCCGATATTCTTAGTTCCTGTTGTTTTACTGAGGTTGAGGATACCATTTACTTCAACATAGCCTGAGGTATTTACATCTCCACTGCTAGCATCGTGGGTTTTGGTATGCCCAGCATAAATAACAGCATTGTGACTGTTGGATGTAGTTGGAAATACAAGCCCTTGGACTCCCCCTGACAACCATGTGTTTCCACCCCAGTTTGAATTTGCCTGGGCCGCATAGGTTTCATAAAGTGCAGCTTTTGCAGGTATGAAACTTAATAAAACAATGTACGAAACAACAATGAATCGCAAAATGACTTTCAT
>CAYRXH010000150.1:0-3626 GCA_964428185.1 uncultured Bacteroidales bacterium
AAAGATGTTTATAGTTTTTGTATTGCTTAAAAAAAATTAAAACTTTTTGGCTGCTTAATTAAGATTTTTTCTAATTTTAGCCACAGAAATAAACGATAAAACCATATACCATGCAAGGAATAGAAAATGTAAATTTTAAGGGCAAACGAGTGCTTTTGCGAGTTGACTTTAATGTTCCTCTGAATCAGAATCAGGAAATCGTTGATGACACACGGATCAGGGAGTCGTTGCCCACAATTAGAAAAATAATTGATGCAGGTGGGACTGTTATCCTAATGACACACCTTGGTCGACCAAAAGGGCATGAACCCAGTTTTTCGCTGATGCCTATCGCTATTCATTTAACTAAATTGTTAAACAAAAATGTTGTTTTTGACAGGGAGTTGTTTAGTAACCGTTCCAAAGAAATCATCAGGTCGCTGGATCCCGGTTCAATAGCTTTGTTGGAAAATCTCAGGTTTTATCCAGAAGAGGAGGCTGCTGATGAGACGTTTGCAAAAAACCTGTCAGAACTTGCAGATATATATGTAAATGATGCATTCGGAACAGCGCATCGAGAACATACGTCAACAGCAACTGTGGCAAAATATTTTAAGAAAGCGAAGTATGCCGGGCTGCTGCTTGAAGATGAAATTAAAAATCTTGACAAAGCCCTGAATGCTGATAAAAGACCATTTACAGCAATTATTGGCGGTGCAAAGGTATCAACGAAAATTGATGTGATCAGAAATCTTATTAATAAAGTGGATAATATGATAATTGCCGGTGGAATGGCATTCACCTTTATAAAAGCACTTGGCGGAAATGTGGGTGATTCCATTTATGAGGAAGATAAGATTTCACTTGCTAAGGAGGCAATTTCTGAGATGATGAGAAAAGGGGTAAATGTATATCTTCCTGTTGATGCCATTATTGCAGACAGGTTCTCAAACGAGGCTGAAATTAGAAATTGTGAAGCTGATAATATTCCTGCAAAATGGATGGGTTTGGATATCGGTCAGAGAAGTATCAGGCGTTTTGCTGAAATTGTCAACAGCTCTGAAACAATACTATGGAACGGTCCATTAGGTGTATTTGAGTTTGAAAAATTCAAACAAGGAACTAAGTCTATGGCTATTTCTGTTGCCAGTTCAACCATCAGGGGAGCATATTCGCTTATTGGTGGTGGAGACAGTGTGGCAGCCATCAACAGATATAATCTTGCCGATCAGGTGTCATATGTATCAACTGGAGGCGGTGCAATGCTTGAATATCTTGAAGGGAAAGAACTTCCGGCCATTAAGGCTCTGCAAAAATAAAAAAATACAAGTGAATTTACGGTGTCTGTTTGTGTTTTTTCTTCTTATTCTGTCTGTTTCGGTAATCGGCTACAGTCAGGTTAGTGAAAAAGATACTGCAGAAATCAAAAAACACATTTTATTTCTGTGCAACGATTCTCTGGCCGGCAGATCAGCTGGATCAGAAGGGGAAATGATTGCCTTTCAGTATGTTGAAGACATATTTTTCGGATTTAATCTGAATTATTTTTTTAAGGATGGATTTGCAGAATCATTTATTTTTATTGATGATTTTGGGGATGTGAGGGTCAGCAGAAATGTGGCCGCACTTATTAGTCATGGAGCAGACAGTACAATTCTTCTGATGGCCCACATTGATCATCTGGGTATGGGAGGAGTTCACTCAAAGAGTTATACAAATTCGCAAATTCATTACGGAGCCGATGATAATGCTTCAGGAGTGGCTTCTATACTTTATCTTGCCAAAGTATTGAAAAACAAGGAATTTGCAAAATACAACTACATTCTTTTAATAACCGGAGCCAGAGAACCTGGTTATTTCGGATCGGGATCATTTGTAAGAAAATATGGAAAAAGATTATCAGATGTCAAACTTGTAATCAATCTTGATATGGTTGGAAGGATGAAACCGGACGAACAACTTATGTATGCATGTTTCAATGAAGCATCAAAATCAATGTTTGATTATATAAGGTTTCACCTGAGTGTCATGACCTATAAAGTGAGCATGGGAGAACTACATGAGGGCGACCACACACCCTTTGACAGTGCCGGATTTAAGGTGCTTCTCATCACAACAGGACAACATCATGACTATCATAAGGTGAGTGACACACCTGAAAAACTAAATTATCAGGGCATGCTAAATGTTGTGAATTTCATCATTGAAATTTTGAAATTATGACACTATCGCTGAATTCAAATATGCGAGCTTTTATCTTTGATTTGGGAGGTGTTTTGCTGAATATTGACTTTTTAAGGACTCAGAAGGCATTTTCTGAACTGGGCATGGAGCAGGTTGATTTGCTTTTCAGTCAGTATCAACAGGCAGGTTTTTTTGATCAGCTTGACAGGGGAATGATTGATGAGCACGAGCTCTGGAAGAACCTAAGGCAGCATATGGCTTGCAGTGTGAGCGATGAACAGCTGAAGGATGCATGGAACCAGATGATTCTTGATTTTCCGGTCAGAAGAATCCGGATGCTACTGCAACTGAAAAAGAAATTTAAAGTTTTTCTTTTAAGTAATACAAATATCATCCATTACAGATTGTACAACCAACAGGTTTCATCACTTGGTTTTGGGGCCATGGATTCACTGTTTCATCGTGCGTATTATTCATTTCGTGAAGGATTGAGAAAACCTGAAAAGGAGTTTTTTCTGAAAGTACTGAACGAAAATAATCTTCATCCCGGGCAAACAATTTTTTTTGATGATACATATGTTCATACAGATGCAGCTTCTGAATTAGGGATAAATACCTGTTTGGTGGATAAAAATGATGAAATTTCAGAGATCGTTAAGAGATATTTTTGATGATTAATCACAATAATTCTTTTATGGCTTGATTGTTGGGGAAGGGCCTGGTTAATAAAAATAATTTATATTTGTAAGCAAATTAATCACTAAAAACCCTGAATTATGAAAAAAATTACCTTTTTGTTTTTGTTAGTACTGACAACAATGGCTGTTTCTGCCCAGACAGTTTCCATTACAGGAACCCAGAAAGCCGGTGCTGCAGGAATTAATGCAGATCTGAAATGCAATCCTGTAAAAATTGACCAGACGATGTATATCTATAATGTTGAAGGAGATTGTGCAGGCTTTTGGATTTCAACACAAAGCGGCGTTTTTGTAACTTTTGAATCAATGGAAAAAGCAAAGAACTATGTTCTCAAGCCAGGTGTTTATTATGTCTTCCCAAATCTGCGACAGGGACAGTCAAATGCCAAAGTAACAGTACATCTGAAAAGCAAAAGTTAGAAACATTCAGATTCAACAGAAAAGGATTCTCAATCAGAGGATCCTTTTTTTTTCAGTGAGACGTTGCTGAATGACAATGTCATACAGAGGGATTGAGGAGCAAAACCCAAATTGTGTATGTATTCTGCAATCCCGAGGTATCACAGAATGAATGAATTTTTAGATTCTTCGCTTCGGCATTGCTAAGCACAAGCCCTTGTGTGTTTTATATATTTTAAATTTTTAATATTTTCTTTTTTTCTATCTTCTAACTTCCTATAGGAAAAAGCATAAATTGGAAAAAAGTAACTTAATAGGACTCCAGAAACCTGCTCAGTACAAACAGTTGCCAGATTCTGTTGTAAT
>CAYRXH010000151.1:0-3593 GCA_964428185.1 uncultured Bacteroidales bacterium
TTTGTGACTATGAAGAAAGGAGTTTTAATTTTTTTGGCATTGGTAATAATGAACTTCGCTGGATTTTCACAATGGATATGCGGAGATACATTAATTGATATACGTGACGGCAAAAAATATCCCACAGTTGAGATAGGCTCTCAATGTTGGATGGCAGCAAATCTTGACATTGGCACAAGAATTATCGGCACAAAAAATCCTTCAGACAATGATACCATTGAAAAATATTGCTGGGGAGATAGTCCCGATTCCTGTCTTGTTCATGGTGGCCTATACACTTGGGATGAGATGATGGATTATACAACTTATGAAGGCTCCCGGGGAATTTGTCCGCAGGGCTGGCATATTCCATCCGACAATGAGATTAAAGAACTGGAGAGGGCTTTGGGGATGGATTCTGCCACTGCTGAGCTGGCAAATGTATGGCGAGGAACAGATCAGGGAACTCAGATAAAGGAAGGAGGGAGCTCAGGACTGGAAGTAAAATTATCAGGAGCACGCGTCAGCACCGGATCATATATGGCCATCAACTCTTATGCTTATATATATTCTTCAACAGAATCAGGCAGCAATGCCTGGCGCCGATGTTTGAGAACATCTGATACTCAGGTGGGCCGGTTTAATACATTTCCAAAAACATACGGTTTTTCAGTGCGTTGTGTGAAAGACGATGATACTACAACTGTCAATTTACAAGCTCAGTTGCCTTTGGGTTCTGCATACTACTATCAGGAAGGGGATGATATTGTCATAGTGAATACTCTGCAATATAGTGAACCTGTTATTATCTCTTTGTTTGATATCACAGGAAAACGAGTATTCAACCAACAACTTCTGTTTTCTGAGTGTAGTAGTAGTAGTAGTAGTATAATTATTCCTGCTTCCGGTTTTCCCCGTGGATTGTATATAATCCATATACAGAGCAAAATTAATGTAACGACCGGAAAAGTTGTTATTCAATAATATTCTATCATGAAAACAATTCACACATATTGCTTTTTCTTTGCTGTTAGTTTTATTGTTGTTGCAGTTTCCTGCAAAAAGGATACTGATGTTGACAGACCCCTTGTTTTTACCAGTCTAACTGCAGAAAATGATACCATTTTTCCCGGAGGGTCAACAAAAATCGTTGCAGTTGCTGATGGTGATGGAATCACTTATTCATGGTCTGCTACTGCAGGCGATGTTGTGGGAAGTGGGTCAGAAATTAATTATGTGGCACCTCCCTGCACAGTGGGCAATAATGATGTTACATGCATTGTGAGGGACAAAGCAGATAATACACTCTCAAAAACAATCACCATTGTGGTGTTATGATATTCAGAAAAATACTTTTCATTTACGCATTTTGTATTCTGATTTTAGGAGAAATTGCAGCTCAGTGTTTCGGCTCACCGGGAAATCCTGCTGCCGGCACATCCAATCTGGGGACACTTAATAAAGACGTGGTGCGTGTGAATCTTTTTCACAAATTCAGTTATTCGGATACATATTATAGCGGAAATCAGCATTCCGATTTTGTGTTGTATGATAAAGCATATTTCAATTTTCTTGGAAACCTCATTGCTTGGGGCGTGACAGATAAATTTACACTGGAAGCAGAGACCGGTTTTTTTATTAATAAAACCATTTTCTATAGTCAAGAACTTCCTTTCACACTTCAGGATTATCAGCTCAATGGATTTGGATTAACACAGACGGTTTTATCCGGTAAATTTCTGCTTCTTAGTGATGAGAGAAGTCCTGTCAAATGGTCTGGCTCAGTTGGCGGAAAAATTCCACTGAGATATCAACCCATGTATGACAATAATACACAACTCCCGGTTGATGTTCAGCCCTCCAATTTGGCATTTGGGGTTGTCCTGCAGTCATATCTGCTTCGTGAAAATTCCTTTAAGGGATTGCGCTATTTTATGATCAACAGATATGAATATAATTTTAAAAACTGTATTGATTTTAAATGGGGTCAGATGATGTTTAATTCATTGTTTTTGTCAAAAAGGCTTCATTTCAAACAGCAATGGCTCACTGAAAACTGGACAGCAGTGTTTCAGATAAGACACGAAATGCGGACTCATAATTATAATTATGCACTTTCGGATCCTTTTGTTAAGGCCTCAGGTAGTCAGCTTGTTTTTTTTACACCACAGATCAATTATACTGCAAAGGAGCTATGGAATTTTTCACTGCTTTTTGACATTCCATTGTATCAGTACTATAATGGGATACAGTTTGGGAATAAATATGCCATAAGCCTGAGTGTAACAAGAGATTTTGCACCAGGAGAACATTCTACAGAGGAATAATTGTATGAAAAAACACATCACCTTTCTGATTTTTGCAATTTTGCTGATGAACCTTGCATGCAAAAAGGAAGATCCAGCAATAGAAACCGGAACTGTTAATGATTCGGAAGGGAATACATACAAGACTGTAAAAATCGGCACCCAATGGTGGATGGCTGAGAATCTGAATATCGGGACGATGATTTCTTCAACAGAAGCAGCTGATGATGATGCTGTTTATGAAAAATACTGTTATGACGACAGCGAGGCAAACTGTGATCTTTACGGAGGCCTCTATACCTGGGATGAGATGATGGATTATGCACAGACCGAAGGAAGCAGAGGGATTTGTCCCGAAGGTTGGCATATCCCTTCTGATGAGGAAGTGAAACAACTGGAGATTGCCTTGGGGATGCCATCTTCAGAGGCCGACATGGAAAATTCGTGGAGGGGCAGCAATGAGGGTGAACAGATGAAAACGGGAGGCAGTTCAGGGTTCAATATGAAAATGTCGGGCGGAAAGCATAGCTCAGCTACTTTTTTCAATGAGGGTACTTACGGCTATTTTTATACATCCACAGCATCGGGTAGCAATGCATGGAGACGATGCGTCAATACAAGCAGTAAACAGGTGGGAAGATACAATACATATACAAAAAAATTTGCCCTTTCGGTGAGGTGTGTGAAGGATTGACAGAAAGCAGTTCCCTATTTGAGAGGAATATAGATACCAGTCAGCAGTTTTTCCGGTTTTGTTTTGTCGGGTGAGTTGAGGGATAACTCAAAACATGGTTTGTCGTCGCGTTCGGCATTGTTCTCGGTCATCAAGCTGCCAAAAATGTAGTTGTATGAGTCGTTGAATTTTTCATAGTTTCCTTTGTGGCGGAAAATTGCGTATTTGCCACCTTCGATGGTCTTAACTCCGATATCACCTTCGGGCTTTGCTCCTTTTCTGACAGTGATGCATGCATCATATATAGTTTTTGTCAGCATCTGTCAGGTCAGGACTGTCGTAACTGATGCCAATGAATTCGATTTTAAATCCGTACAACTAGTTTTTTTGCAGCAAACCCGCACACTGTTGCCCATGCTTTTTCTGCAATTTCTGAATATGGACACATGGCTTGAGCGTATATAACAGTACGGCTGTCAATAATTTTGATTTTAGGTTCTAATGAAATCTGTTCTGAAATGTTTATGATTTTTTTTGATTTACTGTTCTTCTGAAAATGTAGATGAGATTGTTGAGGTGCAAAACTCCAATCATGCGATTTTTTGGAGACGAAATCACTTTTTTTATATATCTTT
>CAYRXH010000152.1:0-3443 GCA_964428185.1 uncultured Bacteroidales bacterium
AAAACAGATGCAAATTCAATTAGTTACCTGTTTACACAAAAATTTTCACTCCCTCGAAACTGCAATTTCTCTCTACTCTCTACTTACTACTTGCTACTTTTTTTATTAGTTTGTGTGTAAATTAAAATGTTCATGTATATTTGTGCTTTAAAGATATATAACATGATATCAGTGGTTCTTACCCTTAGTTTTCTTCTAATTGTATATGTTATACAGGCTCAACAGTTTACAGGACTGACTAACGGAACCAGATCAGGAATCAACGGGGCACGAATCAACCCTGCAAATATTGCCGACTCACGTTCATGGCTCGATATCAATCTAATTGCGGTAGATGTGTTTGAAGAAAACAATTTCCTTTATATTCCTTCCGATGATTATTACATTGGAAAACTATTTCAGAAAAAGCCAAACTGGAGAGATTATGAAGGGCAACCATTTATGGATTATTACGAGAAAAACAGACAATGGGATGTGTTTGCTCAGTTTTATGCCCAGTTGTCTTCAGCCATGCTCAATATCGGGTACCACGGATTTGGAGTACAGTTTAATCTGCGCCAGCATGCTAAGTTAAATAATGTAGATAATAATATCAGCAAGTTTATGGTGGAGGGGCTGGATTTCAGACCCCAGCAGGATACACTATATTCTTCTGATGGGTTTACTTTCAGACAGGCATCCTGGTTTGAAGCTGGCATCAGTTACGCTTATGTGTTCAGACAATATATGAGGAATCACTGGTCTGCAGGTCTCAGTGTGAAAAAAATATTTGGAATGAACAGTTTTTTTCTCAATACCTCTGATACAGAGTATATAGTATATGATGATTCAACACTTCATGCAAGAAACACCGATCTGGAATATGGCTATGCTCCATCACCAGGTGCAGGAAATGAAATTGTTGATTTTTCAGGCGGATTGTTTAACGGATCAGGATGGTCATTTGACCTCGGTCTGGTCTATCAGAAAAAAGCAGATGGCAATGGTCTTAAAAGAGCAAATATGTTGTGTGCTCAAACGTTTGACAATTATATTTTCAAACTTGGTTTCTCAGTGATCGATCTTGGATGGATTAACTTCACTCAGGGAGCTACCCGAAGAAGAGTAGATGATGCTGAGATCTACTGGCAAAACCTGAATTCATACGACTTCAGCGGGATGGGGCAGTTTACTCAGGATCTGGCTGTACATTCATCACCTGCACCCTCTGAAACTGATAATGAATATAAAATATTTCTGCCTGCTGCTGCTTCATTGCAATTTGATTACAGATTTCAACCCGGCTGGTTTGTCAATCTGACTGCTGTTCATGGTCTGCCAATAGGTGAAATCAGACTGGAAACACCCGCATATATTGCTGTCACTCCAAGATATGAATCCAGAATCCTTGAAGTCAATCTCCCTGTAGTACTATACGATTATGCAAGACCCAGAATTGGTCTGGCAGTGAGAATATATGGTGTAACTGTCGGAACTGATTATTTGAATACTCTTTTCGGGTTCCGTGATTTTACCGGATTTGACCTGTATTTCGGGCTAAAAATCAAACTGGAAAAAGGATTTTGCGTTGATGGATTCTCTCATTTTCTAAGAGGAAGAAATTTTTATAGTATTTCCTGTCCCGATTAATATATTTTATTTTGTAATGAAAATTCATATCCTTACTCTTTTTCCTGACATGTTTCAGGGCGTTTTTTCTGAAAGCATTATTAAGCGAAGCATTGAAAAGGGAATTGTACAGATAGATATTACAAACATTAGAGATTTTGCAGATAATAAGCACAAAACAGTTGATGATTATCCCTTTGGTGGAGAAGCGGGAATGGTGATGATGGCAGGTCCCATTGTTAAAGCCATTGAACATCTGCAACAACATGACAAATGGGATGAAATTATTTTTCTCACTCCCGATGGAAAAACTTTGGATCAGCCAATGGTAAATGAGTTATCTATGAAAGAGAATCTTATTCTTTTATGTGGACACTATAAGGGAATTGATCAGAGAGTCAGGGATCACTGGGTAACCCGTGAGATTTCTGTTGGCGATTATGTGCTTTCAGGAGGAGAACTTGCTTCGATGCTTGTTGTTGATGCAGTTGTCAGGCTTATTCCCGGAGTTCTCAATGACGAAACTTCGGCCCTTTCAGATTCATTTCAGAACCGCTTACTTTCTCCACCTGTATATACACGACCTGCCGATTTCAGAGGACACAAGGTTCCTGAAATTCTCCTTTCCGGTAATCAGAAAAAAATTGACCTATGGAAGTATGAGCAGGCACTGAAGAGAACTCAGGAGAGAAGACCTGATTTGTTGAAATGATTTTTGAGATTGGAGTGTTGTTAGCTCAAAGTTATTAATTGACAATTTCAATCAGTTTTTTTCCAATCTCAGCAGGAGAGTCAACCACATGAATTCCACATTCTTTCAGTATATCTTTTTTTGCCTGAGCAGTATCATTGGCAGAGCTGATAATCGCTCCGGCATGTCCCATGGTTCTTCCTTTGGGGGCAGTGGCACCGGCGATAAATGAAATGACTGGTTTTTTGCAATTGTCTTTAATCCAGTAAGCAGCATCGGTTTCCATACTTCCTCCGATTTCTCCGATCATAATAATGTAGTGAGTATCAGGATCCTCATTAAAAAGTTTTACTGCGTCAAGCATTGATGTGCCGATGATAGGATCTCCGCCAATTCCGATCATGGTGGACTGCCCGTATCCGGCTTTTGTCACCTGATCCACTGCTTCATAAGAGAGGGTTCCTGAACGGCTTACAATTCCCACATGCCCGGGATGATGAATAAAGCCCGGCATAATGCCAAGTTTACATTCGCCAGGAGTAATAATTCCGGGACAATTGGGACCTATCAGCCTAGAGTTTTTGTTTTTCAGGAATGTATCAACCCTGAGCATATCCTGTGTGGGGATACCTTCTGTTATGCAAACAATCACTTCTATACCTGCATCTGCAGCTTCCATAATTGCGTCGGCTGCAAATGGTGCAGGGACAAAGATAATACTGACATTGGCAGCCGTTTTTTTGCGGGCTTCTTCAACTGTATTAAAAACAGGCAGTCCGAGATGTTCTGAACCACCTTTTCCCGGTGTCACACCACCTACAACTTGTGTCCCGTATTCTATCATCTGTTGTGAATGAAATGTCGCTTCACCACCTGTAAAGCCCTGAACTATTATTTTTGATTGTTTGTTGACGAGGATGCTCATAGTATGTTTTTTTTCTGAACAAAAATAGTAAATTTTATTGAACAGAATCACTTTGTAACTATTGGATTGGAACTGATGTTGATTGTTGTTTGTATTGAAAAAAGGGAAAAGCAGAAATAATGTATAATGCTCCGAAGGAGTCCCCTTGGGAAACATTGAAGTATTTTTTTACCAGTCACTAATCACCAATCACCTGTACAAGCTCATCAAACAATCATT
>CAYRXH010000153.1:0-3422 GCA_964428185.1 uncultured Bacteroidales bacterium
AATAAAGGTTTTTCCAGAGCAAATAATCAGGCTATTGAACAAGCCTCAGGTGAGTATATTCTTTTGTTGAACCCTGATACCCTTGTTCAGAAAGAAACGTTCCGAAAAACCATTGAATTTATGGATGCACATCCGGAAGCGGGCGGGCTCGGGGTGCAAATGATTGACGGGAAAGGACATTTTCTAGCAGAATCAAAAAGAGGATTGCCCACACCTTGGGTCGCATTTTATAAAATTTTTGGCTTTACCAGATTTTTTCCCCGATCAAAGAAATTTGGAAAGTACCATCTCACCTATCTTGACAGAAATGAAAATCATGAGGTTGATGTTCTTTCCGGTGCATTTATGATGCTCCGGAAATCTGTTATTGATCAGATTGGACCTCTTGATGAAGCTTTTTTTATGTATGGAGAGGATATTGATCTGTCATATAGAATAACTCAGGCAGGTTTTAAAAACTATTATTTTGCTCAAACCCGTATCATACATTACAAAGGAGAAAGCACTAAAAAGGGAAGCCTGAATTACGTTCTTACTTTTTACAATGCGATGAAGATTTTTGCTGAAAAGCATTATTCTGCAGGAAAACTCAGGGCCTTTTTATTCTTTATCCGGCTTGCTATATTTTTGAGAGCTTCATTGGCAATAGTCCACCGGTTTTTCAAGTCAATACTGTTACCATTATCTGATTTTTTCATATTAGCCGGTGGATTTTATGCAATCACACATTACTGGCAGAAATATATCATATTTCCTGACGGGGGTTCCTATCCTCACCTGCTTGTCTATATTGCGTTACCTTCCTATGTATTGGTGTGGATGTTTACATCATATCTCAGTGGCTTGTACGATAAATCAGTCAAATTTGAAAATCTGTTCAAAGGAGTCTTGTCAGGAACCATTGTGATTCTTTTGGTATATTCCCTTCTTGATGACAGTATGAGATTTTCCAGAGCCCTTATTTTACTTGGTACTGCCTGGGTATTTATTGCCTATTTTTTAAGCAGAATGATATTCAGAAAACTTGACTTTGGAAGAAATGTTCTTGAAAAAAAGAAATTTGTTATTGTTGGGAATAACAATGAACCTGAACGGGTTAAAGATATCCTTGTCAACAGTTCTGCAGGCACACCGGCATTTATCGGATTTGTTTCTACCAGTTCAGAAAAACCACATAATGAGCATTTCATCGGAGTGTTATCTCAGCTTGAAGAGATTATTAGAATATACCGGATTCAGGAAGTCATTTTCTGCTCCAAAGATCTGAGCGCTGCTGAAATCATCGACAAAATGGCTGATCTCAAACACTATGGCCTTGATATGAAAATTGCTCCTGCAGACAGCATTTTTATTATCGGAAGCAATTCCATCAATGCCGCAGGTGATGTTTATATTATGAACATCAATAACATAGACAAACCTGAGAACAGACGGAATAAACGAACTCTTGATGTGTTGCTCTCACTTCTTTTTCTTACATTGTATCCCCTCCTGCTGTGGTTTGTGAAAAATCCTTTCAAATGGCTTGCTAACATTCTTTTCGTCATTTTCGGAAAGAAGTCATGGGTTGGATTTGGTGAAAATCAAGCCACCGGAAAACTACCCAAAATCAGAAAAGGAATTCTTTCGCCCATTGATCAGATTGCCGATTTGGTTCAGCTGGATCAGGATACACTTCATAATCTTAATATTATGTATGCAAGAGATTATAGTATCAGTAAAGATATCCTGATTATTCTTAAGGGTTTTAAAAAACTGGGAAAATAAATCTGATTTTTAAAAAAATACTGAAAACAATATGAACTTTTTTATAAAAAAAGGCATTATCTTTGCTATTAAGAATGATTCAAAATTATTAATATAAAACCATCATAAACAGCAATTATGTCACAATTTGAAATAATTATGCCCAGAATGGGAGAAAGTGTTTTGGAAGCAACAATAACAAAATGGTTAAAGAAACTAGGAGATTCAATTGCCGAAGATGATCCCATTGCTGAAATAGCAACTGATAAGGTAGATTCTGAAATTCCCTCTCCGATTGAAGGCATTCTCTCTGAACTTAAGTTTCAGGAGGGCGATGTTGTTCCAGTTGGTGCTGTCATTGCAATTGTAAATACTGATATGGCAGGCTCAGGCAAAGCTGAAAGTCCTGAATCACAGAAATCTGAATCTGTTGCAAATGATTTTAAATCGGAGAAAAAAAATATTGAACTTGAAAAACCAGATAAAACCACTGAACCAATATCAGATTCAAAGCGTTTTTATTCACCACTTGTGAAAACCATTGCAAGGGCTGAAAATATAAGTATTGAGGAGCTTGATGGACTGAATGGAAGTGGTAATGATGGCAGGGTTACAAAGGAAGATGTTTTAGCATATGTAGGAATACGACAAAATGTCAGAAAGAAATCAACTAATAAAATCTTGAATGAACCTGATCACAATTTGATTATTGCAGGAGGATCTGACACGGTAATTGAAATGGATAGAATGAGAAAACTGATTGTTGATCATATGGTCAATTCTGTGAAGACATCAGCACATGTTACATCTTTCATAGAGGTGAAGATGGGAAAAGTCGTTCAGTGGAGAGAGAAAATGAAGAAACAGTTTGAACTTCAGTGGGGTGAAAAGCTGACTTATACGCATATTATTCTTGAAGCTGCTGCTAGGGCATTGCTTGAATTTCCCCGTATAAATGCTTCTGTTGATGGGTACAATATGATTCTCAAGAAAAACATTAATATAGGAATGGCCACAGCACTACCTGATGGGAATCTCATTGTTCCGGTTATCAAAAATGCAAATCAGCGAAATTTGCTTGGATTGGCAAAAGAAGCAAACAGACTTGCAGAAAGTGCCCGCACAAACAAGTTACAACCTGATGATATCACCGAAGGAACTTTCACTTTTACAAATCTTGGTTCATTTGGTTCTTTGACCGGCACACCGATTATCAATCAACCTCAGGTGGCAATAATGAGTGCCGGGATCATTCAGAAGCGACCTGTTGTTGTTGAAACTCCAACAGGTGACGCAATTGGAATTGAGCCTATGATGATACTTTCATTATCATACGATCACCGAATTGTTGACGGTGCCATGGGTGGTTTGTATCTGAAAAGAGTGACCGAACTTCTGGAGCAATTTGACATAAGCAGAACATTATAATAAACTGAATAAACTGCACTATACTCAATTTTTGTTAATTTCTTACAAATGAGATATTTATGTCTTAAAATTATGAATGTAATAGGTATTACATTTTGACGATTTGGTGGTCTGATAGTAATCTGACAAATTACATCCTGCTTTCGCAAAATTTCATCGAAAATTGGAAAAGTACTTTTTCTTGTCATTTTTTTTATATTTCTTCTAAAAATCCCTTCTGATGTATCTCGATTGATACAGAGCATTTG
>CAYRXH010000154.1:0-3314 GCA_964428185.1 uncultured Bacteroidales bacterium
AAATTATGCATTAGTTTCAGAGAATAAAGAGAAAGCAATTGGATGGGTGCATAATGCTACCTATTACTGGAGAAATTATTATAATACTTCTCCTTGCATCCTGCAACTTGTTGATAATGGAACCCTTGATCCACCCTGTGTGGTTGAAGACGGGTATGTTATAGGACAAGGTAACACTCAAAACCTATTTGATGATGTAGAATTTCTGGATAATTATGGCGAATTCGTTAATATTTCGTCTTCCTCAATTCAGAACAATCCCGCATTTACAATTTCAGGCTTGAAGAAATCAATCAATCCTTTCAAAAAGCACTGGTATCAGATTGACTTCTACAAAACACGAGGCTATGCTTACAATCCACCTTTTTCATATTCTTGTCATACTAATATGCTTGGCAAATTAAAGCCCCATGTGCCAAACTTGAATGATCAGAATCCGGATTATTCATATAAAATTTTATATCTTGGGCATTATAAAAACAATTTTCGAAATGATTCTAGTTCAGTGGTTGATACATTAATCAATGACGCAATCAATTTGCCTTTTACAAATTGTAAAGAAAATAGTAATTTCACTTCCGGAAACAGTATAAATTTGAATTATCAGAATTGCCAATACATAAGTGTTTATCCAAACCCAAACAATGGTACCTTTCAAATATTAAGTAGCAATGAAATTATATCTGTTACTATTATAAATACAACAAATGAAATTATTTTTGAGAATAACAATTTGTTCACAAAGCAATTTGGGATTATCGGAGATAAAATGAGTCCAGGTGTATATTTTGTGATAATTGATACAACACAAGGGATATGTGTTAAAAAAATAATAGTGTTCTAACAGCAATTTTATGGTAAAAAAAATCATTTTCTTGTTAATATTTCCAATAACACTGTTTTCTCAAAATGACAGCAAAGTTTTTTTGAAAAATATTCATTTGAAAATTGGCATACAACATTCTTCATTTGAATATGATTTTATTGGATGGTGGGCACACATGCCCCCCTCAGTTGTTGGTTATCAATCTTTATTCATTGGATTAAAAGAGTGCATTATTCATAAATCGAAATATTCCTTTTTTGAGGTTTCTATGTCTCAAAATATTTTAATTGACGAATCTGTTGGGGGGCAGGGAACTGAGCCATTTGATTTTTCACAGAATTATTGTAGCGCAGATTTTAAGGCTGGGTTTAATTTTTTTTTCTATACTTTAGAAGCAAACAAGAATGATTTTTTCATCGGACCAACATTTCAAGTTGAAAAAATGTTTTATTTCAAGAAATCAATGCCAGTGGTTCTTGGCTGGGGTGTTGATTTGAATTATAAACAAATGGGACTTGGAATTACGAGACAATATTTTTTACACCCACATTTTATTAACTCTGAAGAGGCACCTCGGTTTTATGAAGTTTCAATTTGTTATACAATTACGAATCCTATTCGCTTTAAAAAATGAAAAAATGTTTTTTTATTTTTCCACTTTTTGTCTTCGCAAATGATTGCTGTTCGCATAATCAATCAATACATTTGTTAATTCTTATTTGATGTTTGGAATGAATCAAGGACTTCTGTATTATACAAAATTCTTTATCAAAATTCTTTATGATGTGATAATCGGAATATCATTTAGTTTGAATTCTATGTTTGCTTATATTAAAAACACTTTTCTTAAGGAATATTTCTCTTCCAGAGATCTTTTCTTTCGTCCTGTATTTTTTATATTGTGCTCAAAAATATTAATGTTTAAATCTAAATATGGCTTATAATGCTTTAGATATGCAAAAAAATGATAAGTAGAAAAATATTTCTTTTTTGTGTGGTTTTCTTTTTATTAACTACATGTAAATCTCAAAATGATAATTTACAAATGGAAAATTTTGAATTTAAATTGGGATTAAATTATGGGTGCATTTACAATCAAAAATATTCTTTTCTTGGGAATGTAAGATACTATGACAACGACAACTTTTTTGGCTGGAATTATGGATTGCAATACTTCAATGATAGGGTTTTGTTAAATTTAAACAGTAAATTTCGATGATTTACATATTTATTGTGATTTTGGAGTAAATCTATATAATCGAGAATTTAATTTTTTTTATCTTTATACTTGCCCTATTGTATCCTCAAAATATCAATTAAAGGATGACAAAGTGTTTTGGGGTTACGGCCTATGTTTTGGGTTTAATAATTTATCGTTATTGTGTACGAATAATCATGATCTAAGATCCTCAGTACGATATTTTTCAATGGAGTTGTTTTATTCTATCTCTCTCGCTTATGAGAAAAAAAATAAGCAATAATGAATATGCTAAACAATTACACCGACTTATATTCTCAGGCAAACTTTCTGTTTCAATCAACAATAGGGAATGTGGATTTTGATGCTGAGAATTTTGTGTCAGGAAAATTGGGATTGCCGAATGAAAATACGCCCTTTGTTATTAAAGGAAAGGATAAAGAAGATGCCTTAAAAGTAATTGAAGGGTATACTCTAATCAGGCAAAAGAGCAAGAATCAATATGAAGATATTGCAATTGGGGTGGTTTTTAACAGAACTTTTAATTTTGTAACATATATAAAGAGTATGCCCTTAAATTATAACGGCATGTTTTGTAATACAGCATTAGCAGAATTGCGTTCATATTTATGGAGCTATGAATTGGATAATGATCCCCTTGGTGACATACAAAATTTTATTGTTAAATATGCAAGAATTGAAAATCCAATAGTATTTGTTCCATGGGACTATTCTGTCTCTATTTATATTGATTTTCCTCCATCAAAAACCTATTCAATTAAAGTATTTAACGCTCTTACAGGACAGCAAATTTCAAACGTTACTCAATCAGGAAAACCTGAAATATCCTTGCCAGTTTTAACAGCCGATTCTAACTGTCCGATAGTTTATTTTATTGTAAAGCGGAATTCTTACGATTTAAAGCTGTACGAAAATCCATCAGTAGATAGCTTATTATTGAGCTTTCATTGGCAGAACTTTAATTTTTTTACAGAAGAGGCTGCATTGCTAGATTCCTCAAAAAACATATCAGATGAGGAATTGGTGATTTATCCCAATCCTGGAAGTGGAATTTTTAATGTAATAATACCGAAAAATATGACAGAGGATGAATATCAGGTAATAGTATGTTCTTCTGATAATAATATTGTATTTCAAACAATGGAATTTTCAAATAAGTTTGCTATTGATATTTCATTTTTGTCAGCCGGTATATATGTTGTCCGGATAATTTCAGCTGAATTCAAGTTATAAATGCAACTTTTTGTTTTGACAAACTTATTGATAAAA
>CAYRXH010000155.1:0-3218 GCA_964428185.1 uncultured Bacteroidales bacterium
GGGGCAAGGGGCAAGTGCGAAAAATTCAAAAAAATCAAAAATAGCATCGCCTAATAGTTTTCGTTCCTCAATCCCTCTGTATGACAACATTCTCAATCTGGGGAAACAGCGTTGTGTAAATATCAACCCAATAATACCCTCACTACCACCTGTCAGTTCGAATATACCACAGAACTGTCGCTTCGAGACCGGTCAGGACATCACTTCTCGATACACCAGCTGACACGGGCACTCGAAGCAACACTTAAAAACCCTACTTTGTTTCTTTTTCAATTTCTCTAAGCAATCTGTTACATGCTTCTGATTCCGGGATATCTTTTTCAATGATTACTCCTTGTTTGTAAAGGGCAAGAAGTCCCTTTCCGTGGCCCACCAACCCATAATCAGCGCTTCCCATTTCCCCGGGTCCGTTTACAATACATCCCATGACTGCTATTGTTAATCCATTCAAATGAAAAGTTCTGCTTCTCACTTCTTCTGCAAGATTTATAATATCAAAACTTGTTCTGTTGCACGAAGGACAACTGATAAATTCAGCATGTGATTTTCTAATATGACAAACCTGCAATACTTCATATAAAACCTTCATAGACTCAACAACTGCTTTGTCATCACCAGTTACCCAACAGCCATCCAAAACTCCACATGAAATCAGATTGCCCAAAGAGGCTGCAAAACCCATGTCAAGAATCCGATCTGACGTGACATTCCGTTTCCAGATCACCCTCTTTTTTTTCAAGTCTTTAAATATTTCAACATACTTATGTCTGAACTCATACAGACAGTCCCTGTTTCCTGTTTCAATGATTGCCACTGACTGGGTATCCAATTCTTCAGAAAACACATCAGGATGCAATCCGGGTAACCATTTAACTTTGCGACTACCAATAATCTGAAATTCACTAATTTTCTTTTCAATCGGGAGCAGTCTTGTAAAAGCACCCAGAGTTTCATTTTCTTTTTTTTCTGGATGAAACAATTCTGACAACTGACGGGCAACAGCAATCTCATGTTCCGGAGATTCGGTGAGAGAAACCCGAATGGTATCTCCGATGCCGTCGGCAAGCAGAGCTCCTATACCAACAGCAGATTTTATTCTTCCTGAGAAACCAAGACCAGCCTCTGTAACCCCGATATGAAGCGGATAGGAATATCCTTCCTTCATTTGCATTTCAGCCAGAAGCCTGGTAGCAATTATATTTTCCAGTGCATTACTTGCTTTTACAGATAATACAGCATTGCTAAACCCCATATCTGCCAGTATTCTTACAAATTCCATGCTTGCCTCAGCCATTGCCTGAGGACCTGAGCCAAATTTCTTTTTGATCCGTGCAGACAAACTGCCATGATTGGTACCAATTCTGATAGCTGTGTTATTTATAACACATGCTTCTATCAGCGGTGTAAGTTTCTTTTGTATTTCTTTAAAATAAGTTTGGTCAGAAACAGTTTCATCAGATTTTAAAAAATTACCTGGATTTATTCGTACTTTTTCAACAACACTAGCAGCTTCAACAGCCAGCGAAGCACTGAAATGAATATCTGCAATCAGAGGCAGACACAGCCCCATCTTTTGTATTACAGCATGAATATTTCTTAGAGACTGAAGTTCTGACTTGTTTTTTACAGAAATCCTTACAATATCTGCTCCTGCTTCAGCAATCTTTATACATTGCTTTACGGTTTCATCAACAGCATTAGTATCTGTATTGGTCATTGACTGCAATACCAGTGGTTGATTTCCGCCAATTTTGATTTTACCTACCCTTACTTCATGTGAGGAAAATACCATAATTATTGCTTTCTTTCTCCTGCAAAAGTAGAAGAAAAAAAATAAAATTCAGGACACTACAAATTGATCATTGCCCGCACCAAAGATTCTGTGCTCTGTGCAATCTGCGCGATGCTGCTATCAAGCATATAACATGGTGTTGTTACAATTTTATTCTGTTCATCAATGACAATTCCTGTATTATCTGTTTCCACATGTTTTCCGCCCAGCGTTTTTATTGTATCGGCTGTGGCATGATCCCTACCGATGGTGACTGTGGCACCATTGATAATTTTTACAATCATAACGGGAGAAATACAAAGTGCACCGATGGGTTTACCGGTACTGTGTGCTTCATTTACAATTCGTTCAAGATCAGGAAGCACTTTCAGTTCTGCTCCATCCACTGCGAACGAACACAGATTTTTAGCAACCCCAAATCCTCCTGGAAAAATTATTCCGTCATATTTTCCAAGATCAAGCTCTGTAAGTGGCTTTACATTTCCTCTGCCAATTCGGGCAGATTCAAATAGTACATTTCTCTTCTGATCCATCACTTCGCCGGTCAGATGATTAATTACATGCATTTGTTCAACATCAGGAGCATAGAGCTGATACATCACCCCAAGTTTGGAAGCAGCCAGCATGGTCAATACAGCCTCATGTATTTCGGCACCATCATATACACCGCATCCTGCAAGAATAATGGCAAATTTTTTCATACTCATTATATTTTGACACAAAAATACAAAAAAACCAGACATCAGAAAGCCACCTCCTGAATATCTATACTGTTAATAAAGTTCGAGGAATTCAAATGTATTTCCGGAGGTTTCAAGATATTTCATAAAATCGCCGAAAGAGATAACCAGTGAGGCCGTATTATCATTTGGATGAAAACTGATTGAATCTGCTTTTCTCAGATTCTGATCCAGAAAAACATGCACATGATTCTGTGTATCATGAATCAATCCGAAAGGAGATACGCTTCCGGGAGTGATGGCAAGATATTTTATCATTCGTTCTGGAGAAGCCAATGTCAGCTTTCCTTGCTTCAATCGTTGTTCCAAATCACGGATATTCAACTGATAGCGACAATCAAGAATGACAAGAAAATGTTTATTCCCTTTGTGGTTTCTAAAGAAGAGATTTTTACAATGCTGAGCATCCAAATCTTTCCAATATTGCATTGCTATTTCCACAGTTGGAGCAGGCGGGTGTTCATAATAATCGAAATGAATTATTAATTCCCTGAGATGTTCATATACTTTCGGATCACCTCTATACAACGGAGTCATAACTTCAAAATACTTCAAAGTGCAAACTTAGAAAAAAAAAAACCGACTCCAAAATAATTCAAAAAAAAACCTTAGTTTTGCATCCCCAACGAGTTGATGCCTGGGTGGCGGAATTGGTAGACGCGTTGGTCTCAAAAACCAATGAGGGT
>CAYRXH010000156.1:0-3175 GCA_964428185.1 uncultured Bacteroidales bacterium
GCAATCTCCGCTGTCATAGAGGCAATGGTGTCTGTGTGCCAAGAAGCACCATTGATCATGGGTTTGAAGTTTTTTTTTACGGAAAGGTTTTATTTTATGGTTTTCCAGCCAATTATTTTCATGATTCTTATAATGGAGAGTCCTGCAATGATAGCTATGCATAGAAAAAGTACAGCGTATGTGTATTCGCGGAACAGCAATTTGCCGAACCCGAAAAGAAACCCCATTACCATCACACATCCCAGAATCCAGTTGATGAACAGATAGCCATAGCCGCTGTCAGGCCTGATGTCAGGGCAGACTGTTCTGTAACGTTTCCAGCCGGGTCCTCCGGGATGGACTTTTGCATAGAAGGATTTCAGAACAGATTCATCAGAAGGTTTTGTAAGCAAGGTAACAGCGACCCATACGGAAGTTGACCACACTACAATGATCAAAAGACACTGCTCAAAGTTGACAGAAATGGGATCCAGCCCAAACGCATATTTCAGAACAGGAAAAATGGCATAGGGAGCAAGCATGGCAGAAATTTCGGACCATGCGTTGATTCGCCACCAGAACCATCTCAGAATCAAAACAAGACCAATACCGGTGCTCATAACGATAACAAATTTCCATGCATCGCTGATACGGGTAAACTGAGTTGTTACGACCAGAGAAAAAATGATCAGTACATAAGTAGTGATTCTTGAAATCATTATGTAATATTTTTCACTTGCTTTTGGTTTAATAAATGGTTTGAACAGGTCGTTGACAATATAGGATGTTCCCCAAACCGTTTGAGAAGCGATTGTTGACATGAAGGCAGCAAAAAATGCGGCAAGCAGTAGTCCGGTAATTCCAGAGGGGAGATAATCGCGGATGACCATCACATAGGTTGCCCCCCTGTCGGTTTCAGCAGGATACAGAATCAGAGTTGAAAGTGCCACCAGTATCCATGGCCATGGCCGAAGGGCAAAATGAGCAATCTGAAACCAGAGGGTTGCAAAGAGTGAGTGTTTTTCGTTTTTGGCAGACATCATGCGCTGAGCAACATAACCGCCACCGCCGGGTTCTGCACCCGGATACCAGCTCGACCACCACTGCACTCCAAGATACGCAACAAAAGCAGTAACAGACAATTTCAGTACTCCTAAGCCTGCAAGCAGTGGTTCTGAACTTTCCCTGAACGATGGCAAAAACTCAAACACCCATTTACTATGCTCAAGATTTGCCTTCATGGCTTCAATGCCTCCAACTTCACGAACTGCAAACACCGCAAGCACAATACTCCCTGTCATTGCCATCACAAACTGAACAGAGTCGGTGACCGAAACGCCCATCAATCCCGAAAGTGAAGTATAAAATGCAACAAATAACAGGAGTGAACCCACAAGCAGCAAGTGAGAAGAGAATTCCATCCCAAGAATACTTATTGATTCCACTCCGAAAAACAGAAAATCGGGAAAAATAACCTGAAAAATTTTTACCATTGCCAGATTGACCCAGCCAATAACAATGGTATTCATCAGGATTCCGATGTAAATTGCTCTTAAACCTCTCAAAAAGAAAGCTTCTCTGCCCGAATACCGGATAGAAACAAATTCGGCATCGGTGAGAATGTCTGCACGCCTCCACAGGCGGGCAAAGAAAAACACAGTGATCATTCCACCAAACAACATGTTCCACCACAGCCAGTTGCCGGCAATTCCGCTTTGAGAAACCAGTTCGGTAACTGCTAGCGGAGTATCAGCTGCAAATGTGGTTGCCACCATACTGGTACCCGCAATATACCATGGCAGATTGCGGCCGCTCAGAAAAAAATTGCCCGTGCTGCGGCCTGCTTTTTTTGAAAAATACAGACTGATGCCGATGCTGATCAGAAGATACACAATAATGATAATCCAGTCAAGGATTGAAATAATCATAAACCGATGGGTATTACAATGGCTTGATAATCAGGGCAATAGGGTTCTTTACTTGATTCGGTGACACACACTTGTTGCTGCACCAAACCATTGCAAATATAGATAAAAATGATACAGTCAGAATATATTCGAAATTGAATTATGGGTTTTATCAGAATCATTTATCTTTGCAATGATATGAATACATTCAAACATCCGGTTGTTTTTATCATTATTCTGATTTGCATGATATCAGCCTGCAAAAAGGATGTCAAAGATAACGAGCCACCGCTTATTCATTCTGACTGGGCTTCATCGTTTCCTGCCCAGTGTGACACACTGGTGCTCGGGGAAACGCATGCAATTCAACTGAAATTTTCAGACAATCAGGAACTTGCATGGTTCAGTATTGAAATTCATCATAATTTTGACCTTCATTCACATGATGGTATAGGCACCGAATGTTTTGCCGATACTTCAAAAACTCCTATTTATCCGTTTTACTATGTGAATACCTTTCAGATTTCTTCCGGGAAAACGGAATTTTTATCAAACTCTCTCATCTGGATTCCTGAAGCAGATTGTTGTGATATACCCTATGATGACGGGATGTATCACTGCAAAGTGGTGCTGACAGACAAAGCGGGGCTTTCAGATACTATGTATTTGAATATCCGGCTTGTGAGAATTCCGGATTGATAAGTAAAGCCAATCTGTTACAGAGAATTTTCCCTCACAAGGTCTGAGTATATTGTTTCAAGCATCTGCACTTGTTTGTTTTCTTCAAATTTTTCCCTGACAAATACTGAAGCATTCTTTCCGTGTTCTTTTCTTGTTTTAGAATTGGAGATATAGAATGAAATACCATCAGCCAGAGCTTTGCTGTTTTTTGGAGGCACGAGGATTCCGGTCTGATGATGGATGACAATATCGGGAACACCGCCGCTGTTGGATGCCACTGAAGGAATTTTCATTGCCGCGGCTTCACACAGCACATTGCCAAAAGATTCTTCGTGAGAAGGAAAAGCAAAGATATCCATGGCAGCATATATGGAAGGAGTATCAGATACATCGCCGGAAAAAATCAGGCGATCTTTTCCCAGCAGACGGATTCCATATTCACGAGCTTGCTGTCCGAATTCTTCTTCACCATAACTGTCACCGCCGGCCACAAGGAAGATCAGATTCAGAAGAGGATGTTGTTCAAGCAGAATTTTTGCGGCATCGAAAAATTCATAATGTCCTTTCATCAGTGTAAAACGTCCCAGAAATCCTGTGACAATGGCATC
>CAYRXH010000157.1:0-3134 GCA_964428185.1 uncultured Bacteroidales bacterium
TGTATTGTTACACAATGGGATAGCAAACGGACAGTCACTTTCGGGATAGGTTACCCTGGTTTCACTATTATAGTCGTAATGTTCTCTCACTACTGCTTTCCATCCGGGAGCATCCATGCCCTTGTATGTCACAGGAGGTTTATACCAGAATGTCAGATGAGGACCTTCTATCACAGGAAGCTTATCGCCCTTAAAAGCAACGGCAATGGGTTCGTCTTCAACAGATTTTCCCTGAAAAATCCACAGTTCTGCTCCCTCAGGCAAATCAATATATTCAAAGTAGATGGACAGATAGCCCACTTCAGCATGCAAGGTGGTAATATATTCCTCCAGTCCTGCACCTCCCTCATTTCCACCGGCATCATAAAAATAGCCTTCGTGCAGCAAAATATGGCGGTCATCGGCAATAGAATATTCAGGGCTCAGGCTCTGTGAATACAGACCAAAAACATACAACATAATTATTGCAGACAAAAAAGATTTAATTGCATACTGATTCATATTTTTTTTCTTTAAAAATTGAATAATGCAAATTTCGGAATATACATTATATACAAAAAGAGTGTTTTCCCCTCAATCGAAAGAATTCTTAAAGTGTAAACACCTCAATTCAGTTTTTTGTTCTGACATTTCATATCATCTGTCAATGACATGTTTCTATGATTTTTCTACCTTTGTGAAAAAATCATCATGGCCGATTGTTCAGATTGCAAACAATGCGCATGCTACCAAGGAAACGAATGCACTCATCACATAGAAACAAGAAATGCTGTCCCATTTTCCGTTCAGGAACTCAGCAAAGATGAAAATCAAAGATTGATGAAAGTGTCTTTTTAACTTAAAGCTAAATTTTATATGAGACATACACTCGTTGAAAAAATTATTGAATTTTCACGGAGAATGAACTACAAACACATTGGCATTGCACACTGCGTAAAACAAGAAATCATCTTCTCAAAATATTCAAAAACATCGGTGAGCACACTAAATAGTCAAAGATCGGATGTTTTGGCTCAATCTCGTTGCTGCTCTCTATTCAACTTTGTTACCATCGCAAATTGGAGACATGAAATAATCACATGAACACATTACCAGAAATCAGAAAACAACTGAACCATCTGTCCGAAGGCTCAGGACATGAAGAGAACACATCAGCACTGGTCTGTGAAATTCTTACCGGGCTTGGCATCAAGGAACTTCACAGGGGATTTTCAAACCATTCGGTGCTGGCAGTGGTAGTCGGGAACAGGCCGGGGAACAGTACATTGTTCCGCTGCGAACTGGATGCAATTCCTTCGGGAGCATCCTCAGCACATCTGTGTGGCCATGACGGGCATATTGCCATCATGCTTGCCTTTGCGCAAACAATCAGCAGAGACAGAAATTTTCCGGGCAAAGCACTGCTTTTGTTTCAATCGGCAGAAGAGACAGGCACCGGTGCTGCGGACATCATCAAATCGGAAATTCTCAGCAAATTCAAGCCGGACAGAGGGTTTGCCCTACACAATCTTCCGGGCTATCCCGAACACAGTATCATCTGCAGAAAGGGCATATTTTCATCCTCTGTGGTCACTCCTGTCATCAGTTTGATCGGAAAAACAGCACACGCTGCAGAACCTCACAAAGGTATCAGCCCCGCTTCTGCCCTGGCGCAGCTCATTCAATTCATGCAGCAACTTTCATCTTATGAAAGTACAGAATATTTCCTTTCAACACCCGTGTGGATCAGCATGGGCGAAAGGGCGTTTGGCACTTCTGCAGCTCAGGCAAACGCTGCCTTCACTGTCAGGGCACACAGTCATGAGCTTCTCAGCAAAAAAATTCAGATGATCGAACAGATGCTTCAAGGCCTTGAGAAAAAATGCAAAGGACTCAGCATCAGCATCTCATTGGAAGAGCCTTTCAGAGCTGTGGAGAATGATTCAGACTGTGTATCGATGATTATGCAGGCATCAGAAACCATGAAACTGCAAACCATTGAACCGGAAGTGCCCTTCAGCTGGGGCGAAGATTTTGGAGAATTTGCCGCACAGTTTCCATGTGCCATGTTCGGACTGGGTGCAGGACTCAACTGCCCGCCCCTGCACAGCAGTGAATATGATTTCCCCGACAGCCTCATAGAAACCGGAAGCAGGATGTTTGAGCAAATACTGAAAGGGGGATAGAGGTATAAGGTATAAGGAAATATTTTCTCACATAGTAATCCTTTTCCCATGTGGAAGCCCTTGGCTCGGGAAATGTAGAATAACGAATTTTGAAGTTTTTTTTACCATTCAAAATCAATCATCTACTAATTACCGATAGGCGAATTATAAATCACAAATCTACAAATCACCAATCACATGCACAATTCCATCAAGTAATCTGTGAATCTTCTCCCAAAGGGAAGCCTTTGGCTAAATCTTTTAATCTTCTAATTAATTTTTTTGCTAATTTTGCTAAAAATGTTTCTTGAAATTAGTGTGATGTTCATCGCAAAAAAGGTGGCAACATTTGCTCCGGAATCACTGGCAAAATTTGTCCGGAATAAGCAAATTTGATGGAAGTAATAATTCCTTAACTTTTATCAAATTTTAAATGGCAACTCATGGGAGAGCTAGCAAAACCCCAAAACCAATACTATTTACTTTAAAAATTTGCATATGGAAGAAGAAAAGATAAAAAATTATCAAACCAATTTCAAAGAAGAAATTGAAGATCTTTATAGATTACACTACATTACAAAGAAGTATGATCATATTATCCCAAATCCGTCATTAGACTCATTATTTCTAATGACCGTCATTAGAAAATAATATTTGTAACATTTTGATTGTCAATGGTTTTGATGCTATATATCTATTAAAAAATTTTGTTTTTTTGCTGTAAGATTTTCTTACTAGTTATGAAAGCATTACATTTAGATTCTACCGACAAAGAAATAACTATCAAATAATTCCAATGAGGGATTTGGGTTGAATATGTTCAACACAAGTTAAGTAACAGACCCAGAAAAAAATTGGGATTTTTGTCGCCAATTGAATTTTTATCAATAAGTTTGTCAAAACAAAAAGTTGCATTTATAACTTGAATTCAGCTTTTAGAAATTATCGTTTTAACTTTTTTGACTATCCGTACTTGTCAGAAATAATATT
>CAYRXH010000158.1:0-3047 GCA_964428185.1 uncultured Bacteroidales bacterium
TTTGCACACTAAATTTTTAACTCCAAAAGTATTCTATGGCTACAATAGGTAAAATCCGCAAACATTCAACATTGCTGTTGATCATCATCGGAGGGGCGCTTGTATTATTCGTTCTCAGTGATTTCTTAGGTGGAAATCGTGGAGGTCGTCCTAAACAGTACGAACTTGCCATCGTTGACGGTGAAAAAATTACAGCTGTTGACTGGGAAAACAGATTGAATGAACAGTTTGAAATGTATAAGATGCAGTATGGAGAAAACATCAATTCTGCAATGGCATTTCAGATCCGTGAAGAGGTGTTTAATGAGATGATCAGGCAGACCATCCTTGGACTTCAGTATGAAAAGATCGGATTGAGAGTATCTGAAGCTGAAATGTATGATATGATGACCGGTGTGAACATTCATCCGATTATACGACAGAATTTTACAGACCCTCAGACAGGGCAGTTTAATCCTGCCAATGTGATCAACTATCTTCAGAATCTTGAAACCATGGAAGCAGCCCAGCAGCAGCAATGGTACACTCTTGAAAAGATCATGAAGGAAGAACGCTTTTTTGAAAAATATACTACATTAATCAAGAAATCCTACTTTGTTCCCAAGGCGATGGCGGTGTCTATGTATGAAAAACAGGGAACCATGGCCGAAGCAAAAATTATTCAGCTGAAGTACTCATCAATTCCTGATGGTAAAATCACCCTGACAGATCAGGACTATGAAGATTATTACAATAAGCACAAACATGAATATGATCAGGAAGAATCTCGCTGGATTGATTATGTCATTTTTGAAATTCACCCCAGTGATACTGATCTTGAAGAGGGGATGAAGCTGGTTGATCAGTTTTATCAGGAGTTTGCAGCTATTCCTGCTGAAGACATTAATGAAAACTTCATGTATGCTGGGTTGAAATCAGATCTTGATTTTGATGCAGACACAAATTTTCTCAAACGAACTGATATTCCTGCTCAGGCTGATACAATATTTACAACGCCCATCGGTTCAATGATTGGTCCCTATGCTGAAAGCAACAGTTATTTTATGATGAAATTGCTGGCAAGAGAAGAACGTGCCGATTCAATGAAAGCCTCTCATATTCTGATTGCATTTCAAGGTGCTTTCAGAGCTGATCCTGCTCTCACCAAAACCAAAGAACAGGCCAAGGCTGAAGCAGATAGTTTGCTTCTTGTGGTGAAGGGAAAAGACAGTACATTCTTTGCACAGACTGCTCTGCAGTTTTCTACAGATCAGTCAGCACAGCAAAACGGAGGCTATCTTGGCTGGTTTGCTGACGGAATGATGGTTCCCGAATTTAATGATGCATGTGTTAAAGCCCACGCAGGAGACTATTTTGTTGTTGAATCTCCATTTGGTTTTCATATCGTTCACCTCACAGGGAAAAAAGCTGTTCAGCCTAAGGTGAAAATAGCTATGTTGAAATTTACTATTGAAGCCAGTTCTGAAACACGTCAGAAAATATTTACAGAAGCAAGCAGATTTGCCGGTGAAAATACCACTGCCGAAGCATTTGATAAAGCTGTTCAGGACAGTGGATATGTGCTGAGAACAAGTGAATATTCCAGAACTTCAGATTTTTCTTTACCCGGCGTTGAAGAAGGCCGTGAGATTATCCGCTGGTCATTCGGCGATGAAATTGTTGACGGAACTGTATCACAGGTTTATGAGCTGACTGCAGAAAATAAAAATGTTGTTGTGCTTGTCAGGCAGGTACGAAATAAGGGAATTGCCCCTCTTGAGCAGGTGAAAGACTTTATCAAGCCATTTGTTATCAAGGAAAAGAAAGCAGATATGCTTTATGAGCAGATGAATGCTGCCAAAGTCGGATCTGCTTCAATTGAAGAAATTGCAGGAAAACTCAATATTCCTGTAGATACTGTTGACATGGTAAGCTTTGCATCACCCAATGTTCCAATGATTGGTCCTGAACCCAAAGTTGTGGGTACAATTTTCGGAACAGAACCCGGAAAAATTTCACGTACAATCAGAGGTGAGGCTGGAATTTTTGTTGTGCAGGTAACACAGATTGCTCCTCCGCCCGCTACCGAAGATTATTCAATGGTTCTTTTTAATCAGCTGGGCTTTTTCCAGAACAGGGTGAACTATGATGTTTACAATGCTCTGCTGAAAGTTGCCGATGTGAAAGACAATAAAATTCTGTTTTATTAAACTTAGAAAATAATTTAAAAGCCGGTATGTTATTCATCACCGGCTTTATTTTTTCCCATGAACCTGAGTGAACTTAAAGAATTTCTTGACCATAAAGTACTTCAGTTCAATACTTTTGATTTTATTGAAAGCGATCCTGTATCAGTGCCCCATTTGTTCTCCAAAAAAGAAGATATAGAAATATCAGGTTTTTTAACCGCAACACTTGCCTGGGGAAACAGAAAAGCAATCATACAAGCTGCCGTGCAACTGATGGAACGAATGGCTCATTCGCCTTTTGATTTTGTGATGAATGCAGGTGAGACGGAGCTGGAAGAACTACATAATTATTATTACAGAACCTTTCGTGGGTGTGATCTTGAGTATTATATCACAGCATTGAGGAATATTTACAAAATACATCATGGTCTTGAACACACTTTTACTACAGGATATCTTCAAAAGGGATCAGTTTGGGATGCAATTTCGGATGCACGCAACATCTTTTTTTCACTGCCTCATCTCCAAAGAACTGAAAAGCATTTTTCATCCCCAATGAGTGGTTCTTCCTGCAAAAGAATAAACATGTTTCTTCGCTGGATGGTTCGTAAGGATTTGTCGGGGATTGATTTCGGAATCTGGAACGGAATTCCTGCATCGGCTCTGATATGTCCTCTGGATCTTCATTCAGGAAATGTAGCAAGAAAACTGGGACTCATCCGCAGAAATCAAAATGACAGGCAGGCGGTTGATGAGTTGATGGCAACACTAAGAACTTTCGATGCTGAGGATCCTGTGAAATATGATTTTGCTTTGTTCGGACTTGGGGTGTTTGAGAAGTTCTGATGAAAGCTCAAAATCGTCTTACTTTCCAATGCA
>CAYRXH010000159.1:0-3012 GCA_964428185.1 uncultured Bacteroidales bacterium
GAAAAATTTTATCATTATTCCTGTTGCTGTCATAATGGTTTTTCTGTTGCTCTGGCTCCTGATATTCAGAAATACCAAAGACGCTGAACATGTGAAAGAGGAATTTGCAGTTTCTGAACAGGCCATTGATTCAGTCATGAGCTCACTCAGTGATCAGGAGAAAATCGGAATGATGTTATTCCTTTCCGCAGACATTGCAGACAGCACTGATTTTCAATTGCTTCATGCTGCCTTTCTCCAGTACGGCATCAGTTCATGTCTTATCAGGACTCCTTCATTTGACCATCATAAACAGTTCTCCGATTCACTCAGAACAACCTGCAAAGCACCTTTCACATACGCAATTCAATGGGAAAGCCCAACAGGTGATGCCGGACAACTCCCACCATTGCAACTGTTCAGCGCTGTCTGTGATTCCGCCTTTTTTTCCTCTTTCTCAGAATCATACAAAAATCTGCTGTATGGAAACGGTGTCAATTGTGTGTTTATTCCTGCTCTGTTTTACTCCCTGCTGCTGCAAATACCTTCTCTATCCTCCCTGAATGCACTTGTGAGTTCAATTGAAAAAATATTCAGTACAGATAATTTCTGTCCTGCAGGGATCATCTTTGAGAACAGAAATTCGTCTGTTAAGACCGGCGATTCAATAATGATCTTCCCTGGTAATGAGTTGTTTATGATGATGATTAATGAATTTGGCTTTTCAGCATGGGGAACTGCCGACAACATCATCAACTCTCAGGCTCTCAGCATCATGTCCTATCAGCATGAAACGGACATTAGCCGGTTTATTGCCTCTCCGGCTCAGATGATTCTCGTTTCTCCCGAACAGGCAGGTGAAGTTTTTGATTTTCTCAGTAAACAATACGATACAGACAAAGACATTCTGGATAAAAAAATCAAACAGATTATTGCTGCAAAACTTCTGAATGAGGAATTTGAACAGAGCCACTCGGTTCAACCCCTTAAACCATTTTCAACTGCATGGAAATCAATACAGTTATCTGTGGCCGAACATATTGCCTGTCTTGTAAAGAATGAGCAATCAATACTACCTTTTGTATCAGTTTCAAACATCAGTTTTGTGCAGGCTGAACACTGTGAAATTCCTTTCTTCCACGATTTGATGAAGGACGTTCATGAAAACTACAAGTATTCATTCATTCAAACAGATCCTGAATCATGCAATAAATTCATTGATCAAATTCCTGATAATAAGATTGTTGTGTTTATTCAGGATAAAACCAACAGATTTTCTTTCAATCCGGCACAACTTCAGAAGCTGAAGGAAAAGCACACTTGTGGCATGATTGACTTTTCATCAATATACTGCAGACATTATCATGATGCTTTTGATTTCTATGTTCTTGCAGGATGTTCGCTTCCTGAATTTCAGAAAACAGTTGCCAATCTGATCAACGGAAGTACTTATGTAATGGGTCGGATTCCTGTTCATGTAAATAATTCTCCATTCATCATGTCCGCAAAAACAGAAATTATCAGGTTGAAGGAGTCATTTCCTGAAGATGCCGGCCTTGATGGCGAATTTCTATACAACACCATTGATTCCATCATCAGCGATGCCATTAATCGAGGTGCATTTCCCGGTTGCCAGGTGTGGGCTGCAAAGAACGGAAAAGTCATTTTCAACAAAGCCTACGGCTGGCATTCTTATGATAAATCAATTCAGGTTCGGAAAACTGATTTGTATGATATTGCCTCTGTTACGAAAATTGCTGCCACAACCATTGCAGCCATGCGACTGTGTGACGGAGGAAAACTCTCGCTGAATGAGCCCATCAGAAGGTATTTCAGAAATACCGAAATCAATTATACCAGGATCAAACCCGACACCAATGTGGTGATTGACACTCTGAATCTGAATAAAGTTGATCTGAAAAAACTGATCAAACAGGGCAAGCTGCCAAAAGATACCTTCAGAATTCAGGACACACTTCTGGTCACCATTGACAGTATTTTCTCAAAAGCAACACCCTCGCTCAATATCTTTACTGTTCCTATAAGATACATGCTGATGCATTTTTCAGGAATCTCTCCCACCCTCCCAATCCTGCCGTTTATTCAGATGAGAAAATACTATCTGAAAGAGCACAACATAAGTGAAAACGACACTGTTGCCAAAACAATCAACTGGCGTGATGTGTGGGAAATGTATTACAGCAGTAAAAAGACAGATTCTAGTCAGGTGCAGGTTGCTGACGGTATGTATCTTAAAAACCGCTGGCTGGATAGTTTGTGGCAACGCACCAAAGAAGTCGGGGTGTCGGGAAGAAAAGTCAGCCAATACACCGATCTGAACATGATTCTGGTTCAGATTACCATTGACACCATCAACAGAAGTAATATGAACAAATATATGCAGAAGGAGTTCTATTCTCCGCTGGGTTTGAGAAATATCATGTATCAGCCAATACAAAACAGGGTTCCGCTCAGCAGAATTGCTCCCACTGAAAACGACATAACCTGGCGCAAGCAGGTGATTCACGGCCATGTGCATGATCCTTCGGCGGCAATGCTTGGGGGCATTTCAGGCAATGCCGGACTGTTTGCATGTGCCGAAGATCTGGGGGTGCTGTTTCAGATGCTCCTCAACGGAGGCAAATACGGAGGAAGAAGATACCTATCTGAAAATATCATCAGACTGTTCACAAAAACCAACGAAGAAACTGGTCGGGGATTGGGGTTTGATAAATGGGGAATGAAAAATATTGTGGCGCCCTCTGCTTCGCCCAAAACCTATGGACATACGGGTTTTACCGGTTGCTGTGTTTGGGTTGATCCCAATTCAAAACTTGTGTTTGTGTTCCTGTCCAACAGGGTCCATCCAAATGTTAATAACCACAGAATAAACGGATTAAAAATCAGACAAAAGGTTCATCAGGTGTTTTATGATGCTGAGGAAACAATAAAAAATTAAGAGGACTTCTATAAATTAATTCTTTGATATTCAAATAAATATATGTATATTTCCTCTAAGAAAAAAAAGTAAAG
>CAYRXH010000160.1:0-2981 GCA_964428185.1 uncultured Bacteroidales bacterium
TGGCAGTTGCTTGGAAATACAGGAACCAACCCAGCAATCAACTTTTTGGGAACAATAGATGCACAAGATATAGTATTCCGGACAAATAATTTGCAGAGAATGAGGATTTCTTCAACGGGTTTTGTGGGAATAAACACAAACCCAAATGCAGCATATCAATTGTTTGTGAATGGTTCAACAGGTACTACAGGAATTTATTCTTCAGTTACAGTATCTGCAGCCAACCAGCATGCAATTTCCGGATTTTCATTAGGATCTGTTCCCGGAACCGGTTATGGAGTTGGGACAAGTTCAAATGCAGTGCAGGGATACACGTATTGGGGATATGCTTATCGTTTTGGAGTTGCAGGATATAGGTATGATGATAGTCAAGGCCCTTCCGGAGGTGTTTTTGGAGCAGTTTCCACATCCAATCCTCCTGCAGCCTGGGGTGCACTTGGTTTTCAGGATGCAAGCTTAGGTGAGTGGGGCGGTTATTTTACAGGAAGAGGTTATTTTAGCAACAATCTTGGTGTTGCCACTACTGCACCATCCGAACGTTTGCATGTTGAAGGAAATGTCAGGTTTTCAGGTGCTTTAATGCCAAATAATAATCCCGGAACAAGCGGACAGGTATTGGTTTCTCATGGTGCAGGAGTTCCGCCCACTTGGGATAATCTCTCACAGCATACTTTCGGAACAAATAATCAGGCAGTGAACGGTACAACTGATATTACACTGAACTCCGCTGCATGGACTAATATGACAGGAATGACCATAACATTTACTCCTGTTCATAATATAGTTTATGTTTTATTTACTTTTTCTGCATTTGCTGATCCCATGTGGTATCCAATGCAATATGTTGATTTTCGTATATTGCGCAACGGCGTATCAGTTGGTGCCTCAAATTGTTTGGTCGAAGATTATGATGACGTAGACGGGTTGGTTACATCCTTTAATGGCGCTGTGAACCTTGCTGTACCTGTAACTGCAGGCGCGGTTACTACAATTTCAGTTCAATGGAGGAGAGATGGCCTGTACACTGGACCAGTCTATTGCTGGCCAGCTACCTTACCGGATTTTTGTCACAGAAGTTTAATTATTATTGATTAAGTCTAAAATGTATGAAAGCAAAAATAATTTTTTGTGGTTTTTTGTTCTTGCTAAGCATTTCACAGTCAATTGTATGTGCTCAAGTTGAAAATAATAAATTATTTGAAAACGGGACTGTTTTAATTTCAGATATCGGCACTTTCAGAGGTCGAAATTTTGAAATGTCAAATGAAGAATATTCACCCTATTTGTTGGGAGTGTTTTACGATGAAAATCCTGAAATTCTGGATGATCCCAGAAAATATAAAGTTCCTGTTAAAACAGCAGGAATGACATATGTAAAATTCTCAAATATAAATGGAGATATTAAACGGGGCGACCCTGTTACATCTTCAAGTATTCCCGGTGTGGCAATGAAAGCTATTGACTCCGGAATGATTTTGGGTGTTGCTATAGAAGATACAGAAGGATCATCAGGATTGGTAAAAATACGTATAATGGTTCAGTATATCAGATAATCCCTGGTTCTTACTGTTTAATAAATTCCAGAGATTCAGTACTTTCAATTCCGGAAAGAAATATTATATAGAGCCCTGAATGGTATTGGGATATATATATTTTTGTGTTTGTTTGGTTAAGTTCAAATATTTCAATTTTATTACCTGCGGCATTCACAATTGTTGCGTTTAGAAACATCTGGACAGGATCATAAATCTCAACAAATAACTCGTCTTCAGCGGGAACCAGAAAAACCGTGAATGTTGACCGGGAGTGGTCAGTTTCCTGAAAACCGGTTACGTCAGTATTGAAATACACATATCTGAAAGGCGGATCCCATTGTGTGGTGTTCCAGCTATAATATGTCATGGTATCAACAGAGTTTATGGAATCAAATGTTCGCAAAATTCTTGATGAAGATTCAAATGAAAAAGTAATGTTGTCCCAAAAATAATAGGTTTCCTGATAGCAATTACCCACTGAATCATTAACGTTTTCTGTCATTCCTGAGAGTTCCCGTCCGGGAATGCTGTTATTCATCATATAATTTTCAGTTTTTACAAGATATTGTAATGCGTCATAGTAGTAATAAGCCATCATAATTGCTTCCCATACTTCTGACGAGGGATCATAAGAATAGTAAATATATGAAGTAATATTGTTGTTTACACAGAAGACTCAATTTTTGAATTCTGCACCCACAGTAAACAACCTCCATACCATAAATCTGTTCTGCGGGAAATAATTTTTCCATAATCATCATATTCATATATCTCTCTCCAGTCATTTTCCCAGTCTAAGAGAATATTGTCCCACTGAAATGTAGTTACTTTGTTAACTTTCCCATGGATGTCATTCTCATAAATATATTTCTGAGAATTCACCCATACATTTCCAACATCATCCCAGCTTTGGGAAATCAATATCAGTGTATTTTGTCTGGGGCCGTTAATCCAGCTTTGTCTTGTGTTGTTTTCAAAGTCTCCGAGGATAATGTCCAATGACAATGTAAGCTTGGTAGTAATATTACACCACGGATTATTTTCGTTGAACTCTTTGAAATTCAGATCCCAGTTGGTTGAAATAGAATTATAATAATACATATAAATTGAATCATTAAGTATTTTCTGGGTTTTTAAAGGGGAGATCACTGCTCCTGTTGATGAAGGGATAATTCCTAATTGTTCTGGCAGGATGTTCCTTGTTTGAGCATTGAGAAAAAATGGGATGAAAAATGCAATTTAATACCACTGTAATTGTGTTTTCATTGATTTAATTTTTTTAATGTAATTGTTGAAAAAATTATATACAAATATAGAAAAATTCTATTAACGAAAATTTTGAATAGATTATTTATATATAATTCGTGAAATAACTATGACAAAATGGGTTATTTAGCGAAAAAATAATAAGATTTAACATGTTTTTATATACATATTAAATAATTA
>CAYRXH010000161.1:0-2972 GCA_964428185.1 uncultured Bacteroidales bacterium
CAAACGGTGATCCTCATCTGTTGTATCTTGCGTGGAACGGTCTGATTAAAAACGACAGTTTCAGACGTCTGTTGCTTCAGATATTCAGTATCAGCAGATTCAGTGACATTCTGTGTCCTCAGAATATTCCATCTTTCGGATCTTCTATGACCAGATACAGAACAAAGCTGGTACTGGCTGATGATATGGCAACCACTCCCGATGGGAAACGAAGAACAGCAGGTCGCATGCTTGACGACGGCAGCGGACTGATCATGCAGGAGTCCATCATCTGGTTGCCCAATGGCAAAGCAATTCCAATCTTTCCCCAGGCATATGTACCTCTCAATCAGACACATGTAATTATGATCAGACACGGAAAGTCTGTCCACGAATCAGGTGGCGACAACCCAGAGTTTGTGGGTTCTGGTTACTGGGATACATGGAGCAGCAACCGCCGTATTCCCGGAATCAGAAGCAATTTTCTCAATGACAGCGGAATTGCAACAGCCCGGGAACTGGGTAAAGACTTTAAAATTGCCGTTGACATCCTCGATAGAAGCGGATTCCCTCTTTGGTCTTGGTCAAAGGATACCCCCATTCAGGTGTACGGAAGTGAATCAGAAAACACTGAACAGACCGCCCGCTATTTCCTACAAGAAGCCGGTTACACTAATATGACTTTCAATGCTCTCTTTGGAATCAACTCTCAAAAGTATGGAGCTCTGACCTTCCTGAACAAGAAGGAAATTGCTGAAAAAGCTGTTATTGCTTACAGCGGTGGAAAGGAACCTACTCCCGAAATTCAAAACAAAGTAGCTAAAATGTTCAAAAACCGATTTTATCATTATCCTGAAGGTGAAACCCTGATTGAGGCCGACTGGCGGATTGCCTTTTCATTTGTGGATCTGCTGAACAGAAACCTGGGCAAACGGATATTGCTGGCTGATCATTCGGGAGCAATCAGAGTGTTTGAAGCTATTATCAGAACCCTTGATTTCGCTGAATACAGTACTATCAAGGAAGCTCAGGATTCAATCATGGCTTTGTGTTATCAACCCGGCCGCAATCTCAGATATGATTATCTGCAGAAAAAGGAATTTCCGCTGCGCAAAAGAAAATAATTGTTCATTGTTTCAATCTCAATGAGTATCTTCAATGGTTGAACAAAAATTAATTCCGGCAGCAATTTTGCTGATTTCACTTGCAGTAGTTGTAATTTTTTTAAACAGAATGCTGTATTACAAACGTTTGTCAGAAACCGATCCCCTCACGTCACTTCTGAATTTCAGAGGATTCCGGAAACAGATCAAAATACTCATAAGACGCCGCACGCCATTCACACTCATTATACTTGACATTGATCATTTCCGGATATACAACAAGCACGGATATGAGAGAGGGGATATGGTTCTGAAGACAATTGCGGAAGTAATCAAAGAACAGTTCCCCTCCCCTACAGTGATTGGCAGATACAAACTGGGAGACGAATTCATTATTGCCCTGCCAATGACAGATTCTGTTGCTGCTGAAATCATTATTCAGGAGATCAGTGAACGTATATCAAACATCAGACTCCACTTGTACAGCGATGACTATCCTGAAAAAATCAGTTTCAGTTACGGATGCATCTATGTGAATGAGATGAACCAATTGCCTGAACAGATTTTCAGCAAAGCCGAAATGTTACTGATCAGGAATAAACGATAAAACCACTATTCTTTAAGGACCGCCATCGCACTGCAGAGTTTAATCTTATCGCTTTATTTAAAAATTAAATCCCTTTCGTTTATTATTGTAATATTATTCCCAAGCATAAGAAAATATTTTTTTATCACCATACTGCTTGCAGCAAATGTAACATCAGTCATTGCCCAAAGCGGCAGTATCTGGAGGAAGCACTTTATATGATTTTGCCTGCTTTACAGCAACAGATTCACAGAATAACGTATATATTGCAGAATATACCAACAGCACTTACGGGATTGCTTTAGGAGGATATGACACTATCTACGGAGGTGGCACCTATGTTGCATTTCTTGTGATATTTGATTCCGGAGGAAACAAAGTGTAATCAACATATTGCGGTGCCGGAAACAACGATTATAGTTATTGTATATCCACGGATCAGGATGGCAAAGTATATCTGGCAGGAGTGACATCAAGTACTTAGTGCATTGCTTCGGGTGGATTTCAAAACTCTTATGGTGGAGAAAGTTATGTTACCTTGTTGGTGAAATTTGATTCAGCAGGTAACAGGCTGTGGTCAACCTATTATGGCTGAACCGGCTGGGAAGATGCGTACGGAGTAAGCACCTAGCACTGGTGAAATTTATATATCGGTGGGTTCATCAGTAGCACTTCAGGAATCCTCCCCTATTCAGCCAATCAGCAAACACAGTCTATTCATTGCAGTATTGAATGTGAGGATGGAAATCATCCAATTTGCTGAGCCACTTCCGATCCTGTAAGTCTGAAAAATGATGTGATCAATGCTATCATTGAGCGATTTGGTGATGTGGGATTTAATATAGATGACGAAATGTTGCTGCTTTAAAAAATTATCAGGTCCATTTTTTTTAAAATTTATTATTTGATTTAAAGTTTTCATTATTCATATTGTATTTTTATTAAATTAATCACAATATTTTGTAAATTTTTATAATTAAACCCGATTCTCTTACTTTTTTTCCTCAATTTTGAGTAATTTTGCAAAAAAATTCAACACCCATGTCCTATATCAAACTTGATAAAAGTCAGCTTGTCAATCTTGAATATACTTTGACCAAAGAGCTGCTGCGTACCAACCGTTCCGGGACATATTCGTGTACAACCCTGAATTTTTGTAATACTCGGAAGTATCATGGTCTGATTGTCGTTCCTCAACCTGGAATTGACAATCAAAGGCATGTGCTGTTATCCTCAATGGATGAAACAATCATTCAGCACGGTGCAGAATTTAATCTTGCTGTTCACAAATATCCCGGCACTTT
>CAYRXH010000162.1:0-2957 GCA_964428185.1 uncultured Bacteroidales bacterium
TGGCAGGAAGCGCATGCACGTCTTATGACCGCTGCATGCGTAAATTCGGTCAAACAAGTGTTGACACAGTTGAAGTGTATATTGAACATATCATACCGAAAGATTCTGTTATAACCCGTGTGCACATAGATTCTATACAATATCTTATTCATGGGCAAATATATGAAGCTGAATCAGGACGCGCAACTATCCAGTACTGGAAAGACCAATATTCAAATTTGTTGCACATGAAAGCTGAATGTGACTCTGTGGTGATTAGAGACACGTTATATCTTGAGGTAATTAAACACGAATTTAAGCCGGAACCAGTAAAAAAAGAAAAAGGATATTTTTTTTCACCAGGTGGACAAATAGCGACAGCATTGTTTTCTGCCACACTGTTGATACTAAGTTTAGTTATTTACAAAAGAATAAAAAAATGAAAAAATTCGAGAAATTAGCCGAAAGTCTGTTGAAAGCCAATCCAAAGCTAACAGCAGTTTATATTTGTGATAATCGCAATGCGTTTTCTACCGAACAACAGGCAAAAAAACACTGTGAACGTCGCAAAATCAAATATGATGAGTATACGCGTGATTCAATCTTCACTGAAGATAAGAAATCCGGAACCACAAAAAGTAACAAAACTAAAAAACAATAATTATGGGATTGCCAAATGTAACATTTACCAAGGGATCAGGTGGTCTTAACAGACGCAACCCGGGTATGGATCATGTATCATGTTTATATTTTATCGGGGCCGCACCCGGAAGTTGGGCTGGGGATCTGTACAAGCAAGTTAACAGTCTGGCCGATGCTGAAGCTGTTGATATTGTAGCTGATTCTCTTACATATGGTGTGCATCACTACCATATTAGCGAATTTTTCAGAATGGCACCCGGTGCTAAACTGTACATTGCTTTTTCAGCTGATGAAACCAAGCTCTATGATCTGCAGAGAGCAGTAAACGGAGAAATTCGAATGTTTGCTGTTGATCTCTTTGCTACAGCTTTTAATATCAACAAAATTACAGGCCTGCAAGCTTATGCTGACACAATGTTAGCCAATAAAATGCCCGCCTCCATAGTGACAACTTTTGACTTTAGTGCAACGGCTCTTGCCTCTCTTCCTGTGATTATACCTGATGACGATTGTCCCAACGTATCAATTATGGTCGGATGTTCCGCTTCTGGACCGGGAGTTACTTATGGCGTACCCGCGCTGGGTACATTGCTCGGTGCGATGGCAAAAGCAGCCGTACATGAATCAATTTTATGGGTTGAAAAATTCAATGTGGCAGATCCTGTGAGCGGACAGCTTCAGGAACTGGCATTCCCCAATGGAGATCTTGTGAGAGAAACAGACGAGGCGACTTTGGAAGCACTAGAAACTAAAAGGTACATTTTCTTCAGATACTACCCGATGACATCAGGTAGCTATTTTAACAATTCACACACTTGTACTGAGGCCTCATCAGATTATGCATACATCGAAAATGAACGCACAATAGACAAGGCCATTCGTGAAACTTATTTGAGGATATTGCCTTCAACAGGGAAGCCTGTTTATGTTGATCCTGCAACAGGCAAGCTTGCCCCGGAGATGTGTTCTTTTTTTGAATCCTTGGCCAATGATGCCTTGGAACAAATGGAGCGCGACAGAGAATTGAGCGGCTACCAGGCCTTTGTAGATCCTGATCAAGATGTTTTATCCACAGGGACCATCAACGTTGTGATTAAGAATGTACCTGTAGGTATTGCCCGAGCATTCGCAGTCAAAATCAGTTTTACAACATCACTTCAATAGTCATTTAAAAACAATTAGGAGGAAATAAAATGCCAAACGGAACACCAATGATCAACGGAAGAACATACGGCTGGGCTGATCTTGTCGTGGTTGTAATGGGAGTGATTGTTACAGGAATAACAGCAGTCTCATGGAAGAGAAAACGCACAAAGGAAAACATTTATGGAGCAGGAGCCGAGCCTGTTGGACGTGGTTACGGCAACATCGAATATGAAGGAAGCATTACGCTTCATGTTGATGAAATTGCAGCCATTGAAGCTGCCATTCCATCAGGGCATCTTGATGATGCATTGCCATTCAATGTGGTGATCAGCTATCAACCCGAAACCGGTCCTATCAAAACCGAAACTCTCAAGTATGTGGAATTTCTCGAAAACAGCCGCGACTGGAAACAGGGAGATACAAAAGGAGAGGTTGAACTTCCGTTGGTAATCGGGAAAGTGTTAACGAAATAAACAATATGATATGAGCAAAGTATTGCCGAAAGGAGTAACAGTAGAAAAAATTGCAGAATGGAAGGCCCAGTATGGAAATGTTTTTCTATACAAATCTGTAGATGGAAAATATTGCATATTAAAAACCCCAACACTACAGATATTAGATGCATGCAGAACTGCCAGTGGAGGTAGTTCAATTAAGTTTGATTCATATTTGGTTGAAAACACATGGGTTGAAGGTGATCCTGTATTTAAAACAAATGATGCATACAGAATGGGTTTATTTGACTGGCTTGGGGGCATTATTAAAAAGGTGGAAGGTGAGCTGGAGGAGCTTTAAGCCTTACTGCGATAAAAAAACCTGTTGGCTCGGAGGCTCTGGATCGGGTAAGGCTTTTATCTTATGCACACAGGGTCATTCGAGCCAATCTGAGATACTATTGCAAATATTCAAACGAAACGATGAATAAAATGACTCTACAAGAACTTTGTGAAGCATATCATGATGTTGTTTTTGTAAGGTCTCAACGATCACGATTTGAGGCTGAAGACTGACGATTTCTGAAAAGATTACTAATACTGCCTATAAATAAAATAATAAAGATAAACTTTATGATATAAAGAACAACCATCAAAAAGATAAAACTACACAACATGCATCAGTAATTGTAAAGCAAATTTACATGAAAATTTTAATTTACACACAAACAAATAAAAAAAAAGTAGCAAGTAGTA
>CAYRXH010000163.1:0-2920 GCA_964428185.1 uncultured Bacteroidales bacterium
TATACTAATAAACCCAATTAAAAGATTTACAAAAACGTTGAAGAATTTGTTGCTGGAATACTCTTTGAATATTACTGCCCTGAATACATGTCCGATTAAATAACATAGAATAAGGGAAAATAATATGATCAACAGGGAGAACCAATTCATGTTTACTAAATAATTGTTTTTATTATATCAGTAATCAGGATAATATCTTTTTCTTTAAGATCAGGATACAAAGGTAATCTCAAAAGGCATTCACTGTATCTATCTGTTTGTTCTAATATTCTACCATCATGTTTATTCTTATAATATTCACTTTTGTGTAAACTTTGGTAGTGAAAAACTGCCATTACAGAATGTTTTCTAAGGCTGGCAATTATATGATCTCTTTGAGAAAGGGAATTGCAAATAATGTAAAACATGTGAGCATTGTTTGTTGCATACTCAGGTATAAAAGGGAGTTTCAGTTGATTGAGATTGCTTAGCAAAGTAAGGTTATCATAATAGTGTTGCCAGTTTTCCCTTCTTTTCCTTTGAATATCATCCAAGTTTTCCAATTGTGCAAACAAAAAAGCAGACAAAATTTCTGAAGGAAGAAAAGATGAGCCAGTGTCAACCCACCCATATTTATTGATTTCTCCTCTGAAAAATTCTGCACGGTTCGTGCCTTTTTCCCAAATGATTTCAGCTCTTTTTATCATTGATGGGTCATTGATTGCAAGCATACCGCCTTCTCCACAATGAATATTTTTTGTTTCATGAAAAGAAAAACACCCTAAATGACCAATACTGCCAAGATGTTTTTTTGTGCCTTGTTTATTAATATAATAACTGTCAATCCCCTGAGCAGCATCTTCAATCACATACAAACTGTAAATGTCAGCAAGTTTCATAATTAAATCCATATTGCATGAAATGCCTGCATAATGAACTACAACTATTGCTTTGGTTCGAGGATTGATCAATTCTTCAATTTTACTTTCGTCAATACCAGGATGATCTGTTCGGCTGTCGGCAAACACAATTTTTGCCCCTTGTCTAACAAAAGCTAATGCACTTGATACAAAAGTATAACTAGGAACAATAACTTCATCACCCGGTTGAATATTACACAATATGGCTGCCATTTCAAGAGCATCTGTGCATGATGTGGTTAATAAAGTCTTATTTGAACCAGTAATTTTCTCTAAGTAACTTTGACATAGTTGAGTAAAATGGCCATTTCCAGATAATTTACCAAGCTTAACTGCTTGGTCTATGTACTTTTTTTCGTTTCCAGTAATGTACGGCTTATTATATGGGATCATATTTTTAAATGATAAATATGGATGCTTTCTGTTTGAATGAAACCTGCCTTTGTGTAGAAGGACATAGCATCCTGGTTTATAAATTGTGTTTCGACAGTTAGAAATTTATGATTAGAATAAATAGCAAAATTTGCACATGATTCAACTAATTTTTTTCCAATACCTTTGCCATTAAACTCATGATTTACAGCTAATAATCCAATTTTTGTAGAACATGAATTATTCTTACATGTTACAAGTCCAACAATTTTTTCATTTAATGTAGCAATATACACTTTATCTGCTATAGTTTTATTAACAGATTTTTCTATCCAGGTTTTATAGAGTAAAAAAAAATCATTCTTTGAAAATTCCTTATCTAAGTTAAATCTTGAATATTTCCCACTAAGCAATGCCAGATCAATCATCTCAGGTGTTGGTGTTAATTCAGTAAACTCACTAATCAGAGAATCAGAAATTGGATGGGCTGAAATTTCTTTTTTAAAAATAATTTTATTATCATGATATGAAACCTTTTCGACAATTTTTTTTAGATCTACGGCACTAAAAACATATAATAAATTGTATTTAAGAGCTTTAGCAGTTTCATAAATAGTATTACAAATATTGTAATCAAATTTGTTTGGAATAATTACTTTGCCAATTTTTTTTTTAAAAAAGTCAGAATCCCATGGCAAATAGCAAATTTTTATAGGTTGCATTTTTCTTTAATTATATATAAAGGTCTGTCTTTTACTTTGTCAAATATTCTACTAACATATAGGCCTAAAATTCCAATAAGAAATATTATAATGCCAGAAAGAAACCAAATTGAAACTATAATTGTTGTCCACCCACTAACTAAGATTTCACCGTTAATATATTTAATAATATTGTATATTGCAAATAAGATTGATGCAAATGAGAATAACAAACCAGTTTTTACTGCTAATTTTAAGGGTTTTTCTGAAAATGAAATTGTAACATCCATCCCTAACCTAAAAAGTTTACGAAGAGAATAACTTGATTTTCCTGTTTCTCGTTTTCCATGATCAATGTTTATCGTTGTTGAACTAAATCCTACCCACTGGACCATAGCCGGAAAATACCGAATATTGTCTTTCATTTGGCAAATGGCAGTAATCACATTTCTTTTATAGATGCCAAAGTTAGCAATTGTACTATCTTGCTTTGTTTCTGTCATGAATGATAGAAACTTGTAATACAGCTTTGATGCAATTCTTCGAAGGAAATTATCATTCCTTTTATTTCTCCTTCCCTGAACTACGTCAAAACCTTCTTGTGCTTTGTTATAAAAATGGATAATGTTTTCAGGCTGATCTTGTAAATCACAATCCATGACAACAACCCAATTCCCGTTGCTATGTTCCAATCCTGCATGAATAGCGTGATGTTGACCGAAATTTCTTGATAGATTTATTCCTTTATTTCTAATGGAGTGTTTGCACAATTCTTCAATTACTGACCAAGCATCATCTTTGCTACCATCATTTACATAAATAATCTCATAATTTTTTGTTATGCTCGACAAAGAGTTCTCCAGTCGTTTTGACAATTCAATAATTGATGTACTGCATCCATATACGGGGATGACTACTGAAATTTCATTTAATAAATTGTTGTTCATA
>CAYRXH010000164.1:0-2795 GCA_964428185.1 uncultured Bacteroidales bacterium
AAAGACTTCTTGCCGGGCTGGATTGCAATTAATAAATCAACCCCTGATTTTTTTCACCGTTGTAGTCAGAATTCTGATGTGGGTATTCCCGATAATTTTGCAGGATCAACTGAACCATATATCGGGGATGGATACATAGGACTAATACTTCGTGTTGATGCAGAAACGTATCCTTATTCATCTACGTATTCTGAACATATTACAGGTTTTTTGCAACAGCCGCTGGTGAAAGGGAGAAACTATCTTTTTACCATGTATTATGCGTTTGCTCAGAATTCCGGAATCAAATCCAACGGCATAGGGGTGTATTTTTCTGCTGAAAAACCGGTGTTTCAGGATTATTATGATTATTATGAATTTTCTCCCCAGCTCATGCTTCATCAGGATTCAATAATGGATTCTGTTTCAGGCTGGAAGAAACTATCGGCTGTATATACTGCTGAAGGTGGAGAAATATATCTGACTATTGGAAATTATCTGGCAGTATCTCAAAGTAAAATTCAGAGAAATTCGCCATTGATTGTAAATGATACACGTTTTTTTGCATACTACTATATTGATGCCGTAAGCCTGACAGAAATTGATGATACTTCGGATGTTGAACCAACAGCTTTGCTCTGTGTTGTGCAGAATAATCAAAAGGATAGTTTGTTACAGAAAAATTCGGTATTCAGTTTTCAGGCTGGCGACATTTATACACTTCAGAATGTTTTTTTTGATTTTGAAAAGTCCCGGCTGAGAGCAGAATCATATGCTGAGTTGGATAAAGTGCTTGCCTTTTTAAAGTCCAATACTTTAGTATTTGTTCGAATTACAGGGCACACTGATAATGTAGGCTCTGAATCATTTAATCAGGAATTATCAGAAAAAAGGGCAAAAGCAGTTCTTGAGTATTTCTATTCAATGGGAATTAGTTTGAACAGGATGACATTTAAAGGTATGGGTTGTAAAATGCCATTGACTGAAAATGACACAGAGTGGGGACGACAGCAGAACAGAAGGGTGGAGCTTGAGTTTTATATTCCTTAAGGTAAAGTAAATGATAGGTTTATATTCGGATGAGTATTTTATGAATGAAGCTATGAAGCAGGCTGCGATGGCAATGTATATTGACGAAGTTCCCGTGGGTGCGGTGATTGTGGCAGGCACTACCATTATTGCGCGGGCACACAATATGACAGAAAAACTTAATGATGTTACTGCTCATGCTGAAATGCTTGCACTTACTGCTGCCGCCAATCATCTTGGGGGCAAATATCTCAATGATTGCACATTATATGTTACTCTGGAGCCATGTGCTATGTGTGCTGCTGCAATGGGATGGGCACAGCTAGGGAAGATTGTGTGGGCTGCTTCTGACCCGAAAAGAGGCTTTACTCAGATATCACAACAATTATTACATCCTAAAACACTGACAGAAAATGGGATAATGAAAAAAGAAGCATCAGAGATGCTGAAAGAATTTTTTAGAAAAAAAAGATAATCAGATTCTGAACAACTTTTTCAGGTCATCAACAAGATCAAGTTTCTCCCATGCAAAAAATGTAACTTTTTTGAAGGTTCTGGTTTGTCCGTCGATTACTCTTGAAATTGTAGATCCATCATTATAAAATACCTCAACTTCCTCTTCATAGCTGTCACGGCCAAAATGTCCGTATGCTGCCGTGGGGGCAAAAATTGGATTTTTCAATCCGAATTTTTCAACAATTCTATAGGGTTTGTAATTTTGTGTTTCCAAAATCATACGAGCAATCATGCTGTCAGATAAAATGTTTCCGTTTTCATCTTTTGCTTTGGCTGTCCCGTAAGTGTTGATATAAATATTTATAGGATCAGCAATGCCAATAGCATATGATATCTGTGTAAGAACCTCATCTGCAACTCCTGCCGCAACCAGATTTTTGGCTAAATGACGCATTGCATACGCTGCAGATCGGTCAACCTTGGAAGAATCCTTTCCCGAGAAAGCCCCCCCACCATGAGCGCCACGCCCACCATAGGTGTCAACAATAATCTTTCTGCCAGTAAGGCCGGAATCACCATGGGGACCTCCGATAACAAATTTTCCCGTCGGATTGACAAATAGCTTGTAGTCGCCTTTAAACAAAGTTCGCACGTATTCAGGGAGCTGTGGAAGAATCCTAGGAATGAGTATTTCCTGAATGTCTTTTTTTATTACTCGCTGCATTTCTTCCTCAACAGCAAAATCATCATGTTGTGTTGAAATAACAATAGTGTCAATACGAACTGCCTGATGTGCATCATTGTATTCTATTGTCACCTGGCTTTTTGAGTCAGGACGAAGATAGGTCATTTGGTTTCCTTCTTTACGGATTTTTGCAAGTTCCTGAAGCAGAATATGTGACAATTCTATAGGCATGGGCATAAGGTTATTCATTTCATTACAGGCATATCCGAACATCATCCCCTGGTCTCCGGCTCCCTGTTCCTCCGGATTTGTCTTGTCAACACCTTGATAGATATCCTGACTTTGGTCGTGAATGGATGAAATAATGCCGCATGAGTTGGCATCAAACCGATATTCGGGTTTGGTGTATCCAATGTTTTTAATGACTTTGCGAGCAACATCCTGAACATCAACATATCCTGAAGTTCGAACTTCTCCGGCAAGAACAACAAGTCCGGTAGTTACAAGTGTTTCACAAGCTATTTTTGAATCTTTATCATGACGAAGAAATTCATCAACAAGTGCATCGCTGATCTGATCAGCTACCTTGTCTGGGTGCCCCTCTGAAACAGACTCTGATGTAAAGAAATATGACATAATCTGAGAG
>CAYRXH010000165.1:0-2779 GCA_964428185.1 uncultured Bacteroidales bacterium
TATGCAGCGCTATTTTATTTCAATTTCGTACCAGGGAACTCATTTTCATGGCTGGCAACTGCAGGAGAATGCTCATACTGTTCAGGAGGAGATTGAACATTGCCTGACACTGATCATGAAGGAAACTATCAGAACCACCGGATGTGGTCGCACAGATACCGGGGTTCATGCACGATTTTACATTGCACATTTTGATGTGAGAAAGAAATACTCTCAGGATGAAATCATCAAACTTATTAGGAAAGTGAATATGTTTCTTCCCGAAACAGTGGTTGTGCATCAGATGGTTCCTGTGAGTGATGAATTTAATGCCAGATTCAGCGCTGTTGAACGTACTTATAAATATTTTATTTCCAGAAAAAAAAATCCTTTCATAAAAGATTTCTCCTTTGAGTATCTTGCTGACCTGAATATTCGCATGATGCAGCTGGCCTGTAATGTGATCAGGCAGTATGATGATTTTACTTCATTTTCAAAATCAGGTGGCAACTCCAAAACAAATCAGTGTAAAATTCTTTCTGCTGCATGGACAGAGCATTCTCGCGAAGGGCTGCTTGTGTTTACAATTACAGCTGATCGTTTTCTGAGGAATATGGTGAGAGCGATTGTCGGAACCATGCTTGATGTGGGCAGAGGTAAAATTTCTCTGGATGATGTCAGAAAGATCATTGTGTCAAGAAAGCGCTCAGATGCAGGTGCTTCGGTTGAAGCCAAGGGCCTGTTTCTCTGGGATGTACAATATCATGGAGTCAGTTTTGATCGCCCCGAATTTCTTATGTTCAGTGATTATTAATTCCACAATAATGATCATTAAATACAAATGGATTTGGGTGTTGTGCAGCAGTGTTATGGTGTTTTCATGTACCGAAGATACTCCTGCTGCTTTGGCTATTCGGAATGATTTCAGGCTGATGTATGAAAAGATAATGAATGACAACAGACCTGTGTGCTATTATGAAGCTGTGATGTTGCAAAACGGCTTGTCTGATGTAAAGAAGATTATTCCTGATATTATTGTTGATTTGAAGTATTCAGGGGAAGAAAACTTCATGGGTTTTGATATGTATGATTGTCTTGACAAAGCATATCTGCTTCCTCATGTTGCTGAAAAACTACTGATTAGTCAGAACTATCTCAAAGAACTGCATCCCGGCTATTCATTAATTATTTATGATGCAGCCCGTCCCATTCAGGCTCAGAAGTTAATGTGGGACAGTCTTGAAATGCCAATTGAAGAAAAAATCTTGTATCTAAGTAATCCACGGTTTGGTTCACTTCATAATTATGGTGCTGCAGTCGATGTGTCAATTGTTGATGACAATGGGGAGTTGCTTGATATGGGTACCCCGTTTGATTTTATCGGAGAGGAGTCACAACCTGCCCTTGAGTGGAAAATGCTTAGTGAAGGAAGGATTACTCAGGAACAGATCAACAACAGAGTTTTACTACGAAATGTCATGAGAAAAGGAGGATTTTGGGGCATTCCGGGAGAGTGGTGGCACTACAATGCCATGACACGCCAGTATGCTGCAGAACATTTCCGTTTATTACAATAAAAAAATAGCCGGAGTATTCCGGCTTGAGATGTATGAAAGAAATGCGGGTTCTTTAAAAAGAAATACCCAAAGAGAATCCGAAGCGTACTTTAGTACCTGTGTTTTTTGGCCCGGTGATGCTTGTCAGAAATCCTCCCTATCCAAGATTGATGTCATATTCTTCTGATCGTTTAAATTTCATATAACCTGGTCCTACGTAAAAGTCAATCACAAAACCATTGACAAAAAACCACTGATTGCCAAATAAAATCCCGCCGCCACGACCAAAAGCATAGCCAAATGTTTCAACATCATACCTGTCAAGAGTCATATTTGGGTGTTCTTCGTAGTTAAAATACAGCCCGGCGTATATCCTGGCAGGCAGCTTGGGGTCATTGTAAAAATAATACCTCAGTTCAGGTGTGATCGCAAATCCATTGTTATCATAAGTAGACTGTCCTGATCCGCTTTTATTACTGATGATAGCACCACCGGCTACAACAGTAAAATCACCACCGGCAGCAAAAAAGCGTTCATAATTCAGAGGGATAGCTGAAGCAAAGGCTCCGAACGGATTGATTTTAATAAGGTTGTTCTTTTTCTTTTCCTGCGCTTTGGCATTGAAAAGAAGCAGAATAGCAAGTAAACTGAGCAAAAAATATCGGTTCATAAAGTTCCTAATTTTCAACATAGATCTTTTTAGATATTGACAGTCCATTGCTGAAATCGATTTTGGTCAGAAGAATGCCTGAATATTTAAACTCAAGCGGGATACTAATATAATTCTGTGCAAGGTCGTGTAAAGTGGTTTCAAACAGTTTTTTTCCTTCAACAGTAAACAGCTGAACACTCTGAATTGAAAAATTGCTGGTATTACAAAAATATTAATCATTCCGTCAGTTAAGAAGATATCTGTTTCATTGGTGAGATTCTCATTCACAGAAGCAGGGTAAGTAAAGCTTAGATTGTCAACATATAAAGTGCTGTTAGGCTGTAGTGCATTTCTGTCGGATGACATAATAATGATATTGAGGTGAGTAGGGGTTTCAGTACTGTGGTATGTGATTGTTGCAGTGAAAGGTGTCCAGTTCAGCAATGTTGAAGTACTTGTGAAATTGCCATCAGCAATGGTATCCCAGCTCCCGCCGTTGTCCTTGAGCAGGATCACTCCTATAAACGCTTGATCACCAAGGACAGGTTCGTACTGATAATATCCGGTAAGGGATTCTGGTCTGTAAGTGAAA
>CAYRXH010000166.1:0-2778 GCA_964428185.1 uncultured Bacteroidales bacterium
AAGCCTGCCTGACTGCGCCACGCAGGCAAGCCTGCCTGACTGCGCCACGCAGGCAAGCCTGCCTGACTGCGCCACGCAGGCAGGGAACCTATATTTAAAGTTTATTCCTTGTGATTCATCATCTTCCTCATAAATCGCTTCCCCGCTGCTGATTTCAGATACTTCTCTCTTTTTCTTGCTGATGCATAATCAACACATTCCTCTGAATAATACAACGACCAAGGAATAAAGGCCTTGGTGTATCTGTTCTTTCCCAAATTATGCTCTGACAATCTTCTCTCTAAATTACCAGTAATTCCTACATAGATTTCGTTGTTGATTGTGTTCGAAATGGCATACACTGTTATCATAATATAACAAAGGCTGCTATTATGCAACTTTGTGTAGCCCCGATAGGAATCGAACCTATATTTAAAGTTTAGGAAACTTCCGTTCTATCCATTGAACTACGGGGCCGGTTTTGCAAAATTATTAAAAAAATCCCGGATGAATATTCAAATTTATTTTACAGTTGATCCATTTTGAATACTACTCTCCGGAGTTACAAATATCAATTTCCCCTTGCTGTCTTCAGCAAGTAAAATCATTCCCTGAGATGTTATCCCTTTGAGATCGCGTGGTGCCAGATTGACCAGCACTGCAACCTGTTTACCAATAATCTGCTCCGGCTCATATTGGTCAGCTATACCTGATACAATGGTTCTTTTGTCGATTCCTGTATCAACGAGCAATTTCATCAGTTTTTTTGTTTTTGCAACTTTTTCGGCCTCGACGATTGTTGCAATACGAATATCCATTGCTGTAAATTCATCAAAAGTGACTGATTTTTTTTGCTCAACAATAGGTAAAGGCTGTGCTGATTTGTTTGCCTCAGCAATGATTTTCAGTTTTCTTATCTGAATTTCAATAGCCTCATCCTCTATTTTTTCAAAGAGGAATTTGGGTTGTCCAAGCTGGTGACCTGTACTGAGGATGAAATCAATACATGAGTAACTCCAATCCTTCTTTTCAAGCCCAATCATGTCAAAAAGAGCTTTGCTGCTAAATGGAAGAAATGGTTCACTTAAAACTGCCAGTTTTGTCATGATCTGTGCTGAAACTGCCAATGTTTCAGATGCATGGGCAGGATTTTCCTTATACTTTTTCCAAGGTTCATTTTCTGTCAGATATCTGTTTCCTGCACGGGCAACATCCATAAAACAATTCAGGGCTTCACGAAACCTGAAGTTCTCAAGTGCATGGTCCATTGAAGCTACTATTTCATTGATATGAGAAAAAAGTTCACGACTGTCAGGTCTGAGATTTTTTATATCAGGGACTTTACCTTCATAATATTTATGAATCAAAACCATGGTTCTATTGACAAAGTTTCCGAAAATTGCCAGAAGTTCATTATTATTCTTAGACTGGAAATCCTTCCAGGTAAAATCGCTGTCTTTGGTTTCAGGAATTATAGAACAAAGAGCATACCTAAGAACATCCTGCTTATCAGGAAATTCATCAAGAAACTCGTGGAGCCACACAGCCCAATTCTGTGATGTTGAAATTTTTTTTCCTTCCAGGTTTAGGAATTCATTGGCAGGCACATTGTCCGGAAGAATTAAACTGCCTTCTGCACGAAGCATTGAGGGAAAGATGATACAATGAAACACAATATTATCCTTTCCAATAAAATGAATCAATCTGGTTTTTTCATCCTGCCAGTAAGGTTTCCAGTCGCGGCCAGTCTGCATGCTCCAGTCTTTTGCAGCGGAGATATAACCAATCGGAGCATCAAACCATACATACAGCACCTTTCCTTCGGCTTCAGCAAGGGGAACTTTCACACCCCAGCTAAGATCACGTGTGACAGCACGGGGGTGAAGTCCCTGTTGTATCCATGATTTACATTGTCCTAAAACGTTTGATTTCCATTCTTTATGATCGCTGAGAATCCACTTCTCAAGCCATGGAGAATACTTGTCAAGAGGCAGAAACCAATGCTTTGTTTTCTTAAAAACCGGGACATTTCCTGTTAGAACAGAACGTGGCTGAATCAGATCAGTTGGGGATAAAGAAGTTCCGCATTTCTCACACTGATCGCCATACGCTTTATCATGACCGCAATGTGGACATGTTCCTATAATATATCTGTCTGCAAGAAATTGTCCGGCCTTATCATCATATAACTGTTCAATCTCCTGTACAAGTAATTCATTTTTGTCATGAAGAACAGAGAAAAAATCAGATGCTGTCTGATGGTGAATATCCAAAGAAGTTCTGGAGTAGATATCAAAAGATATCCCAAATTTTTCAAATGAATTTTTAATGATATTATGATATCTGTCAACAATCACCTGAGGCGACACTCCTTCCTTTTCAGCACGTATAGTAATAGGCACACCATGTTCATCAGATCCTCCGATAAAAAGCACATCCTCCCCTTTCATCCTCAGCCACCTTACATATATATCAGCAGGGAGATATACTCCGGCAAGGTGACCAATATGCAAGGGCCCATTCACGTATGGGAGTGCTGTGGTTACAGTATTTCGCAAAAACTTTTTCTCACTCATTCCAAATAAATTTTTACAAAATTAGTAAAAAAGGAAGAGTGTACTTTTTCTCTATTATCATAATCAGTTTAACTAAAATTGAAAAAAATTACGATATTTGCAGCTAAAATCAAAACCCATAGTATTATGAAAACTTTCAGAAAAATTACATTCATCTTTGTACTATCAGCAATGACTGCTTCTTTGTCCGGTTGTTTCGGCGAATTTGCCCTCACACGCAAAG
>CAYRXH010000167.1:0-2773 GCA_964428185.1 uncultured Bacteroidales bacterium
AATATGAGCCAACAAATTCGAAACTTGAAGAACAAACTCCGTTCCCCATTTTCCGGGGACGTGTCCAGCGTCCTTCCTTATTTTTTACTAGGTAATAAACGTCTGTTTTAAATCTGCCTGGAAGATATGGTCCACCGGTTGAGCCCTTACGATCAGATGCAAAATATAATCTCTCACCATCATTCGTAATAAAAGGGGAATATTCGCTGAAATCTGTGTTGATAATGGAAAAGGAATTAATTTCTACATTTTCAAGTGGTTTACTGTAGAAGTTTTTGGCATTGATACAATATCGCATCATATTATCAACTTCTTCCAGATATTCAGCATCACGGTTTCTGTCAGTCAGATATGTTTTGAAACTTTTGAATGCATTCATGGCTTCAGCAAATTTGTAATTCATCAGATAAATTTCACCCAAAGAGAGCCATGCAACAGTCGGGGCTGCTGTTTCCTTATATGAATAGCTGAAATTCTGATTGACTTTTTGGACAGCTTTTTCAAGATATGGAATGATCTGATATGATGGAGTGCTCAGATAATAGAGACACATTCCGGTATAAAAGTTAATATTACAATTGTTTCTGTCTCTAACGAGTAACCGACGGAATCCTTTCAATGCGTTGTCAAATTCAAGATATGTATAATATTCCATGGAATCTTCAAACAGTTCTTTCCATTGTTTTTCATATCCTTTAAGTCCTTTTTTTCCACCACCCTTTGGTCTGTCACCCATCTGAGTCTGAGGACTTATAAAAAGAAACACCAGAATAATCAAAGAAATGCGATTGAAAAGCATACGGTGGGATTTTTTTTCAAAAATACACAAAAAATAAATCTGTCAAACTATTTGCTTGACTGAGAGAAAAAAAGTTCAATCTGATTTTATGAATTCTCTTTACTGATCAGTCAGTATTTGTAAAATTTTTGCTGCCTGGACTTGCCATGAAAACTGATTTCTAACAAATTGTTTCCCGTTCCGAGACAATGATTCAGCAAGAGTATTTTCTTCCATCAGTCTGAAAATCTGTGAAGCAACATCTTCTGGAGTATCTGCAATCAGAACATCCTTTTCGGGTTTTGCATCAAGAGATTCATTGGCCAGTGTCGAAGTAACACATGGTAATCCCATAGACATTGCCTCAAGCAATTTATTCTGCAGTCCTGTCCCTATCTGCATGGGAGCAACAAAAAACCTTGATCCGGCATACCATTCACGCATATCATTCACCCATCCTGTTACAATGACATTTTCTGATGCCAGTTTCTGGACCACACCATGAGGTGATGCTCCCGCCAGGACAAGTCTAATTTCTGGATATTTTTCTCTGATGAGAGGAAGAACTTTCTTTGCAAGAAATACAGCACAATCAACATTTGGCGGATATCCAAGATTTCCGGTAAACAGCAAATCCCACTTTTTCGTAGTATTTTGAAAAAGATCAGGATTAAAATATTCATGATCAACTCCATTAGAAACAATGTGAATTTTATTTTTCTCAGCTACGGGCATCAATTCCCGGTCAGCGTCAGAAATGATCATAGAATGATTGAATTTCAAAAACATCTTTTTTTCAAAACTAATCAGCTTTTTGTATTCAATCATCAGTACAATATTCATCGGAAACTTAGTAACAGCAAGCCGTCTCCTTACTCCATATGAAAACACATCTTGAAAATCAATAAGTTTTGAAATGCCAAGTTCACTGGAATATAGTGCAGTTCTGAGCAACTGGCAAATCACATGATCAGGCTTGGTATCTGTAATGATTTTATGAATATTTTTTCTGGCTTTTCTGCTGAAAAAATATCCTGCCTGAAGAGGTCTTTTCATAAAAAGCGACATGAAGGTATTGAAATATCTGGTCAGAAGAGGCAATCTGAAAACATACACTGTTTTGATTATATTTCTGATTTCTTCTATATGATCTTTCCTGATTTTTTTTTCACTGAGAGATACCAGTGTCACATCACAATGCCGGGATAATTCCTTTAAAAAATGATAACTTCTGAGTTTATCTCCCTTTTCAAGGGGAAACGGGAATCTGCTTGTAACAAATAAAATTTTCATTCGCTTTAAATGGTGCGTCCGGGATATTTCTTTAAGGCAACAGCGAGACAATCCATAGATTTCTGGAGATCATTGACATTCAAAACATAACTAATCCTGACTTCATTCATTCCCTTTCCTTTAGTAGCATAAAAGCCTGTTGCAGGAGCCAGCATTACGGTTTGATTTTCAAATGAGAAATCTTCGAGCAGCCATTGACAAAATTTGTCAGAATCATCAATTGGCAAGCGGGGCACCACATAAAAGGCGCCTTTGGGATTAGGACAAAATGCTCCTTCAATGGAATTGATTGATCTGACAACGACTTCCCGACGCTTGTGGTATTCATCCAAAACCTTGTCAAAATATGATTGTGGGGTATCAATTGCAGCTTCAGCAGCCCATTGTCCAAATGATGGCGGACTCAGTCTTGCCTGAGCAAACTTCATAGCTACTTTCATCACTTCTTTGTTGCGTGAAATTATCACTCCGATTCTGAATCCGCAGGCTGAATAACGTTTGGAAACAGAATCAATGAGGATTACATGATCTTCCAATCCTTTCATATACATGACTGAGTAGTGCTCGTGATTATCATACACAAATTCGCGATAGACTTCGTCGGAAATGAGATACAAATCATATTTTATTACCAGTTCCCTGATCACTTCAAGTTCTTCTCTTGAATAAAGATATCCTGTTGGATTATTGGGATTACACAAC
>CAYRXH010000168.1:0-2755 GCA_964428185.1 uncultured Bacteroidales bacterium
AAAGTTGGCAACAAGATGCCTGTCGTCTGTGATTGTGAAATTGTATGACTGGTTGGTGGAAACCACAACGGAGTTTTCAGTCCAGTTGACGAAGTTAAAACCGGGAGAAGCAGTTGCAGTTACCGTTACATTATCATTGAGAAAATAGGTTCCTGCACCTGTCAGTGATCCGGCGCCTGAAGGATTTGCATCAAGCACAACATCGTAGGTGTCGTTGAGTCCCACATTGAAGGATATTGTTGAGCCGGCAGTGGTCACTCCCCAGATATCCAGCCCGCCTGCTGAGCCATCGGTGAGAAAGCTTGATGGATTAGTACTGTCATTGATTTCTGTCCTGCCTGTTCCGGCAGAAAAATGTGCCGAATTGGGACTTCCATTATTTGTTAGAGTTCCGTTGGGCCTGTATATGTACAACTCATCTGGCGGACCATAGGCATTGCCGTTATAAAGTGGATTGATTCTGTACACGATGAGTCCCGACCCGGGAACATTGGTTTCAAAAGTTCCGGTTTTTTGCCTGTATTCCACCACAAAAAATTCGTTGGGAGAATTGGGAGAGGCAATTTTATAGCAATTGTTTGTTGAAGAAGAAAGAGGATTGAGGGTATAGGTGCCCGATGTGGTGATTTCAGGAATTGAAGCAATCCATGTCTGATCGGAGTACTTCCATTTCATGTAAGCAGTCATATGCCCGCTGCCCGATTCCATCAGGTCCCAGTAGCCCGCAGGTGAAATGTGTGTGTCATAATAATAATGATACAGATCTGGAGCGCCCAGGGTGTGAAAGATTTCATGACACAAGATTCTCACTCCAACCTGATTTTCAGGCTGAAATGTATAATCCCACACCTGTTTTCCGTTTATCTGCACATTGTAGGTGTAGAGTACCCATCTGTGAGCCCACAGAAGGTCTGCCCAAGCACCCGCGTTTCCTTTGATAAAAAAACACACATTGTCAACATATCCGTCATTGTCTGCATCAATATTTAATCCTCCGGGAACGGGGGAGTTGGTGTTGATCCAGTTGATTGCATCACGCAGAAGGGTGTGTTCGCGAATTCTCCGTTCGGTATCGTTCTGATAACCATTTGGGTTTGTTGAAGCGTTGTAGGGCTGAAAATAACTTCTGTTGTGTGAATCCTGATATGACAGATTGGTGGTCATGGCACAGGCAGGATAATGTGTGCTGTTGATGGTGAGCATGTTGTACGAAACTTCGTAGAAATAGGATTTCATAGAGTTCCCTGTTGGAGGATTCAGCTTGTCATCATAGGTTTGTCTGGTGGTGGTGATTTCGGCATCATCGGCAAAGCGGATATATATACAGAGATTGTTCATTATTCCGTTGTGAGGCGCTCTCACAGGTTCGGTTTTCATGGCTTCCACTTCGGCCCACATGGCATCTTTTTTCTTTTGGTATTCTTCGGGCGAGATTTTAGCCCATTTTGTGAGGCCAACAGTTGCCGGATTCACTGTTGCAGCAACATACTGAGAAGGCACAACAAGCCCGCCGTAAGTAATTCCGTAGTAAAACCAGCCATCACTGCCCTGAATGATTGTATATCCTTCAGCATCATGCAGAAAATTGAAAAATTCATCACCGGAAGCAAAACAGTTGATTTCAGTACCATCAGGCTGATAAATGGTAACCGGCATAAAATCAATGGGGGCAGTGCGTACTATCATCACCATGGTGAGTAAAGCGGAAAAAATGAAGATCTTTTTCATAGGTTCCAATATGAAGTTTACAATATTGGAACAAAGATAAACCATAAGAGGTTGCTTTTGCAAATTTTTTATATACAGGAACCATCATAAAGCCGGATAGTTTTCTCTCGTTTATAATGATCAGCTTTTGGGGAAGTTTACACCCTCTCAGTATAAATGCATAAATAGTTCCTAATTATAACTGTAATTTTGCACTATTCAAAATGAAAGTCCTATTGAACCAGTAACATAAAAGCACCAATAACCTATCATATATTCATAATTTAGGCCACTTCTAATAATGAAACGAATTTTTTGAGATACATTGAAATCAAGTTTTTGATAACGATAACCTAAATAGAGAATAAGGTTGTTAAAGGTTTCCGTATTAGAATTCAATTGAAACTCATGTCCGGCCCAATTGGGAGTAAAAGCAGGTTCCTTATATGATAGACGACTTGTTTTAATATTAATTTCTAAATGATTTTTAAACCCGCTTAAATATGAAACACCAACATAAATACTAGGGGAGTTGAATTTGCCGTCATAACGATATGAATATTCCTCTGTTAATAAAAAACTTCCCTTTTTGATTGCTATACCTGAATTTATGCTGATTTTGTGATAGTGGTTTAGTTGAAAAACCCTATCAAAATTTATTGGACTTATCAATTGAAACATTCCCCAGCTATAGCCTTTGTAATTATTTATAGAGGGAAGAAACATGCCTGCTCCATATTCTGCAAAAAAAGAGTTTCTTCCTATCATTTTATTTTCCTTGTTTTGTTTACCTTCAGGATGATTCAGGTCATTATTTAACATTTTATTTGAAAAAAAGCGATAATTAATTCCCATAGATAATCCACTTGTTGCGTTTTTTAAGCGAAACGGTGGTGGCTGCCTTAAAAGCATCCTATCATTATCAAAAAGATCCGTCCACCCTATGTCTAAGAAAACTGTTGTATTGAACTCAAAACGATTATTTACTTGTTTGGAATATTTTAAACCTGCTGGTGATGAAAATTCTAACAGCGAATATTTCATATTA
>CAYRXH010000169.1:0-2750 GCA_964428185.1 uncultured Bacteroidales bacterium
TTTAACGAGGCAAGCCAATGAAAAAAAAAAGTAACAAGTAGGTAAGGTAGAAAGTAGAGAGAGAAATTGCAGTTTCTCACCATTTGCACTCTCTGCTCTTTACTTTTTTTTTAGAAGAAATATATATGTATTTATTTCAATATCAAAGAATTAATTTATCGAAGTTCCCTTTTGGCTTGAAAGTTTTAACAATTCACCCAGATAATTATCCAGAAATTCGCTTGGCATTGGTGCATTGGAGTTGATAATATTTCCCTCAGGATTTATCATAAAAGCATGGGGATAAACCTGAACGCCCCACTGCTCTTCGATCTCAAAATTCTTTGAGAAATTGTAAAAATCCCATGAATATTGATAATCCTGCATAAAATAATAAAACTTAAGAAAACTTACATCCATTGATACTGTGATAAAATGAATATTGTTTTTATATTTTTTAACCAGATCTTCAAGCACTGCAAATTCGGGATAACACGCCGTGCAATAGGTAGTGAAAAACATCAGATAAATATATTTCCCTTTCATGGTATCAATGCAAACAGGATCTCCGTCAAGCTCTCTGACCTTGAGTGAAGGCATCGCTTTTTCCTTTTGATGAAGTGTCATTTCGCTCAGAATTGAAGCAGCAATGGCCCGGTGCCTTTTAAATTTACTCTGCAGGCTGATATCTTTCATCAGAAGATATACACTGTCGCGGGGATAGAATCCTGAGAAATACATCTGAGACAGATTTTTGATGAGCACCATATCTCTGACCACCTCATTTTTCAGAAGAGTATCCTTGCCAAGCGAATCAAGGAGTGCTTTGTAGTTCCGATCTCTGATGATATGCAGATCCAGATCGCGAATGGAAATCTTGCGCGAAGTAGCATAAATGTATTTATCAAAAAACACATTAAAGAAATACATAAATGCCGGGTGGTCGTATAGAAATGGCCTGTCTGAAAAATACTTTCTGACAAAATATGCATTATTTTTTAAGCGGGCTGTAAATTCCATTTCTGCATAGGAATATTCGACCATGGCTTTAAGGAATTCATTCCCTTTTCCGGCAAAAATACTATCAAGCCTGGTTTTAAACCCTTCCATTTTTGAGATATTACGGGTGCCCACCACATCCGCAAAGTCTTTAATGGAAAAATTTATCAATTCCATCGTAAGTTGCAAAATTAGCTGATTGAGTTCAGCAGAATCTGCAGATAGTAAAAAAATCAGATTAGGAAATTCTGAAGTAAGTGGAGAATAATACTCATCCTGTATGTTGTAATCCAGAGAATCGAAATTCAGCTCATAAGTTTTTCCGGCTTCAACATAAAAATCGAAAGACCTGAACCTCTCAACAGCGAAAAATACCGTTTTAATTTCATTGGGTTGCAGATTAAATTCAAACCTGAACAATTCATTCTTTCCAACTGAATCCTGAGTAATTTTTACTGGTTTTTGTGTAATCAGATTGGTATATGAATACATTCTGATCCATTTTTCTGAAGCACCCTTCACTCTGCCATGAATAACAGTTTTAAGAGGTGCAGCTTGCAGACCAGCAGAAAATATTATAAGAATAAAAAGGGTTTTTCTGAACATTGACAACCAATTTCCCTATTATAGAACGAAATTCGTGCAAAATTAGTATTTTTCCATTTCTGCTGCAATAGACTCAGGTACAAAAGGACGGGCATCGCCACCGTTACGGATAATATCCCTGACAATATAGGAATTAAGTGGGGTGTAATCAGGAAGTGACAGCATAAACACCGTTTCAATACCACAATGCATTTTTTTATTCATCTGCCCGATACTCCGTTCAAACTCAAAATCAGCAGAAGTGCGAAGGCCCCTGAGAATATACTGTGCACCTTCCTGTTTGCAGAAATCTACTGTGAGCCCCTTGTAGGATTTGATTTTTACTGTGGGAAAATTCTTAAATACTTTCTCAAGAAAATCAATCCTGGTCTGGAGATAAAAAAATGATTCCTTTTGTGAATTTTCACCAACAGCTACAATGATTTCGTCAAAAAGAGGGATTGACCGTATGACAATATTCTCATGTCCGCGGGTAACAGGATCGAACGAACCGGGAAACACTGCAATTTTCTTCATGGATTGCGAATTAAATGATGTTGATTTGTCAAAGTTACTGTTTTTTTTTATTATTTGATATTTGAATAAAAAACCATTATCCGGAATTCTCATTTCTTTCAGTAATTTTGCACTATGAAAAAGTTTGCTTCTGTTTTTATGGCCTTGGCATACTGTTATGCTGTTAGTTTTGGCATGACACCATCCTTTGTCGATACTGCACAAGAAAATCAAGAACAAGAATGTGAACTGATTTCTGTTTCAACAGGGTTTCTGTCACAACATACTACGCAAGCAGAGGACATCCTCAGTAGCGTGAACACCACACCTATTTCATCTGAAAAGCTTCAATTGAAGCAATGCCGGGACGAGTGTCAATGCTTTCAGCAGAAATCTGAAACAAAGTTTAACCAGTATTACTTTTATTATAGTAATTTTCATACTGAACATCCTGCAACCGATCTGATTTATCCATTTCACAACTTTCTTTGTTTTTTCAGAGTTCCCTTCCACCTCATGGACTTTATCCCGTCTGAAAAAAAAATATCTTTGTATTAGCGGAATTATCTACAATAGTAGAAATTTCAGAAGTCTTTCAGACCGTTGTTCATTTTTTTTTAACCCAAATCCGTCATTAGAAAATTAACTTTATACTTCATAAGGAAGCGTTA
>CAYRXH010000170.1:0-2504 GCA_964428185.1 uncultured Bacteroidales bacterium
TCTCCCGTCACAAGGTGATCCCCTTCCCATAGGGAAGCCTCTGGCTTGGGAAAGGTAAGCCTTTGGCTTAATCATCAAATCCCCAATGCTTCAGTAATCAGTTCTGCGATATCTAGATTCTGAATTTCTTCTTCCTTGTTTTTATATTTGAGCCCATCGGTCATCATGGTCATACAAAACGGGCATGAGGTTACAATCACATCAGTTTTTGTTTCAAGAGCATCTTCAGTTCTTTCAATAAACACTTCCTTGTCGCCCTTTTCGGCATCCTTGAACATCTGTGCTCCCCCGGCACCGCAACACAGAGCAAAACTCTTATTCCGTTTCATTTCAACATGTTTCAGTCCCAGCACATTGATGAGAAAACGGGGTGCTTCATATTCTCCGTTGGCACGTCCAAGATAACAGGGATCATGAAATGTTACGGCACGACCCTTCAGTGTTGAACTGTCAATTTTCAGTCTGCCTCCTTTGATAAGATCTTTCAGATACTGCGTATAATGAATCACTTCATAGCTGCCACCCAGATCAGGATATTCATTTTTAAAGACATTGTAGCAGTGCGGGCATATGCATACAATCTTTCTGATTTCATACATGGAAAAAGTATTGATAATGCACAAAGCCTGCATCTGAAACAGCATTTCATTTCCCGCACGACGTGCAGGATCTCCTGTGCATGACTCTTCAGTGCCAAGAACTGCATAATCGGCATTTACATGGTTCAAAATACGGGCAAAGGCATTGGCCACTTTCATATATCTTGCATCAAAAGCACCGGCACAGCCAACCCAGAACAGGAACTCAGGTTTGTGCCCTTTTGCAAATACTTCTGACATTAACGGAACTTCAATTTTCATGATTTCTTTCATTTAATTATTAACACAATTATTCTGCCCATTTCATTCTGTCTTCACGGGAATACTGCCATGGAGCACCATTATTCTCAATATTGGCAAAAAAGGAATTAAAGGCAGCAGGAGCAGATGATTCTTCCATGACCAGATAACGGCGCATATCAATGATAAATGTCGGGTGGTCAATATTGAGAGGGCATTCCTTTGCACAGGCATTGCAGGTTGTGCACGCCCATATCTCTTCTTCGGAAATATAATCTCTGATGAGGCTTTTACCATCGGAGAATGTTTTGCCTTCCTTTATCAGACCCCGAGCCTTTTCATTCATGCGTTTCCGGATATCCATAAAGAGTTTTCTTGGAGAAAGCTCCTTGCCCGTGATATTGGCCGGACATACCGATGAACATCGACCGCATTGAGTGCATGCCAATGAATCAATGTAGTTTTTCCATGTGACATCTTCAATATCAAGAATTCCAAACCGTTCAGTCCCTGCAAAGGGATCAGGCTCAGGAATCTGGGCAGCCATCTCAGGATAAAGCATGATTTTCACCTCACTGGTAATGTTTTCCATGTTTGCCAATTTTCCAAGCGGGGTGATACGACTGAAAAATACATTCGGCAATGATATGAAAATATGAAAATGCTTAGAATAGGGCAACACATTTGCAAACACAAAAATCAAAAGGATATGCGCCCACCAGTTGATTTCGTGAAGCATAAACAATGTACTTTCATGAAGATTGTAAAACAATGGGGCAATCAGTTCGCTGACAGGATAGCGACCAACAAAACCCTGTTGATGATCTGCCAGATAAAAAATATTCATCCCTGCCAATGTGATCATCAAAACAAAAATAAAACTCAGAGCCAGATAGGCATCGTGATGATTTCTGCGACTGAGTTCCTTTCCGTGCAAACGTTTGATCTTGAGACAGCAGCGACGGATGATAAAAATCACAATAAATAGTGCTATCATATAGGCAGAAATATCACCCAGAGCTATAACGATATCATATATTACTCCTCCCGCAGCCAGAATTCTATCAGTACCTGCCAGTCCATCAATAACCATCTCGATGCTGCCAAGCAGAATGACACAAAAGCCCCAGAACACAAGGGCATGCATAAATCCGGAGATGCTATTACGGAAAATTCTTTCCTGTAAAAAACCGTTCACGATGGTCAGCCAGATCCTTTTTCCGATATTTCTGACCGGATATGCCTTGCGTGTCAGTCTGAACTTGGCAATTATTCTGGAAATCGACCATGCAAACACACCAAGTGTGATGAGCAGGGCAATTAAAAATACAATCTGTTTCATTTGTCGGGAATTAAATAATAATGCATTTCCGCAGCAAATTTAAAAAACTTCATAACATATATATATAACCCAGGTAAATTTTAATTGAAGCAGAGCAGAACACCTTGAGGTCTTTCTGAAAAAAAACAAGTCCTGAGTGAATCAAAATCTAAAAAAATACCTTAAAGTGTCTCTTAGGATGCCCGACGCAGGAGGGTGTATCGAAAAGTGATCTCCTGTCTGTTCTCGATACAACCACTACGTGGTCTTCTCGAACTGACAACTGTTTTTTGTTCAGCATTCACTGATTCACCACACCACCGTCACATCCCCTCTTTTTTGCA
>CAYRXH010000171.1:0-2392 GCA_964428185.1 uncultured Bacteroidales bacterium
ACTCACCTGAGGCTTGTTCAATAGCCTGATTATTTGCTCTGGAAAAACCTTTATTGTCGTTATTTGCAATGAGTTTTACATCGGGAAATTTATCTCTGACCATATCCACAGAATGATCAACACTGTTATTGTCAACAACAAACACCTCAGCCTCAATTCCATCAAGTGCTTCATATACAGACTTCAGGCACTGCTCGAGAAAAAATTCTACATTATAGTTGACGATAACAATACTGATCTTTTTCATACAGAAAATCTTAACGCAAATTTACAAGAATTATTCAGTTAGAATGAAATTCCTTTGTAAACTGATGTTGATACTTACAAAATAGAATTATTTGTCTGAATATATATTCTACAGTTAATTGATAATCAGATAAATTTCTGAAAAGTAGCATTTGTTCTGAAAAAAAATTCATTCATACCTTGCATTTTTGGTTGTAAATCTTTTATTTTTGAAAAAAAAAAAATCATGAACAAACTGTTTACTTTATCATTTCTATTTCTCTTTTGTGGGATTTTTCATCAGGCGTTTTCCCAGAATAATGTCGGGATTGGCACAACTACTCCAAATGCATCTGCTCTGCTGGATTTAACATCAACAAGCAAGGGACTGCTTATACCACGGGTATCATTACTTGCCGTGGGAAATAACACATCCCCTGTCAATGCACCGGCAACAGGATTACTTGTATATAATACCGGTGGCGCTTTAAGTGCAGGATTCTGGTACTGGGACGGAACACAATGGACTCAGATTGGAGCTGGCGGTGGTGGATGTTCTACTCTTGATCAGGCATATGACTGCGGAGGAGCAGGAGTGGGTAGAAGCATCACAGCCGATGCAGGTGAAGTAAGCATAACATTACCATCAGGGGCATCTCAGGATTATGGGCTGAGTGTAACATCAAACAAGGGAACTCAAGCCGTTCCTTCAAGCCCGATTTACGCAGTGAACAATCAGCATGGAACTGCTCTTTTTGTTGAAACAACGCTGGGTGCGAACCTGTATGGTGGTATTCAGTCAAACTCAAATATTACAAATACAAATATTTCTTATTTGCCGGGTGCTATTTCAGGTTATAAATTTGGAAATGGAATCGGAACAGGTGTCTATGGTGAGGCAATCGGAACAGGAAGCATCGCTGGTGCAGGGGTGACCGGATTCACTCAAAACAACAACTTTGGCGGTGACTTTTATTCTACAAATTTTGTTGGATTGCAGGCTGAAACTGGTAGCAACGGGACTCAGGCTCTGCAGGTTGTATCTGCCGGTGCAAACACATTACAACCATCGATACTTGCTTATGGTTGGTCCCAGTTCAGATGTAGTCCTGATGGAATCGGACATAGTGTGATTGCCAACAACCTTGCAGGTGAAGCAACTTGGGCTGCAAGTGCGGGGAGTTATGGCTTTCTCGGGACTGCAAGTGTTGCATGGTGGTATTTGTATTATTATAATGCTACAGCAGTTTCACGAAGAGATTTGAAACGTGATATTACTTCTATAGTAGGTGATGTTGCAGAATATGTCATGGCAGACATTGAAAAAATGAAACCTTCATTTTATAAATTTAAAGTTGAAACTGACAATTTTATTGAAGGTAAAGAAGCAAAAGTCAGATATAATATGCATATGGGTCTGATACTTGATGAAACACCAGATTATATCCAGGATAATGCTTTCAGCGGGATTGATGTGTATGCACTGGCTACTATGGCTATTACAGGTGTACAATACAACAGAAAATCAATTCTGGCAATAGAAGAACAACTCACTGAGATGCAGACTCTGGTTCAGGATTTTGGGATTTCACAGATTTCAGGGAATTCAGTCAGAATTCAATACAATAAGGATTTTCAAGGTGTAATTCCTGTTGTTACAGTCACTCCGGTCCAGCTGGTGGAATCCTTTTATATCAGCGACCAGGATAGCCAAGGTTTTACATTGCATGTAAGTGAAAGTGGATCCTATAGCTTTAACTGGATTGCAATGGCAAACTGTCCCATGCAAGTATCAGAACAAGAACCACTTACTGTATTGGATCCGGTTTTGCTTTCACAACTTGAAGTGGATGAAGCCAGAAAAATTCAAATGAGCAACTGGGCACTTTCTTTAAAACAGGAAAATATGGAGTTGAAAGGAGTGAGAACAGAAAGAAAGTCAATGAATATGAAGCCACAGGAAAATGATTAAGATTTTTTTATAATAAAGTGTTAAAATATAATAGTTTTATATAAATTTTTTTATCAATTAATGATAAATCTGTTTATATTTGCGATGAATTTGATTATAAACTAATGTAATCTCATATGATCAGGAAATTTACCCCCCTCTTATTATTGATTTTTCTTATTGGAAATCAATCATTTGCACAGGTTTTCTATAATA
>CAYRXH010000172.1:0-2347 GCA_964428185.1 uncultured Bacteroidales bacterium
AGAATATGTTAGGAACCAATTTTAATAATGTTCTTTTTCTGGATATTGAAACTGTTCCCCAATATCCGGACTACTATGCTGCTCCGACTGAATGGCAGGAATTATGGAATAAAAAAGCTATCCGGCTGGCTGAAAGTCAGGATGATGACCCTGCTTCTCTGTACGGAAAAGCTGGAATTTTTTCAGAATTCGGAAAAATTATCTGTATTTCAGTTGCTTATTTAAAAAACGGTATAATAAGTGTAAAATCTTTCTTTTCAGAAAATGATGAAAAACAGTTGCTGACAGAATTTGCCCACATGGTGAATAAATTCTTTGAACGGAATAAAGACTTGCTGCTTTGTGCTCACAATGGGAAGGAGTTTGACTTTCCCTATATTTCGAGGCGCATGCTTATACATCAGATTCAACTACCTGAAATTTTCAATTCGTTCGGCAAAAAGCCATGGGATATTAAGCATCTGGATACGATGGAATTATGGAAATTCGGCGATTATAAAAATTATACTTCCCTCAATCTGCTGGCATACATCTTCAATATTCCTTCTCCCAAATATGACATAGACGGAAGTATGGTATATGAAACTTTTTACATTGACAAGGCTCTTGACAGGATTGTAAAATATTGTGAAAAGGATGTAGTCACAGTTGTGCAGCTTTTAAGAGCTTTCAATTATCTTCCTCCGGTTCCCGAAGCAAACATTGATTTCAGAAATCAGGAAGATCAATAACCAAATAATTTGCTACAATTCTGACAAATGTTATCCAAATCACTCTTTATCAGAGGCTTACAATGCATTAAATCACTTTACCTGCATAAAAATAGGCCATTTTTGAGAGACAAACTATCAGCTGAAACATTGTCCAAATTCAGACGGGGACATCTGGTTGGTGAACTGGCAAGAGAATTATTTCCTGGTGGTATTCTTCTTCAGTCCGGAACAGGCAAAATAACAGATGATATGAACAAACTAGTGCAGAATCATATTACTTTGAAAACGAATATTTTATACGAAGTACCTTTCATTTCAGGTGATCTTGTAGCAATAATGGATATTTTGACCTATGACAATGGAAGATGGAATGCCTGGGAAGTAAAAAGTTCTGCAGAAATTTCTGAAACCTACCTCTGGGATATAACTTTTCAGGCATACGTGATTCAACAATTTGGATTAACAAACATTGATTACCATATTATTCATCTTAAAAAGCCATGGGATAATAATTCAGGAAAAGAAATCCGTGAATTGTTCAATACAGTATGTGTCAATAATGAGATTAAAAGCAGAATGGCTGATGTAGTATTGAAAATTGAAGAACTGAAAAGTGTGGATTTGATGACCAAATCGCCACAAATTCCGGTGGGGGATCATTGCCGATACCCTTATGAGTGTGATTTTATTGGACATTGCTGGAATAGAAAACCAAATCAATAAAAAAAATGGCAGTTAATTACTGCCATTTTTTTACTATCCGAGATATTTTTTCAGAATCTGGTTTCTGTGATTCTGTTTGAGTCGTCTGAGGGCTTTTTCCTTGATTTGTCGAACCCGTTCCCTGGTAAGATTAAATTTGGAAGCAATTTCATCCAGTGTCAGGGGCTGCTTGTATCCAATACCAAAAAACATATTAATGATGTCTTTTTCCTTTGAGGACAGGGATGAAAGTGAGCGCTGAATTTCAACGGACAATGACTCATTCATCAGAATCTCGTCAGTATGCGGAGAACTGTCGGGTACAATGACATCAATCAGACTAACATCTTCGTCCTCAACAATCGGGGCATCCATTGAAACATGTTTGGAAGAAATTTTAAATGCTTCTTTCACCTTATCTTCGGGAATATCAAGGGCTTCAGCGACTTCGAGAGGTGAAGGCACCCGCTCAAATTTCTGTTCGAGGGCTGCGGCTTCTTTCAAAATCCGGTTGACAGAACCGATCTGATTGAGTGGTAATCTAACAAGCCTTGACTGTTCTGCAATAGCCTGCAGGATTGATTGTCTGATCCACCATACTGCATATGAAATGAATTTAAAACCCCGGGTTTCATCAAAACGCTGTGCTGCTTTGATCAATCCGATGTTTCCTTCATTGATAAGATCAGGAAGACTTAAACCCTGGTGCTGGTATTGTTTTGCCACGGATACCACAAAACGAAGATTTGCTTTGACCAATTTATCTAAAGCAGCCTGATCGTTTTGCTTGATCCTCTGTGCAAGATGAACTTCATCGTCTGGTGTAAGTAATTCTTCCCGAGCAATATCGCCAAGATACGTATCCAGAGAAGCAATTTCCCTGTTGGTGATCGACTTCGAAATCTTTAATTGACGCATATTGTTTGTTTCCC
>CAYRXH010000173.1:0-2253 GCA_964428185.1 uncultured Bacteroidales bacterium
TCAGAACATGAAAGTGAGACCGGCACCAATATGCCATCCCTTAGCTTTGAGGGTCTGTTCTAGTCCGTCCATATTTTGCGGATTATCATTGACAAACCACTCATTCAGGTTCAGATTCTGTCCTTCATAACCTCCGTACAGATTCAGTCCGACCACAGGAAACGGAAAAATATTCATTCCAAGGTTAAATGATGGACCCCAGCCAATATACTTGAATTCATTGGATACAAGGCTTGTGGTCTCATAAATTGTCATCATTGTAAAATGGGCACCTGCATTCAGATACATATTTATAATCTCATTGTTTAAAAAATAAACATCTGTTTGCAATCCGAATGAATAAATCTTGTCTTTTCTGGAATCAGTATCAGTGCTGTCAAGTACATAGTTGCCTATTCTTCCGTATATACCAAAGCTCCAGGGATCACGAATTCCCATCATAAGACTGAAAGGAATTGTTTTGCTTGAATGAGACAAAGTGACGGTATCAGTGATGACCAAACTTCCAATTGTGATTTTGGATATTTGTTCGGTTTTGAAATTGCTGAGACCTCCGCCAACTTTGATTTGAACGGCATCAGTTTCGTGCTGAGCAACTACTGTTATAGTAACAATAAGGCTGAATAAGAAGATAATCTGTTTTTTCATGGTTCTTAAGAATTGAGTTATGGATTAATTAAAATATACCTGGGCGTTAATAGGTCTGTAAATTCCACGTATTACACCACCTGCGGAGGTTTTCTGTGTAAGTTCAGGTTTGTAATATCTGTCCATCCAGAGTGTGCCTGTCCCCTGTCCGATCTGTTGCAGCTGATTCAGGGGGAAAATGATACTTTTGCTGTTCAGATTTGTTTGAGTGAAAATCTGGGCATCACCCTCGTTTTCACCATTTGCTGTAACAATCACAGAATGATTGGCAGACAGGCTGTCACCTACCCAAAATAGTTCATAGGCTGCGTTACGACTGATTGTATCCATTCCGGTTGGAAATCCGATCTGAGTTAGGGAAATGGAGTTGGTAAAAGTGTTTCCATCTGCATCTGTCCATTCAAAAGTTCCGCTCTGGATAAAACCTGCATAGTCCTTTTCATAATAAGCAAGAGCAGTTTTAAAAGTTAACTCATTTCCATTAAATTTAACAACGCTTGGATCGGTAAGTTCAAGTAAAGTGCCCAGAGCATTCCCGAATTTGAAAATAGCTCTTGCATAAGTTTTGTCTTCGTTGGCATTGTAAAACAATTCATACTCACAATAAATCCTGTCCTGATTGACATCCTCAGAGTTCTCACGTGCACATGATGTAACGATGAACATGGCTATTGCTGAGGCCAGTCCTAAAATAATTGCTGTTTTTTTCATGATTTTTTGTTTAAGGTTATATCACTAAAACACAAAAATAAAGACTTACCCTTATATATGAATGTTAAAAAATTTAAAATAATGAAAATTAAGTAAAAAAATCATTTATTCACTATTCTTTATTTGCCTTACAATTTGTTTGAAATCAATTTCTATCAGAATTGATGCTTTTATTTCACTGATTCGAATTCCAAGTTTGTATTTCCCTTTACCTTTACCTTCGACCAATACACCTGACAGACCTCTGAGAGGGCCGAGCGAATTGTAATATTGCTGCCTTCATTCAGCTTCATCTGTCCTAACAAAGATATCGTTGGGAAACAATGATACTTCAATCTTTTTTTTTCCCGATCACTCCATTATCTTATCTCTAATCGCAAAGGAAGAAATAGGATATAATTTCTGGAAGATAATTCCAAAGAAAGGCTTTTTCAAATCTGCTTTTTGTTCAGATAACTATCCATGATCCTTTGGGAACATGTGTCATGTTGCACTTTACTTAATGAAGAATTTAAAAAAACGCTTTATTTCTCGTATTTTTTAACCTGCGACAACTTTTTGAACGAAGATCAACATATAAACTCACACTATTATATAATACAGCATCATTTTCCTTTGCAAATAACTTGGAACTGATTCTGGTGGATTCCGAAACATTGTCCAGATAATCAGTGTTGGTCAGCATCAGAGTTGACTGATAATTAAAGGAAACGGATTTGGTGAGTTTGATCCTGAGGCCAATACCTGTATGAAAGGTTTTTAAGTTTTTGGTGTACAGATTTTCAGGGTCAAGATTTGTTTCATAAACTTCATCCTTGACCAGTGGTTTTGCATTTGCTGTATTTTCTGGTGCATTCATTATCTGGCCATCATTCCAGAAATAATATGAGTAAC
>CAYRXH010000174.1:0-2174 GCA_964428185.1 uncultured Bacteroidales bacterium
TGATCACATTATTTATTCAACTAACAGTAATTGTACGGTGAAAGCCAGGGGCGCTTTTGTGCCAACGGATACACTTTTCGACTTCTCTTAACGCTGGCACTTAATCAAATTGATTTGGCACTTGAAGAATATTGTTTTCCAAAACATATAATTACGCTATATTCAATAAAACTCATATTTGTAGTACATTTGATAAATAATTTTATTGTTCTTTATGAGAACTCTATGTATGATATTGTTACTGCTGTTGTAGTGAGCCCAATTTTCGTATTTCCCACGTGAATTTTTTACAGAATATGATCCATCTGTAAAATAACAATAGGTTGTGTTATCAATTACATCTTGATGAATACACTTAATGGATGCAAGTTTTTGATTATCGATGTAAGAGTAGAAATACTTGGTTTCAGAACCATAATAATGCAATGTAGTTAAAATGTCATTATGATAAATAAACTCCGCATATATCGTACTATCAGAATTTGTAACTTTTGCTATTTTATTATTTTCATATAAAATTGAATATAAAAGAACTTTTCCCTTGTGTATTTCCATAAGAAATCCATTATTATAGGAAAAGATCAAAGGAATATCTTGAGTTGAATTATACTTTTTGGAATAGCTTATAATCAGGGAATCCTTATACTCATAGTATTCAGAATATTGAAGTTTGTCTTTAATATAATACTCCTTAATTATAATGTTTTCACGATGCCTATATTTGTATTCCTGCAACAACGTGCCATTTTTTGATAATTCAAGAACATCAAGCATCTTGCCTGTACTATCAAAATTAGTAATATTGAGACCATCAAACTTACTTCTATTAAACTTGGATGTTGTGATTTTTTTAATTTTTTTACCCCCGGTTTTTTCATTTGAAATGATATTCTTGAATTCACTTATACAAGAAGGGAACTGAGCATTAAGTTCTTGAATAATAATAAACAATAAAAACATAAGGCTAAAAGAAGTTTTCATTCATAATCCCTCCCAATTTTTGGTTTTACAATAATTCTATAATCAAAATCAGTGGGTTGATTGTCAGTGTTATATATTTTCACTTTAATTTGATTTCCAATTTTTTGAGAATTCGTTTTAATATTAATACTTCCTTTGTGTACATCAATATTTGTATCAAATAAAACTTCATCATTCAATGGACTAATAATTTGAATCCTATCAGGAATTGCTTTAATATCAAATTTCAAATTGATAATAATCGAAGTTTGATTCATTTTATTAGGTAAGTCAATTATCCTGTCTTCAAAACATTGATTGTTAGACACATGTCTATTTTTATTTGATGTTCGATAACTCTCAGTTCTTGTGTTAAATTTTACTTCTTTTTTGTTAATAGTATTTTCACTAGCAGGAGTATATGCATCGCTTTCTGTTGCATTTTTTGGTCTTGTGTAGCTGACAGATGCAACATCCATATAAACAAAATTATTTTCTCTATCTCTTCTTCTCTGTCTATGTTCTTTCCTGAAATTTTGATTCGTTAGTACATCCCATTGAACAGAAAGAAAAGTGCCAATTTTTCCCCTTTGTCCAGATTTTGCACAACTAACATATCGCCCATCAGGATCCACCAATATCACTGGATTTCCCGCACAATACATATATGCACTCATGGATGGGTATTTGTCGCTGAGGGGATCTATTGACAACCATATCGACACTTCCGAATCCAAATACCTCGCACCAAAATATGTGTATTGCGTTTCATTATCTAGCTCTTTCGCCGTAAACTTATACCTGCTGTCGAAGGTGGAGTTTCTCTGGCTGATGAATAACTCTCCAAATGGGAGATATTGGATATGCTGTTCAGCATAGCCGGTGGCATCGGTCACAAAGGATGCGGAGCCGAGACCTGTGCTGAGCCCCGTCGAAGCATGGTCGGGGTGGTAGAAGTATTGGTTAATTTCGGGCATGTTGGTTTTGTTGAGCAGATGCGCAAACGACGGGCTGATGTCCCATTGTTCGTCATATTTCGAGCAAGCAATGTTTCGAGCTGTCATTATGATTAGTTGTGCTTTGCTTAAACTCATAATGATTTAGATTAAAAATTACCATGTTGCTACCCAATAAATAATTTGATGTTTTGTTTTAGAATATGCAACACCACTCAGATAGCCATGCTTAATATTATCTGGCATCAGATGCCATTC
>CAYRXH010000175.1:0-2167 GCA_964428185.1 uncultured Bacteroidales bacterium
ATTTTGGAAATTGAATTTGTTTGCAAATTGATGAAAATCAAGCAAAGCAAATTTCAAAAGTAAACCCACTTTGTAAAAGATTCTCAAAAACATATTATTTTCAGGGCTTTTCAAATTTTGACGTTTTTTTATCGGGCAATAGTGAAATAATTTACAGGCTTATTCAGATTTTTTTTGCTCAACAGGGATCGGAGGATCAATCACAATTTGTGATTCAATATGAACAGGAGTTGTATTGGCAGATGCCCTTGTTTTACCTGCTTTTTTGGCATTATAAAACTCTTGTGCTTTCGCATCTCCGGCATACACAGGTGGTGTGGGAGGAGTTGAATTCAGTGTTATTTGTTGTTGAACAATTTGTTCCCAAGTTGGAGGATTTTTAAGAAGGTCATTTAGCCTGCCCTGAAATGCTATTATTTCAGAACGTTCAGATCCGGGAACTTGATTCAATGATACTTCTGGAACAACCATATAATTTTCAAAGGCTTCAGTAATGACTGTAACTATTGATTGAGCCTCGGCAGATGTAACCTGAACATTTAAAACCTGTGGGTTTAATTTGATATACATTCCGATACGTGCATGAATATCATTCTGTGTGCTCTGCTGTGCATACGCAATCCCAGAGACGAGAATTCCTAATATAATAATTGTTATTTTTTTCATGACTATTCAATTTTTATTTCTTCTTGATTAACGTTTTAACTCAACAACATGTAGCTGATGTCCATAATACACCATTCCTCCTGAGGGATAATATGTCCATAATTCATAAGTATGATTTCCGGCAGCTGGTTCATCCATCCACTGAACATGAACGGTTTTATCTTCATCATAATAGCATATTTCGCTTATTTCACATAACAATGTCCCGTCCCGATAAATATAAAAACACACAAAAGTATTGGTCGATGTTTTATAAAAATCACATTCAGCATGAATCCATACAATACTGTTATCAATTCCTGTTCCATGAGTAGTAATGGTTTGCGATCTCAATAAATGAGCTCCTGTAAAATACACAGTTGTTGACTGTCCGTATCCAATTTCCTGATTGTAAAAATCACCAGTTAATTTAAGAGCATATAGTGATGAAACTCCGGATGCAGGATAAGTTTCAGATCTGGTTGCAAGTTCAGCTCGAGGAGTTCCGCCCTGATATGCTCCAAGAACTGCAGAACTTCCTGCATAATCAAGATAGCTGTATCCTGCAATAGCTGCGTCATAGTTATTTCCCCAATATGAATATGCCTTAATATTTGAACGTGTTCCGCTATAGGAATATCCTGTTCCATCCAGGTTCTGATTTGAATATACGTAGATACCAGCAGTCGTGTTCGTATATGAGGGATCCATATAAAACTGTGAATAATTCCCATTGAGAATCACTCCGTTATTATCATCATATATCCATGGATACGTTGCACCAACCGTTGTAATTGGTCTGATATAAGTAGTTTGATCCTGCCAGAGACCTGCCCCCCCTGGAGCCGGACCAAAGGTTCCGTTTCCCAGTAACACATCTGTTGCGTTCCCTGAAAAATTCGTAATGGACAAATTGCCACTTGCATCGGTTCTGACAATAGCTCCATTAGCCCCTGATGGATAATTGGCAAGACGCACTGTCCCTGTTGTATGGAGTTGTGCTGTCGGAGCTGCAGTTCCTATTCCAACATTTCCAGCACTTTGCACACGTATCCGCTCATTATTATTTGTTCTGATCACAAAATCCTGGGCATCAGTTGTTCCCAGAAAATTTGTTGAAGGATTTGTTCCGGCATTTCCTGTCAACTGCCAGCCAGAAGCCGGGAGGGTTCCTGAAAGTATGCGCACCCATACAGACCCACTCCAGTAATAAAAACCAGGAGTTACATCATTAACAGTTGCAGTATTAAAAACAAGCAAACTGGTAGCCGGTGATGTCACAGGTGCTGCAGATGTTGTTTGAGTCAGTGCTAATCTTGGAATTAACACTCCCCTTGTGGTTGAGCGCAACTCAAGAATTGATGAGGCATCAGGAGTAATAGCAACTTCAGAAATGCCTACATTTTGTGCTTCAATATGAGCAGCGCACAATAAAAAGAGCAAGGCAAAACACGGATTGTAAAATTTTTTCATATATGATTTAATTAGGGATTTTATTGAATTTACTTAACAAAAATACTGA
>CAYRXH010000176.1:0-2161 GCA_964428185.1 uncultured Bacteroidales bacterium
ATCTATCTATACTAAGGAATATACTTATATCACTGTCATAGTAACGTGCCCCAAAGTAAGTATAGTTCGTTTCATTGTCCAATTCCTTCGCAGTGAATTTATAGCGGGAATCGAAAGTGCTGTTTCTTTGGCTCACAAACAATTCGCCAAAGGGCAGGTATTGTATATGCTGTTCAGCATAGCCGGTGGCATCGGTGATGAAAGAGGCGGAGCCGAGATTTGCAATATGTTTTGAAAAATACATTTCTTGTAATTTGTAATATTTTTTCAGGCTTAATTTATTTGTGAAGTAAATATAATAATTTTTTATCAACAAATATTTGCTTTTTATTATTAAGTTAAACTGCAAATTATTAAAAATTATTGTTAAAATATTTTAATAAATCATATTCATTCTGAATAGCTTCAATTAGCAATGAGTCGGCCGCTCTGGTTGCCGGTGTTGGGATCGCCATATTCGTAATACACATTCATTTCGGGATTGACGGGATAGGAAATTTGCACCAGCCTGCAATCGTCATAAATATAGTCAATAAAATCAGAAATAGCATGGAGATTTGCTGTTTGTGAGGTGAGTACATTGCCACGGAGTTTGAAATTACTAAAGGTTAACACAATCAATAATTTTCAGTAAAAAACTGCAAATAACTTTCAATTTGCGTGCTTAGATAATAAGGAAGATTCATGAGCAGGTATGGGGTGCCTGTTGGCGTTTTGGCCTTTTCTATTAAAAATTCACCTGAATACATTCTAACAGCATAGGGGTGGTTTGATCTTTCAATAAACTGGTGTAAAGAACGAAGAGTGCCATGACTGCCAGCTTTAATTTCAACAGGAAAAAGCATATTTTTAAACGGATAAAGCAAATCTACTTCTGCTGAGGCTTGGGTTTTTTCTCTCACCCAAAACACAGGCTTTTTATAAGATGTTGTGTTTTTTGATATGAGTTCCTGAAAAACCAAATGAGGGATTAAGTCTCCTTTGTATAATGAGCTTAGATTTTCAAGTGCAAGCATTTGGTCCTGAATTTTTAATTCAAAATTTAAAATACCTGTATCAAGGAATTGAATTTTGGGTGATTTTCTGACATCCGGAATTATTGGAGGGAAAAATGATGTTGTTGGGTAGATTATCTGGATGATTTTTGCATCATCCAAACTTCGAAAACCTTCACTAACCTCCCTTGACCGATAAGCTGAGTTGCCGAAATTCTGATATTTTATTCGTTTGTTAAAATTCAAACATGCCGTATTCAGAATATGCTTTATTACTCTCAGCTCAGAGTTGCTTTGAGCATACTTTTCAATATCATTTTTGTATGTTTCCCAAATACTTTCATAAACCGGAGCAAGGGCTGCAACGGTTTTCGAATCTCTATAAGTTTTTATAATTTCGGGCATTCCTCCAATTATTGCATATTTATGAAACAAATCAAATAATGTTTGATGAGCTGATTTATTTACCGGAATTGTTTTGAGCTGTTCTATTGCAATATTCCGATCCAATGCATCAAGGAATTCTACAAAATTGAGTGGATGAAGATATAAATAATTAATTCTTCCCACAGGAAAACTCTTCACCTTTTTTATCTTATGCTCCAGCAATGAACCGGCAGCAATGACATGTAGCTCAGGAATATCTTCATAAAAGTAACGCAACATGCTGATTGCTTGTTCCGATTCCTGAATTTCATCGATAAAAAGCAAAGTATCTCTTTTCTTATCAAGTAAAAGATTATTCTTTATAAACAGAGCTTCAGTCAGCGTTTTTGCATCATTATATTTATTTATGAAATTCAAATCAGAAGCTCTATCCAGATTCAAAAAAATTTGGTTTTTATATGTCTTGGCAAACAATTGAATGAGCGTTGTTTTGCCAACCTGCCTGGCTCCACGAAGGATTAAAGGTTTACGATCAGGATTTTCCTTCCATTGCATCAGATTTTGGAAAATATGCCTCTTAAAGTATGTCATATCTAAAGTATTTACAACTGCAAATTTACAAAATAAACACAAAACAAACCCAATTATTACAATTATTTGTAACAAAACAAGCCTAAAATCACATTTTATTTGTAACAAAACAAGCCCAATAAGCAAAAGGAGTTGATCACATTATTTATTCAACTAACAGTAATTGTACGGTGAAAGCCAGGGGCGCT
>CAYRXH010000177.1:0-2137 GCA_964428185.1 uncultured Bacteroidales bacterium
AAAGTTAATGATTTCTTGATTGTTTCAGGTTTTCAGACAATGCTTTCATGAGTCCTGCTTTCCATTCAAAGGCTGTTTTTTTCCATACACTGATATATGAAATCATCATCCACACACCCAGAGCAGCCAGGAAGGTTCCTGAATACGGAATTTTCATATTATGCAGAAAACTGCCTACGATGATTTTCAAGCATTGCCAATAATGAACCGGCAGCAGCAGCTTTGAGCCAACTGTTAGAGATTGAGGTTTGATTGTAAATATGTAGAGATGCTGTTTTCAAGGGGGATTGCTGGATCGCTGAGGTCATCCTGATGGTAATGTGTGCTCAGAAGTTCAATCCATATTATAGATGGTTACACTGATCAGTTCGTTATTGTCATATTGCAGCGATATCCCGCTATTATTGAAGTCGTATATTTCAAAATCAGCAAATTCTTCGTCAGAATTTAGTTCAGCTTTTTCTCCTGTGTTTTTCTCAATGTGGGAAACAAGTTCTTTCTTTTCAAGACCAAATACTTTTTTGCCGTAAACAGTGGCTTCAGCCACATCAATTTCAATGGATTGAAGCGTCATAGGACCATCCTGTTCAAGCTGTTCGAAAAACATGGCAAGACCATGTTCATCAAAGAACGCAGTTATTGAGTCAGCAAATTCGTCGGCTTCACCTTTCTCAAAATCATCTTCTTGGATTACTTCGTCAGGATCGCCCAGTAATTCAAGTACTCTGGGGTATTCCATGCCGAAAACAAAGTTGCCGTATCCTTTGCGTGGAACAATTTCATTGTTGCTGATTTTTTCCATAATGTATATTTTATTTGATTGGTGAATTTGGTTCTTTGGCCATGGCCTTGAATGTCTGTCTGTCAATAAACCAGGGGAACAATTTGTTGAGAAAAACAATCAGTTTTCCCTTGAATGTAATAATAAGAGTGCGTTTTTTTCTTTTGATTCCCCATATAATTCGCGCCGCCACCTGTTCGGCAGTCATCATTTTCGACTCGTCGCGTGGACTTTCACCCTGAATATGCCCGTCTTTGTTGAGAGCAGTTTTTCTGATGTTTGTTGAAGTGAAGCTTGGACAGGCAATCATCACATGCAGATGTTCGTTCAAATGTTCAATGCGCAAGGTTTCCAGAAAACCGTGCATCGCTGACTTGGAGGCTGAATATCCTGTGCGTCCTGGAAGCCCCTGAAATCCTGCAATAGAAGAAACACCCACTATGGAACCTTTGTTTTTCAACACATGTGGAAGCGCATATTTTGTGCAATACACCGTTCCCCAGAAATTGGTATCCATGAGCTTTCTGATCACATTCAGATCAAGGTCTATAAAGGCAGCACGCATGGATAATCCGGCATTGCAAACAAGAATATCAATGGTGTCGAAGGTTTCAATGCATGTATCAATAATCCTTTTGCAGTCGGCTTCAATACTCACATCTGCAACAACCGGACACACCTGATGTCCTTCAGAATTCAGTGTGCCGGCAATCATCCGGAGCTGTTCCTCATTTCTTGATGCTGCAACCACGCTGCATCCCATACGTGCAAAATCTTGAACCAGTGCTTTCCCTATGCCCGATGAGGCTCCAGTTACTATTACTACTTTCCCTTTCATGCTGCCTTAAAATACACAGTTTATTCTTATTGCAATAATACAAATAAATTATAAAATTATAAAAAAATCAGATGACATTTTTTCCAGTAAAAACCCGAATAGTTAAAAACAGTTTTTCTCAAAAAAAAAATGATTGTTAAAAATCTATACCACTCAGATTCAAGTTCTTTGGCTGTTTTTGAGAAAAAATCAAAAAATGTCTTTGCATTTTGGAAAAAAGTAGTAATTTTGCACCGACTCAGTAGCTCAGCAGGTAGAGCACATCCCTTTTAAGGATGGGGTCCTGGGTTCGAATCCCAGCTGGGTCACTTAAACAGAGCGAAAGTGAGAACGAGAGCGAGAGCTATCACGACCACTTTCGCTCTGTTTCTCAAAACTCACACTCACAGTCAATATTTACAATTTCTCTTTTAAATTAGCAATATCAGTATTCGCATCTTTTTGTTTGAGCTTAATTATTTCCAATATTATTTCTGACAAGTACGGATAGTCAAAAAAGTTAAAACGATAATTTCTAA
>CAYRXH010000178.1:0-2103 GCA_964428185.1 uncultured Bacteroidales bacterium
ATATAATTGTCACTCACCAATCTGAATCTGAACTTCACCTGCTGTCCTATCCAGTTACTGATATCAATTTCCTCTTTCACCCACTGATATTTTATTCCGTCATACACAGCTTCATTTTCATCCTGATATGATGTCCCATTGACTGAATATTTTCCACATAATGGAGTCCATGTGGTTCCGTTATCAGCAGAAATCATCACCTGAGCATAATCCCATCCGGCTTCAATATCCCAGCGCGCCCAGAAAGATAGTCTGGCTGCAAGGGCATCAGACAGATCAATAGCATTGACAGTCGTGATAGATTTGGATGTATTATTTGAGTATTCTCCTGATGGTGAATCAGTTATCGATGAAGGTGAAGATACATAATCAGAAGTCGTTATCGCCCAGTTACCTGTCCAAGCAGTAAGTGAAGAACAGTCATCGTTCATCAGTTCAACCGGCTCTCCGTATATTTTTCTGATTGTATCAAAATGAGAATAATGACCGTTGTTAAGTTCCACAACCATTTCGAGCTGATCTCCGTAAACAACAGTTGGCAATACAGTATAAGCAACCGAATCGGTGAGCGTTTCAAGAAGATTCATTCCTGAAAACACTTTTGGTGATCCGGTTACATTAATATTTGACAATGCATGAAGTGTCACGGTAAACACTCCATTTTCTTCCATTCCCAGTCTGGTGATATCAAAAACAAACTGCTGATTGTTGCCATAAATCCAGCTGTCAGTCATGTCTTTGACTTCTGCATATTTGAGAGCGAAACGGGCAAGATAGAGATTCATTGCCATATAGTTCATTGAAATGGTTGTAATTCTGCTTTGCTGAGGCCAGAAACCATCTTCAGCATTACCTGCTTCAGGAGCCCATCCGATAACCTTATCTTTAGTAAGCTGTTCACCGTAATACCAATCGAAAGAACCGCCGTTGGCATTGTATCCAATTGTTTGATAGGCAGTGCCATAGGCAAATTTATTTTCAGATGTCAGATAAGAAGAATACACATCATATAGTGTTGAATCAGGGCATTTCTGGTTTACATAACCCCATGGATAAAGCAGCACGTCTGAATAAGTGTGATAATCCAGCAAAAGCTCGGGCTCAAGAGTTTCAACAAGCCATTTAATAGCCTGTGTCTCCGGTTCCGAAAAAGCTGATGGTCCGCGATATGTTTCATCACTTGCTATTGGTGATGAACCAATGTTGTCATAACCCCACATATACCCGAAATTCCTGTTCAGATCTACCCCATAAGAACTTCCGTTGTTGCGTCTGTTTTTCCGCCACATCCCACCGCCTGATGGATGCGTTTGCCGGTTATACTCATAGCCGTCGGGGTTGGCACATGGGATAAAATACATTTCACAATTGTTCAGAAAATACTGAATTTCAGCATTTGTATTGTAATTCTCAAGCAAATACCACATGTAAAAAAACAGTTGTTGCATCCCCATCGGTTCCCGGGCATGCACAAGAGACTGATAATATATTTTTGGTTCATTCTCTGCAATGTCAGGATTATCCGACAGTTTCACATAATACATTGTTCTCCCCTGATGTGTGGTAAATGAGCCGATTGCCTGTCGCTGAGATACCAATGCAGGGAATCTTGCCCTCATTGAATCCAGATTTTCGTAAATCTCACTCAGGGTAAAATACCCTCCCATAGATCCAAGTGAAAAATTGGAAGGGACAGGATAGTACTCATGTTCACTACAGCTTCGGTATTGCTGATCAGTAACCCCTGACACATTTCTGTGAACATAATAATCTGCCACATCGTGAATCAACACTTCATATAGAATACCGGCATTTGCCATCTCACTCAAATCGTCTGAACTTAATTCAGTAATCAAATATCTCTCACTGTCAAACTCCCCTTCAACGGGAATCCCAAGTGACCCCATAATCTGGAGAGTGTGTGGCTGAAGTTTAATTTTAACTCTGGAATATGTCTGGGAAAAGGACATCAGAAACAGAAATAACAAACCAAGTGTCAACAATAGTTTTTTCATAGCATGATAGTTTATGTGAACAATAATTGGGTACTAAATTAACAGTAAATTATTAAAAAAGGTTTGCTGATGAAAAAATTATATCTTT
>CAYRXH010000179.1:0-2095 GCA_964428185.1 uncultured Bacteroidales bacterium
TGTTTTTGTTTTGTAAATAGAGTGATGTTTCCCTTTTATAGTATTCAAATTTCAATATAATATTGGTGTTTAAGAAAGATTGGAATGTTGATGATTCCAAAATTTTTAGTTTACCGATTATATGTTAACTTTACAAAAAAGTTTTTGTTTTGGGAAAATGAGAGTGTCATTGTGGTAAAAAAGTTAAAAATGAATAGCAAAATAACAGATCACGACCCCTACCTTGAGCCGTTCAGTGAGCAGATTGAAGCTATCGGCCGGCAAGCGCATGAAAAAGAACGTGAGCTCTGCGGAAAACATGACTCCCTGAGTGATGTGACCAACGGACATCTGTTTTTTGGACTGCACAGAGAGGGTGATGATATCATCATCCGTGAATGGGCACCCAATGCTACAGCTATCTATCTCATTGGTGACTGCAATCAATGGAAAAAACATCCTGATTTTGAATTTCAGAATACCGGGCAGGGAAACTGGGAACTGAAACTGCCATACAATGGACTTCCGCATTTGTCTCTCTACAAGCTGCTTATGGAATGGCCCGGAGGTGAAGGTGAACGTATTCCCGCATGGACCCGCCGTGTGGTTCAGGATGAACACACACAAATTTTCACGGCACAGGTGTGGTTGCCCGAAGAACCATACCAATGGAAACATCAATTTCCTCCTAAGCCGGAAATGTCGTTGATTTACGAAGCCCATACAGGAATGTCTCTTGAAGATGAAAAAGTTTCATCTTATGATGAATTCCGCAGGTTTGTACTTCCGCGCATTAAAAAGGCGGGGTATAATACCATTCAGTTGATGGCTGTTCAGGAGCACCCCTATTACGGTTCTTTCGGCTATCATGTGTCAAATTTTTTCGCTCCATCATCTCGTTTCGGTACACCGGATGAACTGAAACAACTTGTTGACGAAGCCCACGGCATGGGGATCAGGGTCATCATGGATATTGTTCATTCCCATGCTGTAAAAAACGAAGCCGAAGGCATCAGCAGGTATGACGGGACATTGTATCAGTTTTTTCATGAGGGTCCTCGTGGAGAACACCCGGCCTGGGATTCAAGGTGTTTTGATTACGGAAAAAACGAAGTGCTCCATTTTCTCCTGTCAAACTGCAAATACTGGCTTGAGGAGTTTCATTTTGACGGTTTTCGCTTTGATGGAGTGACAAGTATGTGCTACAAAGACCACGGACTGGGAAGAGATTTTCTCGGATATGCTGACTATTTCAACTATAATCTTGATGCCGATGCCTTGGTTTATCTTCGACTGGCAAATTCATTGATCCATCAGGTGCGATCTGATGCAGTGACTGTTGCCGAAGATATGAGCGGTTTCCCCGGAATTGCCGCCCCCATTAAGGATGGTGGTGTCGGGTTTGATTATAGGCTAGCCATGGGTGTACCCGATTACTGGATAAAACTCATCAAGGAAGTGCCTGACGAGCAGTGGCATGTGGGGGATATGTACTACCAGCTGACAAACAGACGTCCCGAAGAAAAAGTGATCAGCTATTGCGAAAGCCATGATCAGGCTCTGGTAGGAGATAAAACGATCATTTTCAGACTCATGGATGCTGAGATGTATTATAAAATGAACCGTGAAAACATCAGTCTGATCATTGACAGGGGAATGGCATTGCACAAAATGATACGGCTTGTCACTCTGGCCACGGCAGGTGGTGGCTACCTGAATTTTATGGGTAACGAATTCGGACATCCCGAATGGATTGATTTTCCCAGGGAGGGAAACAACTGGTCATACAAATATGCCCGCAGACAATGGCATCTTGCAGACGATGAAAATCTGAGATACAGGTTTCTGAATGATTTTGATAGGGACATGATTGCTCTTGTTAAGAAATATAAGATCTTGAACCATGATCCCTGTATCCTCGACCGCAATAATGACTGCCAAATTCTGTCATTTGAACGAAACAATTGCCTGTTTGTGTTCAATTTTAATCCCGTGAGATCGTTCACAGATTATGAAATACCCTGTTCAGAAGGGAGTTATAGTATTGTCCTCAACACCGATGATGTTCGTTTTGGTGGATTTGGCCATGTGAATGGGAATATTGAATATAAAAGCA
>CAYRXH010000180.1:0-2095 GCA_964428185.1 uncultured Bacteroidales bacterium
CGATGTGGATGCTGTTTTGCCAAATGCAAGCGGTGCACCAGGAAAGACGTTTAAAAATAACGGAACCGGAACCTTTGTGCTGTATCAGTCAATTACAAATCTGAGGGGACGTGATGCTGAGATTGCTGATCTCAACGGAGATGGACATAATGATATTTTCTCAACGGATGATCTTGGTAATGCTGTTTTTATCAATGACGGACTTGGTAATTTTACCCAGCTGGGTTCGAACTTCGGAGATAATTCCGAAGTAGTAGATCTTGGAGATCTGGACGGAGACGGAGATATTGATGCATTTGTTGGCTTGGGCATTTCAGGGGCTTCAAAATCAGAAATCTGGCTCAATAACGGCAGCGGTGTGTTTTCTCTTCATTCAGATTTTACAACCGGCTCATATACCAAAGCAGTGAAGCTGTTTGACAGAGACAATGACGGAGATCTGGATGTTTTTCTCAGCTTTTACAGTACTGCTCCTCAGGTATGGACAAACAACGGAAACCTTACCTATACTTTATGTTATCAGGCAACAGTCGGGGATGGTTCACATGGTATGGATATCGGAGATTTGAATAATGACGGGAAAATTGACATTTATTCCGGTTTCTTCAGCAATGATGATGGTGACTGGGTATTTCTTGATACCACAACAGTTGCTGCAACAATTTTTTATGAAAATACACCATTTTGCCCGACATTTACTACTCCTCAGCCTATAACTCTTATTGGTCAGACAGGAGGTACATTCTCAGCAAGTCCTGCAGGACTTTCAATTGATCCTGTTACAGGAGCTGTGACACCTTCCACCAGTTTGCCGGGAACCTATGTGGTTTCATATACTATTGGAGGATGTGCTTATACAACAACAGTAGTCATCAAAGAACTCGATCTGACAACCACCCTGTCCGGATCTGTTATTACTGTAAATCAGAGCGGAGGACTGTATCAGTGGATTGATTGCAATACGATGACTGATATTCCGGGTGAAACAGGACAAAGTTATACAGCATTGGCAGCCGGAAGTTATGCAGCAATAGTGATTTACGATGGCTGTATGGATACAACTGACTGCGTTACAGTGTCTTTTGTGGGAATTGAAGGAGCTGATGTCATTGAATCTATTGTTGTTGCTCCCAATCCTGCCGATAATTATATCTCTGTTGAACTGATTAGTTCAATATCAGGCATTACTTATAAGATGTATGATATGAACGGAAGGGTCATAGAAGAAAAAGAGCTTGATGATATTCAAACCATGATTGATGTTACACGATTCAATTCAGGTGTGTATTTCATGACCTTTTCTTATGAAGGACTTACTATCAAAAGAAAAGTAATTATTCAATAATTTTTAAGAAACATTACCAAAGGGGCTGCAGAGAACATTTGCAGCCTTTTTTTTTAATCATTTGTTTAAATAATATGTATCTGTACAATTTTAACAATCAGGTATTCTGATCCAACCATTGACAAGCAGAATCTTGTGTAATATCCGCAAAGTCCGCTTGTTTTGAGGTGTATTCACCCTATAAAAGTAGTCGAAAAATGCTTTCTTTTGTATAAAACTAAAAATAAAGGTCGTATGAACAGGATTATTACATTTGCTGGTGTTTTATTGTCTTTTTCTTTATTTTCCCAGGAAGTTATTTCCACACATGGAAACTCTACAGGATCGGTGAATGAATTTTCCATCGGAGAAGAAAGACATATTCTGTTAACACATGGTATATTTTATGATGCCGGTGGTTCAGAAGGAATGGCTGGTGTGGAAGAAAAGATTACCACTTTACATGCAGAAGTGGGCATTCTTTCAATCTATTTTGAATACATTGATATTCCGGTGGGAGCAGAATTGTGGATATTCAACGGAAAATCTTATGAGGAAGAACCTGTTGCCGTTGCCCGGTATGGTGATAAACTGCCTAATATCGAAGGAAAGCACATCACGTTTTTGTATAAGCCTCCAGTGCATTTTGACAGTCAGGATGCTCCGGGTTGGAAGGCTGTGGTTCAGGAGTTCATGCTTGATGAAAAAAATAACAAGGTAACCTATCCCGAAAGTGACTGTCCGTTTGCTATCCCATTGTGTAACAATACA
>CAYRXH010000181.1:0-2066 GCA_964428185.1 uncultured Bacteroidales bacterium
ATATTAATTAACTAAATTCTAATATGGATTATTTAACTTATCATAAAAGGTTAGAATATCTCTTAGAGTTGATAAAGAAAGGTTGTATTCACTCTCCAAATGAGATTTGTAAAAGATTCAATTGTTGCGATAAAACTGCAAGAAATATGATAAATAAACTTCGAGAAAAAGGCTTTAAGATAGAGTATTGTAAAATTTTAAAGAAATACAATTTAAAAATAAGTGACGGTAATAATTTTTCCGTCTAAGCATTTTTCTTTGTCATTGAATTCATTATTAACCGAAAAAACCTAATAGAATTAAAAACAAATCATTAATGTTTGATTCTTTGTCAAAGAATCAATTGCTGCCTAACGAAATGAACTCATTAAAAGGTGGTTCAGAGTTAGAGGATATTATTCAAGCAATGTGGGATGAAACCCCTTGGGGTTGTAACTCTACATGGGTCGCTGTTGGAGAAATGTTCATAATGACAGAATTAACTTGTGGAACATCTCCTCCTTTTATTGGTTAATTTTTATATTTTTTGGCAATTGTTTTACTAACTTTGTAAAACAATTGCCTTTCTTAAATACTTTTTTATCTCCTAAAAATATTTATATATGAATAAATATGTTCTTATATTACTCATATTGTTAGTTACATTAAAAATTTCGAGCCAAACAATTATAACTTCAAAAATAATAAATAAATTAACAAATGAACCAATTCAAAATGCTAATATTTTCTTTAAAAAAAATGCAAGTATAGGAACATTTAGTGATTCTTTAGGTAATTTCAAATTGAAAATTACAGATACAAGTGATATGTGTATTATAACATGTATAGGTTTTGAAAAAAATGAGTTATCAATAAAGCAGATTTCTCATTTAAAACAAATTGAATTGGAACCAAAATTTACTGAGTTAGGAGAAGTATTTATTTCTAATAATATAGAAGCAAAAAAAATTATTGAAATTTCTTTAGAAAAGTTTAAGTCCAATTACTTAAAAAAAAAAATTGTTGCTAACTTCGAATTTAGCAATTATTCCTTTAAGGATAGTTTTAAAACTATCGAAGACACAATTACTATTATTGGCAATATACATTTTACATCCTACAATAATTATATCTATAAGGACAGTCTTGAAATATCTAACTATTATTTATCAACTAAATTTGATTCTCTTTGCTTTATTCCATCGTTATTAATTTTTGGAGAAAAGAATAATAAGCAAACTTCGTTTGTTAAAAAAAATATTCAAACCTACATTCATTTTTTGTATGCGCATCCATCATTGTTAACAGAAGTTTTTTTCCCAAATTTTATTGGACATTATTACTTTATTGACAGTATCTGTAATAATAGGACATGGGCTATTTCAATTAAGAATATAAAAGGTTATAATAATTATCATAATTTACCAGAAGAAGAATTTCGTAATATGTTTAGTGAAAACTTAATTGCTTTCAAAAAGAAAATTAGTTACTCTCCTAATAGTAATATTTTTAGAGTTTCAGAACATCAACTAGATAGTATTTTTTTTGCAAACTTAAGAAAGCAAATGAAATATGGAAACCGTCAAAATGTTTCAATGACTCTTATTATTAATAAAGAAAATTTCATTATTGAAAAATCAATCTTCCATATTTGTTCTGTTCTTCCAAATGGTATTATTGAAACGTTTACAAATTTTTCAATAGATTACTTTTATTTAAATAAATACAAAAAAATCATTGCAAATAGAATTGATGTATTTACAAAAAATAAACATTGTAATTATAACATTTCTGCACATTTTAAAATTAATAGTATAGTAGATGGGAAAAATATAATACCCTTAATAGATGATTTTACCAAAAGTTATTAATGATTTTTTTAAAATACTTCATAGGCAATTCTATGCTCTGCTGGTAACAAGGGGTGTAACCAATTTGGGCTGAATGGGTTAGGCAAGCGGGTCGGCACGCAGGAATGTGTTTAACGTGGGATAAATCCCAAGCCCCGCGCCCCCAAACTGGTCACACCCCCAGCCGTTATGGGTAATTATAAGGTAAAACACAGACATTCATATACTTGCTTAAAA
>CAYRXH010000182.1:0-2060 GCA_964428185.1 uncultured Bacteroidales bacterium
TTTTTTTTTAACAATTTCATTGTTAATGAATTAGTATTTTACATTTAGCTTTTTTTTCACAAAGAAATCAGAAGCCCATGGAAAAGCCTGCTTCAAATGTTGCGGTTCTTCCATGCAGATATGCAGGTCCGAACATTTGAAGATATTCAAGAGCAGTTTTTCCATCAGCATCTTTTCCTCTAACATCAGACAGCAAGAAATTTGCAAACAGACGAGTATTTGAAAGCGGATACCATGAGACACTGAGTGTAAGTTGTTTGCTTTGCCAGACAATGTCATAGAGAATAGGAAGTTCATCAAGCCTCGGATCTGTCTGATTTCTGATGTATTCATAATAGTTCCCTTTTCGTGCATGAGTGTATGAGAGTGCAAGCATCAGAGTGTTCCAGGGATACCAACTGGCTGTGGCATGATATTCTTCAGAATTGTCTGTGAGATAATGACCCAGGTTATACAGATTTGACTGAAAACTGGTGGTTGGCTGATCGTGAAGGAAAGTGATGGGATTATTTCGCGTGTATTCAGCTCCGTAGAATATGTTTCTTATTGGCCAGTTGCTCACAGAAAATCCACCTTTGAAACTTACAAAATTATTTCTATTTGGGTCGGTGATTCTTCTTATTGAAAATTCATCCACAAAGTATGTGGCATACAGATGCAAATGTTTAATTTGTTTTGAACTGATATTGATCCACATGGCATTGTTCTGAAAAGAACTTCCCCAATTGACTGTATGTACAATGGATTTATAAAAAGCAAAGGGAATCAGAAAAGCAGCCTGAACAGGCATATCTCCGTAAACAATTGAATTTCCGAATGAAAGATGCAGTCTTTTCCATGGTTTGATTGTAAACATATTGGCTGCAAGGTATTTTGTGCGTTGTATTGTTCTGGCAGGTCCACCTGCAGGGAAATATGAAGCGGCACTGTCAATGGCCTGAGAAACAAGCCATCCATGAATATAAGAAAACACCAGCCATTTTACCGGTTCCAAATGAAGTTTGACCAGTGGAAAAGAAGGTGTTCTTCCGGAAAGGATATTGCTCCCGTTTAAGTTGTCGCCCCAAATAAGATGATCTTTCATCAGTCCTGCATATCCCCATTTCCATGAATAAGTGATTCCGGAGCGCATCTCACTGTATTCCCCACCACCACCACCACCGGTCAGGTCTTTAAAATTACCACCCTGCTCTTTTGTAAGCCAGGCAGGATATGCCATCTTCTGACCCGGCTGATAATAATCTCTCAGACTCATCCAGGCAGCCCAGTGATTGCCATAATATGATATGGCTTCTGCTCCTCCATAGGTATTATAAAATGAGAGATTGTTATTTGTAATATATCTGTAACCATAGACAGGTCGGACAATCATTCTGAATGTAGAGTCACTGTAGCTGATTTCCGGAGGTAGTAGATGGATGTTTATATCAGTTCTGTTCAACAAAGGTATTTTTCCGTTTTTCAGGGTGGCATTCTCCATTGCAAATTCATTCATCCAGAATGATAATCTGTCATTTTGTACTTTACTGAGTTTTGAACTGTTTTCCGATGCTTCGTTCAGCCATCCTGCAATTTCCATTCTGCTAAATGGCTTCAAGGCACTGCTGATATCGATGATATGCATACCGGCAAGTTCATCCAGAAACTCATAAATCCCTTTGTCTTCTGTATGATGCATGGCATGCTGTGCAGAGATTCTGATGTTGAAAATCTGCAATGTAAGAATAGATATGAGCAAAAATAATCTCATGTCAATGTTTGAATTCAAATCAAAATTACGAAAATTCAGTTGAACAGTACAAATTTTTATTAGTTCAGTTTAATAGAATAATCGTTGATATGAAAGAAGCTCCTGTTTGATAAAAAAATCCTGCTTGATACGATAATGTGTTGAATTAACATATTCATTCACTATTGTCCGACAAAAAATAAAAGGAAGGACTTACTCCATTGAGTTTTTACCCCATGTTGTAAATTTGTTTTGAAAAAAATCAACAACATGAATAAAAACACGGAAATAAAATTAGTCGGACAGCCGAACTTTCGGATTGACCTTTAAA
>CAYRXH010000183.1:0-2051 GCA_964428185.1 uncultured Bacteroidales bacterium
AGATTAATCATGCAAAATAAAATAAAATAAAAAAAAACGAAACAATCAACTTTTATATATAAAAACTTACAAAATATTTACTTAAGTTGCTTCTTAAGTTCCATGAGTTTTGTGAACCTATTGATAATAAATTTTCCAATCAAGGATTTTACCTTTTTTAATGTGAAATAAATGCGGATGAACCATGTGAATACCATATTTATGTAGTGTGTCAGGAGAATCAATGATAATTCTTTTTACATTAAGGTTGAATTGAATTTTTTTTTCATTTGCATAAATTGGATCATCAAACAAATAATATAAATCCAGATCACAATGGATCTTTTTAGCATTTGCAATTATTAAGTCAGTAGGTTGTAAACAGTCTAAACAAATGTTCCGAGTTCTGATGGTTAGAAGATAATACTCTGAAATATTTGACAAAACACTTTTATTCAGATATATATAGAGCAGATCTTCATTTTCAAATCCTGATTTTTGTTGGCAGGATACAATATTAATCAGTAAAAAAAAAGAAAGAGTTACAATTCTCATTTAAAGCTTAAAATGAATTTTGTGCCTGATAATTTTATTTTTTTCTTTGTTATATTGAAGAAATATAAGCCCTTCATCAGTCACAGTGCTAAATTCGTGCAGAAATGAATTAAATGATAAATCAAACAAAACATCACCTAAAATGTCCATAGTTTCAGAAATAATACTGATCCCTTTTTCTTTTTGTGTCTTATAATCAGTAAGATACCCATTGTTATCTTTATCAGGCATTTCCTTGTCAAAAAAACGATAAAAAACTTTATTTTTCTTGTCAAAATGTATTTGTGATTGAAGATAAGAGCACTCTATAATTCGTTGAATTTTTGTGTAATCAATTACATCACCATTAGTATTAAGCGATTGAGACTTTCTGTAATTGTAATTTTTAACAAAGAACTCATTGTATAGACCGGATTTGATGTTGTATTTAATAATAGTTGGTGATATCCCGAAAGAAAAGACTAAATTGTCAGAATTGTCTGTTGTTAAATAAATTACATTCCAAAATGGATTTACCTCATTATCCTTAAAATGATATTCTTCTGGAAGTGTAATGGGCAATATAGAGTCTATTCCTGTATCAAAATCTACAAAACCACAAAATCTCATATCTGAAGGGTCCATCATGATTTTATGCAAAATAAAATAAAGGCGATTATGGTTTTTAACAATGCAGGTATTATCATTGATTATATAATCTGGTGCCCCATCAATCCCTTCTGTATAATTTCGAACATAAACCAATTTGTTGTGTTGAAGATCATAAACGGATAGTCGATATGAATTGTCGCTGCACAGATCTTTTTTCTGAATAAAAAGAATACTGTCTTCTGAAAACATAATAATTCTTTTCATATATCCTAATGCGTCATTAGAAATATTCAATTCAGGTAAATAGATTTGTTTTACACTGTCAGGCTCAAACAAGTTTGCAATTTGCACAATATTTAAAAATTCTCTTTCAGGTTCTTTAAAAATACAATACAGAGTATTGTCAATAGCAGAAAAATGAACAAATTCAGGTTTTTGAAAAGAAACATCCAACGTGTCAGATGCATAAGAGAATTGAATTGGGTTTTCTTGATTGTCATTTCTAATGCATGACCAATGAAAAAACAGTACAAAAAAAAGTACATGAAAAACTCGTATTGGAGTTATATTACTGTGTGTTTTTTTCGATGAAAACATAGACTGTCTAAGGTTAAATAAAAAAACTAATCCAGATTGTCAATGAGTTTCTCTGGTGATACTCTGAAAACACCCTCTTTATATAGATTCTCAAATTGAGAAAAATTAATTGAAATGAGTTCAATAAAAGTATATTTTGAGTCAGAATTCCAAAAAGGTCTGCATGTAGGTAGATAGCTTCTGCAATGTGCATGTGGCCCTTGTGGACATCTCCAACCAATTGTTCCATCTGGTAGTGTACACTTTGAAACAGTATATCGAACACCAGGATCTTCTTCAATCTCATTCCTGATTTCGATCTGTTGTTTTGCAGATTCCATCTCTGTTTT
>CAYRXH010000184.1:0-1979 GCA_964428185.1 uncultured Bacteroidales bacterium
CCGCCGTTATCATATTCATAACTAACGTATTCTCCGTCTGGATAGTATATGCCAACCAGTCTGTTCCAGCTGTCATATTCCCATTGGGTTTGAAAATTTACTAACTGAATTTTATTAAATTATTGATGATTTGTTGTTATTCTTCTTTTATCACATAAACCATAAAATAAAATTCCATTTTTTGAGTATCAATATTATACAGAATATAAAACAGATCATTAATCCGACTCCAATGCTGTATAGTTGGGTGCTTAAAAATTTTGGTATAAATTAATTTATATAAGTCATAAGATCTAGTATTTAAGCTGTCAAGAAAGTATTTGTCTTCCTTTATTTGAACATTTTCTTCATCTATTTGAAAACTAACAAGTAAGTATTTGTTATTATTAAAACACAAACCAACATATTGTCTTATATAATAAGAAAGATCAAGATATGAAGGATTTGGTAGTAAAAGATATTTATTCTTATTTATTGTATCTCTAAGTTGAGTCTCAAACAATAATACTGTTGTAGTATCTATTTCAATTTGTGAAGCACTTGTATCAATAGGGAAATCGGGCAAGTATTTAAAAAGATTAGATAAAAAAATATCTGTTTCTTTTAAAATTTTCCATTTCAGCAAAAACCCAACAAATTTTTCATTTTTAAAAAAATACATACAACTACTTGGCTTTCTATTCCAATGATTTACGAAAACAGTATCACTTTTCCATGATTGTGAAAAACTAAGAAAAAAGTGAAATAAAATAAATATTGCTAAAATTAATCTTTTCATAATAATATCATCATTCTATATCAAATATTGATTTAACATTTGTTTGTTTTTGAGGTGGAGTATATTCAGTTCGCATAAAAGTAGATAACTTTTTTCCGTCAACAGTCTTTCCGCCAATAAAATTCTCATAACTCATAGCTGATTTTTCCCAAGATGGAGCTTGTGGATCTTCTCTATACATATATGCAGCAGAAACAGAATTCTTATATTCTTCACCATTCGTTTCCCTCTTACTTTCAAACAAATATACCGCTTCCCAACCCTTAACACTTAAAAATGCATGATCGGTTTCATGTGCCAAGCCAATAATTGGAGATTGAGACCCTTGCTCATAAATATCAGCATTTAAATTATCCCATAGCAAACTTTTGTAAACGCCATTATATTTACTAGATTGTCCAGATTGTTTCTGTTGACTAATTGTTACAATAATTTCAGAGTTTGAAATATATTCAACTCTGTTTACATCTCCTTCGGGGTTATTATATAAAAAGTTAAGACCAGTAATAGCATCCGATACAAATTTCGAAGAACCATCTGGGATTATCATGTTTGGTTTGTATTCAATTGTTTGATTAGTTTCAGGACAAACTATATCCCAACTCATCCCATCAGGATCCACCAATATCACTGGATTTCCCGCGCAATACATATATGCACTCATGGATGGGTATTTGTCGCTGAGGGGATCTATTGACAACCATATCGACACTTCCGAATCCAAATACCTCGCACCAAAGTAAGTATATTGCGTTTCATTATCTAGTTCCTTTGCGGTGAATTTATATCTCGAATCAAAAGTGCTGTTTCTTTGGCTGATAAACAATTCGCCAAAGGGCAGGTATTGTATATGCTGTTCAGCATAGCCGGTGGCATCGGTGATGAAAGAGGCGGAGCCGAGACCTGTGCTGAGCCCCGTCGAAGCATGGTCGGGGTGGTAGAAGTATTGGTTAATTTCGGGCATGTTGGTTTTGTTGAGCAGATGCGCAAACGACGGGCTGATGTCCCATTGTTCGTCATATTTCGAGCAAGCAATGTTTCGAGCTGTCATTATGATTAGTTGTGCTTTGCTTGTGCTCATAATGATTTAGATTAAAAGTTACCATGTTGCTACCCAATAAATAATTTGATGTTTTGTTTTAGAACATGCAACACCACTCAGATAGCCATGCTTAATATTATCTGGCATCAGATGCCATTC
>CAYRXH010000185.1:0-1967 GCA_964428185.1 uncultured Bacteroidales bacterium
CCCGAAGCACAACAGGTGATTAGAAGATCCTTCCCCGATTATTATCAATTATATGAAAAAGTTGTAGCTCAGCAAAACCACGATCCTGAATTAATCAGTGAGTATAAAAACCAGGCAGTTGCCAGATCCTTCGAAACACTTGAATTACAATTCTCTGATCTTTTCAATGTTGAAAGAATTAATACACAGCTACCTGCATACGCACGAATTCATGACAGTGTGATATGCTCAGTGTGCGCTGAAAATGTAATGATAACACGAACTGTTCCTTTAGGAGACCAGCAGTTTATATGTTTTTCTTGTGCAGGAAGCAACTACAAGGTTCTGACCGGAAACGGAATTTCAAATAAGAATGAGACAGAAAATAAATGAGTACTGAGATCTTGATACTTTTGGGAACGACACTTTCGATTGCATTTTTTCATCACTTTCCGTTCCTGACCATTATCTGCCATTTGTAGTGATTGCCAGAGCTTGCAATTGGTCTGCAGTCCGTACACTTTGGTTTAGCGTTTTGTGCAGACTAGGTCATGTGGGTAGTTCTGTTATTCTGGGGGAAAACTTGAATAGCATTAGGAATTGCTGTGAGTAGTATTGAACTCTGGGAGGGACAGTGTGGCAGCATTGTGTCATTGCTGTTACTGTTATTCTTATTTGTCTGTATGATCAGGGGCATCTGCAGAGCGGTGAAAAACAAACCTCATACTCACATTAATGTCCAGATAGGCGGTAAAGAACTTACACATGAACATGTCTATGAATCTGAGCAAGCATCCACATTCAGCTGGGTCTGAACGTAAAAAATCAAACATCACTACATGGATACTGTTTGCCATATTTGTTTTATGCCCGTGTGAACCATTGATTCCTCTGCTGATGTATCCTGCAGCAGCTCACATTATGGGATTGCTTGTTGCAGTGACACTTCTGTTTACTGTGGTAACCATCGGTACCATGCTTGTGATGGTGTGGCTTGGATACAGGGGAATTGGGCTGTTGTCGTCAGGAACAATGCATCATTGGGGACATGCAATTGCAGGTGTGACAATCATGTTTAGCGAAACAGGAATGGTGTTTTTTGGTCTATAATCTTCCTGATTCTATTTCCGAAGTAAGGTATTGAAATGCCTGATGCATATTTTCAATCGCTTTTTCTGTCAACTCTTCTTTGAAATCAAATTCATAAGCTTTAATGTGAAGAACGTATGCTTTGGGTGTTTTTCTATAAATTTTCTGACAAAGGTCAACTACATATCCCACAGATACTGCATGCATAGTAAACTCAATTTTTGAATTATCAGGTTGAATGGGTTCAAGTTTAAACGTAGTAACATCTTCAACGATTGAAGCATCGACGAAAATTACTGTATCAAAATCAGCAATCATTGCAGCATCTTCAATATTCAACTGATAATTGCAGTCCACAGTTATATGATGAATATTGTTTTCTGAAATCCATTGTTCACAAAGTTCAGTAAATCTTGCTCCCAGGCCGTCGTCTTGTCTTCCCGGGTTTCCGTATCCGTATATGAGAGTTTTCTTCATTCGTTCAGTCAAGTTGTTATTAAAAAATACTTTGATGATCTAAAGGTAATGAAAGATATTACAGTTCGTTCGCAAAGTTACATAAAATGCAACAAATCAGTATGTTTTTAGACCTGTGTCTATTACACCCATGTTCCACTTATTCTTGGTGTGAATCATATCAAAGCTGTCATTTGTATTTTGTTCATTATTGATATTTTCATTCTTGTCTATTGTATAGTGATCATCCAACGCCCCAGTTGGATCCACTCTCCCCACCGGATTCCACTGGCAGTAGTTGTAGGGAGAGAGCCAGGGGCGCTCTTGTGCCATTGGGTCAACGTTTCGACTTCGCTCAACGCTGGCACTCAACCAAATACTGATATCGCTGTCAAAGTAACACCCATTACATAACAAATAAACAATATTAAAGTTAAATTTCA
>CAYRXH010000186.1:0-1934 GCA_964428185.1 uncultured Bacteroidales bacterium
TTTATTATTGGAAATAATGAAAAAAAAGCATATTCTAATTATTTTATGTATATCTGTCTTTGTTACAATTCTAGCAATTACAACTATACAAACTTTCTACTACAAAGGCAACAAATCTCCAGTGGATTGGGCGAAACATTATAGCAATTTATCTATTCCTAGTGATGCAAATGTACTTGAATATGAAAATTGGTCAAATTTAAATGGCGATTGTGGCGTATTTGTTTTTTTGCAAGTTACACAAGAGCAAATGGACTGTCTAATTGTTGAAGCTAAAAACGAAAACTTCATCGCTCTTCCCATACAAAAAAAGGAGAATATTCGCATTGACATTGAGATTTCAAAAAAATATAAACATAGTTCAGTAAAAGGGGTCTATTATAATTATGCATATCCTCATTCTAAATGCACTAAAATCATTATACTTGATGATGATGAGAACAAAATTATTGTAAATTATGGATGTTAAATCTAACAACCCCTTAAGAAATACTGATCCGAGTGGGTATTTTATCTCAGGTGGCTGGGGTTATTGGGATAGGAAACTCAAAGCAAACACCAGTGCGTTGTATGGAGACAGAGACAGCTGGAACAACCATCTTGACTATATCTATGGCAGAGGTGCCTTTGCTGCCGGTGGCGGTTTTGGCGGCACCACAGCATTTTATGGCGTTGGCGGAAGTTGTCTTGGCATTGGATCAGTGGGCAGTGGAATGTTGGATGATGAAACATATCTCACAGCAAATGGAATCAGTTTTATAGAAAGATGGACAGGTAAAACACCAGTAAATCAATTTGGTCAATGGGGGTATTATGAAAATGTCTGCTGGACAGAGGGTACTCAATTTGTCCATAGAGATGAACAAGGATACACCCAGACAATTGATATGAAAACCTTTGCCTTTCGAGAGCAGTTTGTGGCTTTTGAAAAGAGAAATTCAAGTAATAGCAATTATTCATGGGTAGATTTTGGTTTAAATTCTGTGAGTCTTATGTCTCATACTATTATCACCCGACAGTTAAGCGATATGGCTTTACCAGCACTTGGCAGCAGATATTTAAATGGATTAAAAACAGCATCCACAACATTGAAAATTGTTGGTACAACAACATCTGTAATTAGTGGTTTCATTTCAATATATCGAAATATTAAAAATCCAAATCCTACATGGGGAGATAATGCACAACTTGCTGTTGGGGTTACCTCAAGCGTATTGTCAGTTATTCCGCAAACAACATATTTAGGCATTTTAATAGGTATGATAGATACATTTGGAGGTTTCAACAGTTGGTATTCAGATTGGAATCAGGCACAGCAAACATGGAACTATTATGGTTTTGCTTTTATTCCAATCATAAATCCATCAACAGGAACGTACCTATTTATTGCAAAATGAAGAAGCTGATTATATTGTATCAATATTTGTTTTACCGGATCTATGTTGAGTGGAAAAAACAAACCAAAGAACATGATGCTGCCATCTCTGCTATGTTTGCTTTGAGTGGATTGATTGGATATAATTTCGTTTTTATTTTTAATTATGTTGATATTTTTATAGGAGAATCTCTTTTTAGCGATGGAGAATCTCTTTTTAGCGATAATATTCAAATTGTTTCAATGAGCATTTTGCTATTTCTAATAAATACTTACATGTTTTTATGCAAGAAAAAATACATTATAATCGAAAATCAATTTAAAAACGAAACAAAGAAGCAGAAAACGTGGAGCAAAATTGCCATTTTTTCTTTGATAGGGATTACATTAACGCAGATTGTATATCAGTTTTTAAGATAATTTTTTCAGTTAATAAAACTTCTCAAATCAACTCCCAAAAAATAATTAATTTTAAAATTTTGAGTCCACTCTAAAAAGTCAAATAACAAAAGTATAAACAAAATTTGAAGACAAAAAAATTTATTTAAAAACATTACAC
>CAYRXH010000187.1:0-1854 GCA_964428185.1 uncultured Bacteroidales bacterium
TTGGGAAGCAAACCGGAAATGTTGACATTTACAAATCGTATATCAGGCGAGCTCAGTACTATAAAAATATTTTTGATCCGGAAACCGGGTTTTTCAGACCAAGAATCAACGGAAACAGACTCACACCCTTTGATCCTAAAGAAGTCAATTTTCATTTTACAGAAGCCAATGCATGGCAATACTCCTTGTATGTTCCTCAGGATATTGAAGGATTTAAAATACTTCTTGGGGGAGACGATGCTTTATGCAACAAGCTTGATGAGCTTTTTACAACAGACAGTAAAACCACAGGCCGAGATCAGGCAGATATTACAGGTCTGATTGGTCAATATGCTCACGGCAATGAACCAAGCCATCATATGGCTTATTTATACTCATATTGCGGAAAGCCATATAAAACCCAGGAAATGACAAACAGAATCATGAATGAGTTATACACACATCTCCCTGATGGATTATGTGGCAATGAGGACTGCGGTCAAATGTCAGCATGGTATGTTCTGTCTGCAATGGGTTTTTATCAGGTCAATCCTGCAGACGGAATTTTTGTGTTCGGTTCTCCGCAATTTGACAAGGTCTCAATCAATCTGGAAAATGGCAACCAATTTATTATCCGTACTGAAAACAGAAGTGAAAACAATTTCTATATCAGCGGATCAACCCTCAATGGACAAACATATACCAAGACGTACATCAGGTATGAAGAAATCATGCAGGGTGGTGAACTTACCTTCACAATGAGTTCAACTCCTGATACCAGCTTAGGAAAAAACATTGCTGACAGGCCTTTTTCACAAATCCATGATTATCTGTTAACTCCATCTCCGGCCATACTCTGTGAAGGAAGAACTTTCAAAAACAGTACAGAAATTCAAATTCTACCTACTAGCAGCGGTCATCAGGTTTTTTATACAACAGACGGATCAGAACCTGACAGAAAATCTACTTTGTACACTGAGCCGTTTTCAATAAGTTCGACAACAACAATCAAGGCTGTGTCATACGATCAGAACAATGGTCGCAGTTTTGTCACTGAATGCACAGTGCAGAAGATTCTGGAAGGAAGAAGCATTCAGCTTGAGTCAACATACAATCCACAGTATTCAGCAGGCGGAAATGAAGGGATTATTGATTATCTCAGAGGTCCTGTTGATTTCAGAACCGGATACTGGCAGGGATATCAGGCACAAGATTTTATTGCCATCGTTGATCTTGGAAAGGAGACTAATGTATCATACCTTGCCATGGGATGCCTGCAGGATGCACGATCATGGATCTGGATGCCAGTGTTTGTTGAATTCAGCTGTTCCAAAGACGGTAAAAAATGGACTGCATTAGGGAGGGTAGAAAATCCGGTAAAGGATACTGATATGATTGCACAGATTTATGATTTCTCAATAAAGACAGACCCTGTTGTTACCCGGTATATAAAAGTCTTTGCCAAAAATTACGGAACAATCCCACAATGGCATCCCGGAGCAGGAGGTCAGGCTTTTATCTTTACTGATGAAATCATCATTGAATGATGCATTGTACTCTGTTTTTCCAGTTCTACTAATCTCTCTCTACTAATTACAAATAGACGAATATTACTAATTTACTTATCTGCTAATCACTAATAACTAATCAGTAATTACTAATAACCAGTCACTTGCACAACCTCATAAAGCAATCCTCAATCTTAGAATCTTCTCCTGTCACATCACATAGTGATAAATAATAATCCCCTTCCCATAGGGAAGCCTCTGGCTTGGGATAGTGAAGCCTTCGGCTCAATCTTCCTATTTTATAATCCTATAAATCTTCAAATCTAAAAAATATTCACCACAAACATCCAGAACATATAACCGCTGA
>CAYRXH010000188.1:0-1844 GCA_964428185.1 uncultured Bacteroidales bacterium
TAATTGGATTGTTGATGCTTCACTAATACAATATACATACCTTTACTTAAATTAGGAATATTCAGAGACACATCATTACCTGAAAAAGTTGTTGAATATAATAGAATTCCTTGCAGAGAATAAATTTTAACATTTTTTTCACCATCCAAATTCGTTGTTATATCTATGAGGTTTTCAACAATAGTTGGTGTAATTTCAATATAAATTTGGTCACCTTTTCCTAGTGAAGGTGTAAAAAAATTAAAATTCTGCTCAATAACTTTAGCATATTCATCAGGAAAAATTGTATCAATCAGCTCATTTGATTTGTCAGTTTTTTTAACTACAAAATATACAATAGGACATGAATTATTTCCGCTCAACGGAGGCAATGTCAGTCCTGGCTTACTGTTGGTCTGCGTATATGAAGATAATAATTGACCAGTGACGGCATTATAATATGTAATCGTGTACTTTTTCCCTTTTGGATTCATCTTGAGTTTAATTTTTCTCTCTCTTTTTTAAAGGAAATGAATACGTAAAATGCAAGCCAAAACTCAACGAGGTTAAAGGTCTTTCCTGCAAATACAAAAAGGGGGTGTTCATATAAGTACTGTCTGTTTTTTGTAATTTTTTTAAAATCCTCAACAATTCAATTTCGTTTGTGGATTTTAAAAGGACACCTATTGCAAAACGATCTGATATTGAGTAATTTACAAGTGTTGAAAACTGTAAAAGATGAAGATTTTTTTTAGTGAGCTCTAGTTCATCGTAATAAACTATCTTTAATGGTTGTGTTGTTTGTATTTTATACCACTTTGAATAACTAATCGTCTGTGCAATTGAAAAGATAATTTCAGGTTCAATTGAAAATCTTTGATTAAGCTTGATAGGGGTAAATAAACCAAGGCCGAATCCAATATATTTTGCTCTGTTGATAATGTTAGGGTCTAAAATTCTTGAGTTAAATGTGTCTGTTAGAATAGTGTTTTTGTCGAGGTTTTTTGTATAAGACCCACAATGTATATCAAATCTTAGGACGCTAGCTTTAAATAACAATATTCTTGAATCAAAACCTAAATTCAAATTATTTTCTATGTGTATAAAATTATTAGACTTATTCCATAAATGACAAGGGTACTCTAAAGAAACAGATATTTTTTTAGGTCTGAAACTAATAAACTTATATTCTTTATTATAATCTTGGCTAAGTGCCAAAACAGAAATAAAATAAAAACTGATAGCCATTAAGATTTTTTTATTCATATACTATTTTTTTATAAATATTGTTTTACAACCGTGCGTTTGTGTATAACTATAATTAAATTCAAATGGCCGCAAAGCACAAATTATACTATCATCTTTTAAGTTAAAAAAAAATGTTTTATCCTGAAAATATAACTGGCACAACGACCAACCGTCTGGGTCTTCGTTATTCATAATAAAATTGTGTGTTTTTTCTTTAGAGATTACATTTTGGTTGCGGTATAATATTAAAAAATTATTATTTAAATGCATCTCGATTTCAGTTCCATTTTCTGGGTATATTATATTTATTAGATAATGTGAATATGGGTCAAAATTGGTTTGATAAACGTATGTTTTTGTCCAAATCCATCTACTGCCATCAAGTGATTCTCCAAAAACAGATTCATTTTCTTTACTGCATTTGAAGAACAAAGAAACGTACATTAAGAATAGAATATATTTCTTTAAATGGGAAAGATGAGTTCCAATTGTACACATTTTTGCTATAAAATATTTTGATTTCATAGTAATACTATTTTTTTATTACTCACTTTTTTTTCTGACATAAATTCAACAAATAAATGCAACTTTTACAGAGGAGATAAAGATTAAATTTT
>CAYRXH010000189.1:0-1844 GCA_964428185.1 uncultured Bacteroidales bacterium
CAAATACAAACAGGACAACAACCCTGAAACGCAAACCGGCCTGCATACTTTTCATACTGCAAATATACTAAAAAATATATCAGACTTGAAGCTCTGAAAAATTCAGAAACTCAAACTCCATTCAAAAAGAAAATTCCGCCACCATCCACCAAAGGCCCGTCATAAAGTTCAACAACAGAAAATCCTTTCATTTCTGCAAAGTGCTTCACTTGTTCTCCCCATTTGTAATGCTTCAGGCTCCCGCTCAGGATCAACTGATCATTGCAGACACCGGCAGTACCGCCAAAAAAACCGTAATCATGTCCCTTCAGAACAATCCCCTCAGGATTCACATACATCACATTCCGGCCAGCTGATTTCAAACTTTTTTCAATGGACCTATCTGAACAGATATACCCCTTGCTGTTCAAGGATATACAATTGCATCTCGAATAACCCTGGTTAGTGCTGATCTGAAATAAATGTCCTGCGCATTGCCTGATGACACTGTCTGTAAAATCCGGATGATGAATGAGAACTGAGTCATCAATAACTGCGTTATAGAATGATGTTTCAGGATATGAGTTCCCAACCGGATTTTGTCCGGTTTTAAACCTGATCTTGCATTTTTCAAGCTGTATCCGAAAATGCTCAGGTGTATTTGGTGCGATGATAATCTGATTCTCTATCTGAGTCAAAAAAATATCAGGATGTCCTGAAATTGATGGATAAGTAATATCATTTGTCTCAAAAAGCATTACTTTTCCCAATTCAGTGAGTTTTTCAATGACAACAACTGGAAGTCTCTTATCAGCAATGATGAAATTCATAATTCATTCCATGAATTGTTTTATCCGAAACAAATTGCACATAAGGAAATTTGATGGCATTTTCCCTCTTGTAACCGATTGCGTTTGGAAACTGTTCTGTTGGTACTTTGAGGATTGACCGTCGATCATAAACTGAATTTTCAGACAGAATTTTGGCCCATAAACGTGAATAAATCATCTGCCTCAAAGAGGGATGCCAGGGTCCGGCAACAAGATCTCCATCCAGAAAATCACGTGAAGGGTGAAGTCCAACACGAAGAATTCTGACACCTGAATTCTCGAAAGCATCAACCACAGGAACGAGGCGTTCAATTGTTTCATCCAGTGTCAGGGGAGTATAGTTACCACTCAGATATTGCTCATGTAATGATGTAAACTTCAAAACCAGCAGAGGATATATTCTGGTCTCTGCAGCACCAAGCCTGATGATTTCTGAAGCTGTATGAAAAGTCTTTTCAGCACTATCTGCCGGTAAGCCTGTCATCATTTGCATGCCTAGAATGAAATTGTGTTTTTTAATGAGTTCTGATGCTCTGATAATATCATCCACTGTGTGCCCCCTTCCTGATTTTTGAAGCACTTCATCACACATATTCTGTACTCCGAGTTCAATGTTTTTTACTCCATAGTGGCTAAGAATCTGAAGTTTATCCTCATCAATTTTATCCGGCCGCGTTGAAATCCTAATTGAGTTAACTCTTGAACTGTCTATAAAATGCCAAACTGCTTTAAGATATGCCTCCTGATCTTTTGCAGGAATTCCTGTAAAATTTCCACCAAAAAAAGCAATCTGAATATTCCTGACATCAGATGATATCTGAGTTAATTTTTCATTTATATAACATGAAACCTGTTCTGTTGTGGGAATTTGTTGATTTCCCGTAATTGCATGTTGATTGCAAAAAACACATCGATGATCACATGCCAATTCAGGAATGAAAACCGGAATAATGATACTCTTTTTTTTCATAATCTCAAAAGCTTACAAAACTAAGCAAGAATTGCAACTTATTTATTAAATTTCAGTATAAAAGG
>CAYRXH010000190.1:0-1802 GCA_964428185.1 uncultured Bacteroidales bacterium
GTATATTCCTGATTCCCATATTGTACAGCAAAGTAACCTTTAAATGACATTAAATAATCTTGGTTCCCGCTTGCTGACGATTGTGAAAAAAATGCATTGAAAGTAATTCCTTCAAATTTTCTACCCAATGAATTATTGTCAGATATTAGTTCCGCATTGAAATATGATACACTTGCAGTAGCAGAAATGTTACCTGAAGCTTTTGCAAGCGAGCCAATAGGAGCACCCGCCCCAACTTCGCCATCTATACCAAACGTTACTCGATTAGAATTAATCGAAGAAAAATCATTAGGTATGTTTAAATTATTTAAAATATCTGAATCTTTTGACACCACATAAGAATAACCAGAAGGAGTGTTGCTTGGTGATGTTACATTATCCATCCAAACATAATCATTCGTTTTATTATTCTTAACCCAGTCTAAATTCTCACCATCCAACGCCCCCGTCGGATCCACTCTCCCCACCGGATTCCACTGGCAGTAGTTGTAGGGTGAGAGCCAGGGGCGCTTTTGTGCTAATGGGTCAACGTTTCGACTTCGCTCAACACTGGCACTCAACCAAATGCTTATATCAATGTCAAAACAAGAATGATGTTTCATCATATCAACAAGGTTTAAACTATTCAAATTTTCCTTCTTTAATTAAGGTTTCTAAAGAATAATGTTTTATATTAAACGTGTCATTCGAATGCCACAAAACTGTATAAATTTTTACGGTATCACTATCAATCAACTCACATAAAAGCATTTCATCATCATGATATTCTGTGCCGATATAGATTCTGAAATTTATTGAGTCTGTTAGGTAATAACTGTATGAATTGCCAGCATAAACACCACCAGAGTATACTTGAAAAATTTCAACATATAGACCACTACTAATAAATCTTGTAGCAAAATAGTTATTTTTTGAATATTTTCCACAACATCCTGAAATAAAAAGGATGACAAAAAGCAACAATATATTTTTCATTACTATCTTGTCCTCCCAACATTTGCCTTTTGCAATTTACTAAAATCTGCATCAATCATTCCAAATGTATTGAAAGCATAATCACGCATTCTGTCACCATATGGAGGATAAGGACCAGTTGGACCTCCAAGTAATTGTGGGATTTGCAAAGCAAAATCCCCAAATCTACCTTCTGCAAGACTTTTTCCAGTTTCAGCAGCACCTGCACCCCATTGCAAAATACCATATGGCATTCCAGTTCCGTTATATGTATATCGACCTGTATAGCCGGCATGATAATTCCCAACATCAGCAGCATCTAATCCCTGATAATTACCGAAATTAAATTTTGTTTTTGTGCCATTTATTTTATCATGCTCCCAAGCTTTTCCAAAAATTGTGGTTTTATTAGCCTTTAAGTCCCACTTTCCACCAGGTTTAACTACAAAGAAGTATTCTGTAATTCCCATCTTTTTAGCTTCTTGTGAACTCTGAAAGAGTTTGTTTTTCATAATTGATGAAACATCAATGTTCCCTCCAAGCTTTCCAATTTTTTTACCTGAGCCACCGGTATTATTCATTGAGGCTCTTTGCTGATCAATGTTCCTTTTAGTTGTTCCTGAACTATGCATGTAAACTGAATTATCCCCATCATCATAGCTTGCAATGATATTTCCAAATTTATCAACATGTTCAGAATCCAACGCCCCCGTTGGATCCACTCTCCCCACCGGATTCCATTGGCAGTAGTTGTAGGGTGAGAGCCATGGGCGCTCTTGTGCCAACGGATCCGCGTTTCGACTTCGCTCAACGCTGGCACTCAACCAAATACTGATATCACTATCATA
>CAYRXH010000191.1:0-1800 GCA_964428185.1 uncultured Bacteroidales bacterium
TTTTTATTTTGCATGATTCTTCTTAAATAATATTAATTATGAAGAAACTTTTATTCGTTTTATTCATTATGTGCGTTTGTTTTATATACTCCTGCACAAAAACAGAGATGGAATCTGCAAAACAACAGATCGAAATCAGGAATGAGATTGAAGCCCCTGCTTATGGATACAATGCGTATGCATGTCAATGCCAAATTTGTTTAAGAACAGGCCTTTATTGTTCCTCTTTACAACCATGTGGAAATTGCCTATGTGCAGGCCTTACAAAAGGCTGTTATTGTTTTTTTTGCAATTCAAAACTAAACAATTGCAACAATTCCAGAGACATAAATCTTTTAGTTAATTTTTCTGTTGATTATGTTTTGAAAAATTATGATGGGTTTTTATTGGCACATAAAACTGGAATCATTGCACATCCAGATGATATTATCATAAAAATTATGAATTAATTATGGTTTCATACAATAATGCCAGAAAGAAGTTACCGGTGATAATCCTTTTTTTATGCATTATTGCATTGGTTATATCCTGTAACAACATTTTTGAAAAAAACCCGGAAGAAAAGGGCATTATCTATTCTGATACGTTTAAATTATCAGCCGTTTTACCGGATTCCTGTCTCTTTTTTTCCTTTTCAATCTCAAACGACTCTGTATTTTTTCTCTATAAATCAAATATTAGTGATTCCGTTTATGTTTTATATTATACTGGAAATGGTTTTGAAAGAGCAAAAACTTTATGTTCAAGGAATCAGACAATTGCTCATTACCTTGATGAAATGGGGATGCATATATCAAAAACAGAATGGATCAGCCCTGATAGTGTTTTGCTGTTTTTTTTACCTCATTGCGGAGGGAGCAACGTGATTCTGGCAATTGATCTTTTGAGGGATTCTGTTTTTTTCGAATATTCTTTTATTGATACCATTTCTCCAACTAACAAAAATCTGCCTCCTTTCTTTTTTGCAAGGGAATCTAATTTCTATGATCATCAGAGAAATTTTTTATACTCACAGATTCGCTTAACTTATATAGTTTATGAAAAAGCCAATTTTCAATATGACAGTTTGAAAGATAAATTTTTAGCTTATGTCTCACCCATGAAAAACGAAACAAAAATTTGCAATATTGCGACTCCGGTATTTTCAGGTATTGACTATCAAAACAAGTTGTATTTACATGATGCAAGTTTTATTCTCTTAAATTCTCATGATGGAGGAATCATTATTGCAAATTACATTAGTCCTGAAATATTTATTTTTTATCCAGAAACTGGAAGTTTCATCAATAAGAATATTAATGACGATGTATATACTGCACCAAAAGGACTGGAAAAGACCCGGAATTCAGAAGGATGTTTAACTGAAAATGGGATGGATGAATTATTCAAAATTCTTGCTGAAACTTTCATGTACAAGGATTTTGTTTATGACGAATACAATACGTGTTATTATCGATTTTTCAGCATGGAGCAAAAACTTGATGGAGATAGTATCCCCAGAGGTGTGATAAGATATTCTGACGGATTTACAATCATTGATACAAACTTTCAGATGGTCAAAAATGTTTGGCTGAGTGAACATGAAAAAACCTCTTTACCTGGAGGATATATAATACCAACACCATTGGGATTAAAAAGATTCCACTACAATAAAAAGGAACATGAAATAGTTGTCATAAATATTAATACCATTTAAAAAAAAACAATCTCAATGAATTCAACTCATCTTCGGTTTCATACTCTTGTTGTGAAACTGAAAGAGTTTCTTCTGGAACTGAAGAAACAACTTAAGTAAATATT
>CAYRXH010000192.1:0-1794 GCA_964428185.1 uncultured Bacteroidales bacterium
ATTTCTTGGGGATGCAAATTGTTAAAAATCAAGCAAAGCAAATTTCAAAAAGCGAACACATAGACAAAAAAATCTCACAAAACATCTGGTTTTACTGATTTATTTAAACATGTATGGTTTTTGTCGTACAATAGTGTTGAAAAAATCAGAATCTGAAAAAGTGGTTTTATTCAAGAAAAAATTTGTATGTTTGTCATAAATTATACAATCATGAGTCATCATACAGGACAAACAAAACAATTGCTATCTGAAAGGGTTATCAGAATGGAAGAATCGGCCACTCTGTCCATGGCAAAACTGGGTCGTCAGCTGAAGGAACAGGGTATTGATGTTATTACGCTCAGTGTTGGTGAGCCTGATTTTTTCACTCCTGATTTTATCAAGGATGCTGCAAAGAAGGCAATAGACGAAAATTACAGCTTTTATTCACCTGTTTGCGGATATGCAGATCTTAAAAAAGCCATTGCTCACAAGCTGAAGCGTGACAACGGTCTGGAGTATTCTCCCGAACAGATTATTGTTTCAAACGGAGCCAAGCAGTCAATCGCCAATGCATTTCTTGCCATTCTCAATGATGGCGATGAAGTGATCGTTCCCACTCCTTACTGGGTGAGTTATTCTGAACTTATTAAACTTGCTGAGGGAAATCCGGTTTATATTGATGCAACCATTGATCAGGATTTTAAAGTAACTGCTGCTCAGGTTGAAGCTGCTATCACACCTCGTACCAAAGCTTTCATCTTTTCATCACCATGCAATCCCACAGGAACAGTTTACGGAAAGGAAGAACTGCATGAAATCGCAAAGGTGATTGGAAAATACCATGGTATTATTGTCATCAGTGATGAGATTTATGAACATATCAACTTTGTTGGCAGACATGAAAGCATCGGACAGTTTGATGAGCTAAAGGACAGGGTCATTACCATCAACGGAGTATCAAAAGCGTTTGCCATGCCCGGCTGGAGAATCGGATATATGGCTGCACCAATGGAAATTGTCAAAGCCTGCGATAAGATTCAGGGACAGATTACTTCCGGAGCCAGCAGTATTGCTCAGCGTGCATCTCTGGCTGCCATTGAGCGTGATCCCCTTGAAATATCCGAGTTGAAATTCATGCTCGAAGCATTCAGAACCCGTCGCGATCTGGTGGTTTCAATGCTCCGCGAAATTCCAGGACTGAAAGTGAATGTTCCCAAAGGTGCTTTCTATGTGTTTATCAATGTGGATTCTTTTTTCGGAAAAACTGACGGAACAACACTTATAAACAATGATAATGACCTGTGCATGTATTTGCTCAACAAGGGACATGTGGCTCTGGTGCCAGGTTCTGCATTTGGAAACCCCAACTGCATAAGGATTTCCTATGCCACATCAAATGATAAATTGCTTGAGGCCTGTAAAAGGATTGCTAACGCTCTGTCTGAACTGAAATAATTGTTTAGCTCATGGCTCCGCAGAAGCCGTATTCCTTTTAACTCTTGAAACGGGGGGGATTATGCATTGAATATTTGCATACCTTTTTCAGAGTGATTTCATACACCGCAGTTTTATTGCCTTCGGCATCTGTTATCATCACAGTGATGAATTTCACATCGCTGATGTCAGGGAGAATAGCGACAGATCAAAGCCAGCTTCTTCAGGTGGCAGAGTGCCCCCCACCAAGCAGATATTCGCTGACAAACTGTAGTGTGTTTCCTTTCAGAAACTGATAGTGCTGTTCAGTTACATAGTCTTTGTCAAAAAAACTTCAGATGATGATGAATGCGTAAAATTAATGACAATCATTGAATG
>CAYRXH010000193.1:0-1783 GCA_964428185.1 uncultured Bacteroidales bacterium
TTTTTATCAATAAGTTTGTCAAAACAAAAAGTTGCATTTATAACTTGAATTCAGCCTTTATTAGCATTTGTATTTATTTTTCTATAATTACAAACTTTTGCGATTTTGATAATTTTATGCTGTTATAGTCGTTGATGTAGTTAAAATCGAATTGCCAAAGTGAATAAAAGTTGCTTTTTTTTTCGAAAAATAATGTTTTAACAGTTTTGTTTGTGTGATGCGACCATTGTCGGTAAGGATAAAAAAGTTGTCTTATTATCGTGTTGTTAGTTTTACTGTTTTTTGCTTCAATTAAAACTACTTGATTTTTGCCCTCAAAACCAGCATCTACTTCTGTCTGTACACTTTCAACAGAAATGTTTTGTTTGCCAACTCTGAATGAAAACTGTGGGGTGTATTTTCTGCCTCTAATTGTCAGCACAAGTGAGTCATCGCTCATAAATGTTCTTACCAGACTTGAAGCATAAGCAAAATCCAAATGTTGCATTTCAGAATTCCCTATTTCAGAGGTGTCTAATTTAAAGTCGAGTTTTGAAGTATATATTTTTGCAGATGACTTTATTTCAGGAATGTCGACATATCCCTCGCCTTTTAAAATAGCGAAAAATCCGTTTTTTATAGGTAGCAGAAAAACATTATTTTCAATAAAAACATCAGGTCTGTCTTCACGCGTATCCTGTTTGCATAAAATACGTACTTCTTTTTCATTGGTTTTTTTAAAATGAGAAGTTGCTTGTTTTATCTGTTCTGCTGAAATAAAAAACGGCTCTTTATTGAAATTGTGTTTGTGGATACTATATTTATCAAAAATTGCTTTCCAAGAATTACTGTTCATTTTTATTCAAAAAGCTTAGGTTGATTTATGAATTTATTATACCGTTTAATTGAAAGATCAAGATATTCAGAACTTATGTCAATTCCAATATATTTTCTGTTTCCAATTAATTTACAGGCGATTCCAGTTGTTCCACCACCATTAAATGGGTCAAGAACAATATCGTTTTCTTTGGTAGATGCTAACAAAATTCTTTTTAATAAAGCAATGGGCTTTTGTGTCGGATGCTTACCAAATTCCTTTTCTTCAACTGTCGGTGTCGGAATGCTCCAAACAGAACGCATTTGCTTGTCAGGCACTTTCATTTTGTCTTCAGGGAATTTGCCCACTTTCATTCTTTCATAATTGAAGGTTTGCCGTGCTTTTTTATCTTTTCTTGCCCATAGCAATGTTTCGTGACTGTGTGCAAAAGTAGTACATGCTAAATTTGGAGCAGCGTTAGGTTTAAACCATATTATGTCATTAAGTAAATGAAATTTAAGTTTTTGAAGCAAAAAACCTGTTTGATAAATATTATGCATAGTTCCGCTTATCCAAATAGTGCCTTCTGGCTTTAAAATTCTTCTACATTCAGAAATCCATGTTTCATGGAACTCTACATCTTTTATGAAACCATTACTTTTGTCCCATTCACCTTTATTTACGCTAACCATTTTCCCCGCATGGCATGTTATTCCGTTGTTGCTTAATAAGTAAGGGGGATCAGCAAAAATCATATCTACATAGTTGTCAGGAAACCTTGACATTATTTCAATGCAATCATTGTAGTACAAACAAAAATCAGAGGTTTTATAATATGGACTAATGCTTTTTTGAACAGTATTTTTTGAAATATTCTCAATCAATTGCTCGAAATCTATATTTTCTGTCATAAAGCAACTTTTTAATTTAAAGCAAACTTACATAAAATTTTAATTACACATAAACGGGATAAAAATCCAGTCCAAC
>CAYRXH010000194.1:0-1770 GCA_964428185.1 uncultured Bacteroidales bacterium
CGATGTATGTGGATCAATCTGGTGAGAATAAAGAACTGGGTGGGTGAAGTGTGCCCAGTTTTTCCGGAAATTAATAAAAATGAGCAATTTGTTAACAAAAAATCAAACTTATTAACAAAAAATATCTATTTTGCTTGTTTTAGTTTAAATAAAAATCCAAAAAAAGTAATTTTTGTATATTATATCTTGAAAAAATTGTTATTTAGTTACAATTATAGTTTATTGCCCATTAAACATAAAGTTAGTTTTTAGAGGTGACTCATAGTTTTAACTTTCAATGTTTTCCAGACCCAATGGATTCGTATAGTAGTGAATCTGCAACACCGGGTTTATATGGGACATCAGCCCTGATAATGAATTTTAATCAATTTATTATGCTTCCGCTGATGCCTTTTGTGATGTCTGTTTCTCCATTGCTATTTTATGGGGCAATGATAGGAACATTTGTTCAACAATATGTGCTCAATCCAAGTTATCGTCATGTGAAAAATGTGAGAGTGACAACCTGGAATTCTGAAATTTATGATGTGAACTACAGCGTGAGGACGTGGTCACCTTTCCATCCAGTAGATAATCCAAGACCAAAATGGCATTCTTTCATTTATGTTGTTGTCAATTAGAAGCAAATGAAACTCTTTTTTTCAATTATTATTTGGGCACCACTTTTTTCAATGGCGCAAAACTTAGTGCCTAATCCTTGTTTTGATAATTATCGTGAGAATCGTAAATGGCATACATTTGCCTATCATGCTGATTATTGGTTCACTTTAAACAAAAGTACCCCAGATTTATTTTTCCATGAAAATACAATAAATTATAGATCGCCAGAAAACTATATGGGAAACGAAAATCCAGTATGTGGTAATTCATATGCAGGGTTGTTTTTACTTGCATATGATCATAGAGGTCATTTCAAAAACACATCAGAATATTTAGCTACGAAGCTCACTCAACCACTGGAAAAAGATAAATTGTATTGTATTTCATTTTATACCCGATTGGCTGACAATTGTTTATATGCAACAAATGGTATGGATGTTCTGTTTGCAAGAAAATTGAAAAAAAACAAATATAGCCGATACATGAATCTAAATTTTAAATATAAACCTCAAATAAGAAATATTGGTAATGGTGTTATTGAAAATACCGAATGGAGAAAAGTGTGTTCAGTATATCAGGCTCAAGGAGGAGAAAAATATATCGCAATTGGAAACTATACTCCTTTTGAAGATATTCAAATCATTAAAATGGACAGAAACTTTAAAAAAACTTCTAGTACTTCTAATTTTGCCTATTATTTCATTGACAACATCTCACTTGTAAAAATTAGTTCCCCCGATGAATGCGATTGCAATTCAGATACAGTGAGTATTTCTATTAATGACACAATACAAATCGAAAAGATTATCATTTCTCAAGATCAAAACATAGTGCTGCAAAATGTTTTTTTCGAAACCGACAAATGGGAACTTATTCCAACTTCATTTGTGCAACTTGATTCATTGGTTGACTATTTGAAAAAACATCCTGACCTTAACATCGAAATCAGTGGACACACAGATAAAACAGGAAGCGAACCACATAATATTCAATTATCAGAAGCAAGGGCTCAATCTGTAGCAAATTATTTAACCGCAAATGGAATTGATGCAGGCAGAATCATTGCAAAGGGGTTTGGCAGCAGCAAACCCATCGCAGATAACGACACACAATATGGGCGTGCAAAAAATCGCAGAGTAGAGGTTTTTTTATTTGAAAAATAATTACCTT
>CAYRXH010000195.1:0-1742 GCA_964428185.1 uncultured Bacteroidales bacterium
AATAATATATAAATAGGAACGCAAATTTACAAAAATTATGCTCTTTTTAAAACCAGCACAGCATGATTTTTAAAAATCAGGTTCATTTGCCCCCATGTCATTCAATTTTGAGGGCCGTGTTGTATAGTTTGAGGGGTCTACAGAGTCAAAATCTTCGTTGTCGGGGAGTTCTGTAAAGGTTTTGAATGATTCAAAATTTTCGATGTCCTTGAATTGAGCAAAATCTTCCACAAACTTTAAATGCACAGATCCAATAGGTCCGTTTCTGTGTTTTGAAATCATGATTTCAGTGGATCCTTTGATGCCGTTTTCAGGTTCGAGCCGGTAATATTCGGCGCGGTAAAGGAAAACAACGATGTCAGCATCCTGTTCTATTGACCCTGATTCACGGAGGTCGGAAAGCTGCGGTTTATTGAGGGTGCCCACACGTTTCTCAACATTCCGGCTAAGCTGAGACAAACAGAGGATAGGAACATTTAACTCTTTAGCAAGTGCCTTGATTGCCCTGGAGATACTGCTGATTTCCTGTTCACGTGTTCCTGCATTTTCGGAAGATGAAGACATCAGTTGTAAATAGTCAATAACAATCAACTGAATATTATTCTTCTGTTTCAGTCGACGGCATTTGGTACGCAATTCAAAAACTGAAAGGGCAGGAGTGTCATCAATGTATATGGGAGCATCTGAAAGTGTGTTCAACGCATGATTGATTCTTGTTTTTTCATCTTCATCCAGCAAACCTTTTCTTATTTTATCAGAAGAAACCTGACTTTCGGCAGCAAGCAAACGAGTGGCAATCTGAACAGCACTCATCTCAAGCGAAAAGACTGCAACAGGGATGTTGTTTATCACTGCTGTGTTGCGGGCGAGAGAAAGCACAAAAGCCGTTTTCCCCATAGCGGGACGGGCAGCAATAATGATAAGATCTGATTTCTGCCAGCCTGAGGTCATACGATCCAAATCACTGAATCCACTGGGTACACCATTCAGATTGTTCTCAAGTTTACTGGCTGTTTCAATGTTTTCTCTTGCCTGTTGTAGCAACTTGGGAAGGGAATTCATATTGTGTCTCAGGTGATCCTCACTCACAGCAAACAATTTTTCTTCGGCAATATTCAGAAGATCGAATACATCTGTTGTGTCTTCGTATGCTTTCCGGATAATATCAGAGGATATCTTGATCAGTTCACGCTGGATGAACTTCTGAAGAATGATGCGTGCATGATACCCCACATTGGCTGAGGACAGTATCTTTCTTGTAAGTTGTGCAATATAGGCAGGACCACCGGCATCTTCTATGTGACCGTTGGAGCGCAGCTGCTCTACAACAGTCAGTGTATCAACAGGTTCTAGCTTGGCAAACAATTGCTGCACTGCTTCGAAAATATGCTGATGTGCCTCTTTATAAAAAGCCTCAGGCTTCAGCACTTCCATCACTTCATTCAGTGCTTCCTTTTCAATCAGTAGGGCACCAAGGACAGATTCCTCAAATTCCAATGCCTGTGGCGGAATTCTGCCATGTTCTTCGTAAAAAGACTTGACTTGTTGCTGCGATTTATATTTTCGATGTTTAATGGTTTCAGCCATATAAAGCTCCTTGACTATGAATGATTTATGTTTTATAACCTCCTGACTTCAAAAATACAATAAATTGTCTATGCATTTTGATACTCATCTTTTTTTTTATCAACAATTTTCAAAATGGACATGTATTGTGCTTTTCATAAATAATCATTAATTTT
>CAYRXH010000196.1:0-1733 GCA_964428185.1 uncultured Bacteroidales bacterium
GTGAAAGGAATTCCACCTTCAATGGTGGCTTCAAAAGTCAAGATGTTGATATTAAATTCACCGAGGGTTACCAACCCGGGAATTGGTGTCCCGAAAATACTGTTGGATTTGAGCTTAACGGAAAAACTGCCGTTCTGTACAATGGATGTTCCTATGTTACAGTAACAACACCCGGTGTTGCAGATGTGGAATTTGTGGTGTCCCAGCCTGTGGGATCATCATAATTGGAAGCTGCAGTACAGTTTTCAAAATTTCCGTTGGGAACTTGTTGCGCAAATATTATCAGCACTGTGAAAAGGAAAAAACATGAAAGGGGGTAATTTTCTCATATTTTTATTGTTTTAGTAACACATCATCAATAACCTGCTTGAATGTTTCTTTTGGCAAAGCACCCATTGCCATCTGAGGCTGGGCATTTTTGGGAACAAAAAGGAGTGAAGGGATACTGCGGATTCCGAAAGCACCTGCCAGTTCCTGCTCCTGCTCTGTATTGATCTTATAGATATTGATCTTTCCTTTGTATTCTTCAGATAATTCTTCAAGGATCGGAGCTACCATTTTACAAGGTCCGCACCAGTCAGCATAAAAATCAATAATACATGGAAGTTCACCTTCAAATTTCCAATCAGAATTTTGTTCATAATTGAACACTTTCTCAAGAAAAGTTTGTTTTGTTAAATGTTCGGTCATGGGTTTTCAATTTATGAAATTTATAAAAAATTATTTTAGAAGGTCATTTTCAATCATCCTTTTATATTCTGCTTTTGAAAATGCTCCCACCTGTTTTGTTGGTTCTCCGGTACTCTTACAGAACATCAGAGTAGGAAGATACTGAACACCATAGAAATTGCTGAGTTCTCCTTCGCGGTCAGTGTCAACTTTGTAAATGTTGATTTTGCCCGCATATTCCTGAGCCAGTTCATCAAGGATGGGTGAAATTTGACGGCAGGGAGCACACCAATCAGCATAAAAATCCACAATACACGGTAGTTTGCCTTTAAATTTCCATTTCGGGTAGGCTTTATAATCATGAATAAGTTCTCTGAACCCGGCATTGTCGAGTTTCATTACCTTCCCTTCAGGAACAACAGTTGTGCTCTCATCGGCAGTTTCTTCTGTATTAGTTTCAACTGCCGGTTCGGCATTGATTACCACATTGGAAACCTGACTGTTATCAGCAGTATTAGTGTCTTTTTCAGTTGAGTTGCAGGCATTCAAAAGAGCCAGCGAAACAAATAGAACAATAATCTTTTTCATAGTTATTTTTATTTTTTTGCAAAAATACAAAAGTTTTTGAATTTATCGCATATTTATCACTAATTTTTTTTCTTTTAAAATTAATTTGTAGTTTTGCAAAAACTTTTTCATGTATACGGACAGTTTTTTTCAGTTGACACTTGATGAATTTCTGTCATGTTATCCTGATGAAGAGTCTTGTATTTTATTACTTACAGAGTTGAAGTGGGGTAAAGGGTTTCAATGCCGAAAATGCGGACATCAGCATTACTGTGACGGGAATTATAGAGGTTCGAGGCGTTGCACCCGGTGCAAGACTGAGGAAACACTCAAGGCACATACAATTTTTCAAAATTGCAAGTTATCGCTTCACACATCAATGCAATTGATGTTGTATGCTTTTCACCATCCACATTCATCGACATCTGAAATGTGCAGGGAATTCGGAATCAGGCAGATGACTTGCTGGAGAATTAAACAACTGGTAAAGGATATCA
>CAYRXH010000197.1:0-1719 GCA_964428185.1 uncultured Bacteroidales bacterium
TAAGTTTTCAAATTTAACACTTAAGCAGTGGTCTAAAAATTGGGGAGTATTATAATCTATTTAACTTTTATCATATTTAAGCGAACAACTTGCTCATACCTGAATAAATTATTTGTTAGATTAATGAGCCCAAAAATACCAGTTGCTCTTTTTATTCCTACTGATTTTATTTGAATATCAGAGAATTAATTTATAGAAGTCTCCATAATCATTTTGCAGACGGTTATGAAATTTTTTTCGGAGAAAAATAAGGCAACTTTAAATTTAGAGTAAACCAGATTTCGGTTTTAATCCTTTTCATACTAGTTCTTAATCAGAGCCAAACAGATATAAAATTCAAAATATATATTGTAATTTTGTAAATAAAAACCTCAAATCACCATGAAACACTCCCGTCTATTGTCATTTTCACTGATTATTCTTGCTGCAGCATTGTTTGTCAATTTTCTCGTTTCTCGCAACAACACTGTTATACCTACACCAAAAGCTGAGATTGAAAGACTGAACGAACATATGATTCTTGCTGTGTTGTATCATCAGACAGCAGCTGAGGTCAGAGCACTTCAGTATCAGGCCTTTAATGTAGCCAAAATTGTTCTTGATGAAAAAATGAGAACACGTAAAAGCAATAAAAAACCTGCTGTGGTTGTTGATATTGACGAAACTGTGCTTGACAACAGCCAGTATGAAGCACAGTGTATCCTTGGTAATTTTCAGTATCCTGCCCGCTGGGATGAATGGTGCCTCATGGGCGTCGCTCCTGCCATCCCCGGTTCTGTTGAATTTCTTAATTATGCCCATTCAAAAAATGTAGCTGTGTTTTATGTGAGCAACAGAAAGGCACATCTGAAGGAAGCAACAGTAACAAATCTTGTCAATGAAGGTTTTCCAAATGTGAAAGATCCTTTCCTAATGCTCCGCACTGCCGAATCATCAAAAAATAACAGAAGATCTCAGATTGAAAAAGATTATGAAATCCTGATGCTTATCGGTGACAACATGAACGATTTCTCAGGCGACTGGGAACATAAAAATATTGATCTCCGGTTTAAAGTTACAGATAATCAGAAAAACAAATTCGGAACAGACTACTTTATTCTACCCAACTCAACATACGGTGATTGGGAAAGCGCAATCTACGATTATGATTTCAGTCATGAAAGTGCTGTGAAATATCGCATGAGAAAACAGGCACTCAGAGGATTCTAAAAAAACTGATTCTATGCAAAACGACCTTCTGAATCCGGATTCAGCAAAACTTTCTCCTCTGGAAAAAGAGTATGAAAAAGCATTGCGCCCATTAAGCTTTGATGATTTTAAGGGGCAGACCAATATCCTTGACAATCTCAGGGTGTTTGTGAAAGCTGCCCGGCTTCGGAAAGAAGCGATGGATCATGTGCTGCTGCACGGACCTCCCGGACTTGGAAAAACAACACTTTCATATATCATTGCCAATGAACTGGGAGTAAACATCAAACTTACATCAGGTCCTGTTATTGACAAACCGGGAGACCTTGCCGGATTGTTATCAAACCTGCAGCCCAATGATGTGCTGTTCATTGACGAAATTCACAGACTCAGCAGTGTGGTTGAAGAATATCTGTATTCTGCGATGGAAGACTATCGTATTGATATCATGATAGATACAGGGCCAAGTGCCAAAAGCATCCAGATAAAAATCCATCCATTCACTCTCATCGGAGCAACAACCCGCAGCGG
>CAYRXH010000198.1:0-1662 GCA_964428185.1 uncultured Bacteroidales bacterium
ATCTGCTCAACAAAACCAACATGCCCGAAATTAACCAATACTTCTACCACCCCGATCACCTCGGCTCCGCATCCTTTGTGACCGATGCCACGGGTTATGTTGACCAGCACATCCAATACCTCCCATTTGGAGAGTTATTCATCAGCCAGAGAAACTCCACATTCGACAGCAGATATAAATTCACTGCAAAGGAACTGGATAATGAAACGAACTATACTTACTTTGGTGCACGATGTTATGACAGTGATTTGAGTATTTGGTTAAGTGTTGATCCTGCCAGTGAATTGTATCCCTCTACATCAGCATATATGTACGTAAGAGGAAATCCTGTTGTACTAATTGATCAGAATGGAATGTGGGATGATAATTTTGAGACAGAAAGTGGAGAAGTTGTTCACAGAAATAGTTCAGAAAAAGTCATTATTGAAAATGGACAAGAGCTAACAAATATTGGGCAAACATATATGGAATTTAATGGTGAGGATTTAACTATTCATTCTCAAAGGCGTAATAATCAGGGTAACTTAGAGCCTTTGTCCTTATCAATTCCTGCATATTCAGGAGTTCCAGATGATAAGAATAAATTCGACTTCTCAAAAGAGTCACAATCTACTGAAAATGGTCCTATTCCTGAAGGAAAATATTATATTAAACCTGATGAATTTAAAGTACTCAATACTTATGACCAAATAGTTGGGACTATTGTGAATACAATAAGTATAGCATTGGGTGGTCCTAAAAGAGGAGCATTCCCAGGTGGATTTAGGTCTTGGGGCTATGGAAGATACCCAATCTATCCACAATCTGTTACTGTAAGAAATCCTTCGTCAGGAGAAAGTGTTGTTAGAACAAACATGTTTCTTCATGGGGGGATGGTTCCTGGTTCACATGGTTGTATTGATGTTACATTGTTTATGGAACCCCTTGGAATATGGCTCAATACAAGTAACCAGGAACAAATTAATATTTATGTCAATTATTGATTGCTCAACTTGTAATATTATGAGTACAGTAAATTTAAAAAAATTAATTCGTATTTACTCAACTTGGATTTATATAATTCTAATATTAATTTCTTTACCAAGTTTAATAACAACGATAATTGATGGAAAAGAATTTGGTCATAATCAAACTTGTAGCACAAAAGAATATATCTATATTTTAGTAGCGTTTAGTTTAATTTTCATAATTAATCTAACAGGCTTTTTATTCAATATTTTTTACAAAAGAATGAATAAAAGGTTCTATTATTTCACAACATTATTTTTTTCATTATTGTGTGTAGTTGTATTAATATTGTTTCTTAAACAGATGTTATCTTATGATTAAAATAATTTTTAAATACTCCTGAAGATAAACTTATGCTATTTTCCCCATTCGGAGAGTTATTCATCAGCCAGAGAAACTCCACCTTCGACAGCAGATATAAGTTCACTGCGAAAGAGCTAGATAATGAAACGCAATATACTTACTTTGGTGCGAGGTATTATGACAGCGATATCAGTATTTGGTTGAGTGCCAGCGTTGAGCGAAGTCGAAACGTTGACCCAATGGCACAAGAGCGCCCCTGGCTCTCTCCCTACAACTACTGCCAGTGGAATCCGGTGGGGGAGAGTGGATCCGACTGGGGCGTTGGATGATAATTACACTGTTGATGTCCAA
>CAYRXH010000199.1:0-1662 GCA_964428185.1 uncultured Bacteroidales bacterium
GTATTTTTGTGACATAAACAGTAAAATAGGAAAACCGATGAAAAAATTATCCCTTATTATTTTGTCATTGCTTGCAACTCTTATGATCATCCCATCCTGCAAAAAGGATTTCACATGTTACTGTACATATAAGGATGTTATTGGTGAACCGGGTACACTCACCTGGGAAATTGAAGATGCAAGAAAGAAGGATGCGAAAGATACCTGTGAAACATATACTTTTGCAGGATGGTCTGAAATTGAGTGTACTCTTGAGTAAGTAATTGAAAAAGTTGAGGAAATAGCTGTTTCCAAAAGACAGCTATTTTTTTGTTTGGCTTCTATGGGAAGGATACATGCAAGACATCTTTTAGTTCGCACTACTTCCATTGCAATTGGTATTGTTTTTATTATTTCTGCTTTTCTGAAACTGTTTCCGATTGAAATTTTCGAGTTTTCCATTGCTGAAATTGGATTGGTGTCCTGGTCACATGCTTCATATATAGCACGTATAATTATTGGAATTGAATTCCTTGTGGGATTGCTTTTAATTGCTGGCTTCTTTCCACGCATTGTAATTCTTTCAACATTGTTTTTGTTGCTGCTATTTTCTGGATATCTGATCTTGATAATGACCAAACCTCAGAGTCATGAAAACTGCTATTGTTTTGGCATATATATGATTGTATCACCGATCGGGTCTTTGATAAAAAATTTTGGAATGGCAGGACTACTGGTGTTCATTTTATTTTATGTGTCCAAACAGAAAAATAACAGATTGAAATCTGCTGTTGCTATTATATTAATTGTTTTATCTCTGATTTTTCCATTTCTTTTAAATCCGATGCCGGCATATCATACTGGAGAATTAGGAAAAGGAAAACCAATAGATATGGAACCTATTATGCAGATTGTTCATCAGAAATATCCAGAGAAAGAATTAGACTCAGGCAAACATCTTGTGTTTTTTGCCAGTGCCACTTGCAAGCACTGCATTTCAGCAGCCTATAAAATCCAGATTATACAGGGAAGAATTCCGGAATTGAGTGTTTTCTTCTTTTTAAATGGAAAAACCGATAAAGTAGAAACTTTTCACCAGCTCACCTCAACAACACATATTCCCTATGTTATACTTCCCATTGATATAATGATCAGATATACATCCGGAAAACTCCCATTAATATTACTGGTAAATAACAGCACTGTTGAAGGGAATCCAAATTATTACGAAATGAATGAAAACCTGATTTTGGAATGGATGAATAAATCAGATTAGTGGACAATTTCAGCAACAACGACCTCAGATTGTTGGGTTACGGCAATAACCTGAGTGTCAGAAAACCTAAGTGTTATTGGATTGTCAACCCCCGAAGGAAGAACAGGAGTAATCGTGAAGCAGTTTTTGCTTGCTTCAAGTTTATATGTAACACCATCCAGCTCGACAAACTGGTATTCATACTCTCCTTCTGCCATTGCAATTGGATTTGAACCAGTCCAGAATTCAAGCAGGTTAAAAATGATAAGATCTGCCAGTCCGGCAACTCCATAAACGGGTATTATGCTTAAGCCCCAAAACACAAAAGTTTTCACGAATCTGCTGTCTGATACTCCATCATTCCATGAATATACTTTGCGTGTGAGGGCAAATTCGCCGAAACAACCGGACAAAGAAGCAGTCATTGC
>CAYRXH010000200.1:0-1633 GCA_964428185.1 uncultured Bacteroidales bacterium
TATAGTCCGTTTTGGTGCCGGCCGGCAGGCAATCCCAATAAAACGATGCCAGGAACGGGGCCAGGGTATTCGGATCCAGATGATGACCCAATTTTTTGGATATCATTCCATCCATCCAGTTCACAAGCCCCTGTTTTTTTATGCTCATATATAATTGATAAGCAGCCTAAACTAGGGCAATTAAAGCAAATTATTGATGATCAGATTGATTTTTCTATGAATGAAGTACAAGCAAAATTCTGGAGCAAAAAAGAAGTGTTGCGCATAATCAGAAATGATTCTGTTGTAATGTCTGATCCTGATTTTGTATGGTTTGCCGATACCATCAGCACGCGACCAGTTGGAATATTTGATAAAATAACTAGGCTGATTGAGCAGGAAGAATATGTGCAGGCAAAAGCGATTAACTACTCCGTTAACGAAACAACTGATATTGTCAATTATGAAAAAATTGCCAATATCAGCAGATTGAATTATTATTCCGACAGCTCACTGAACAATACAGAAATCAATGAATTGCTTTCCATTGCAGCACTTTGTCCATACACTGAGGGCGAAGGTGTTTTTGTTGCCAGAGCATTGCTTGCAGGTGTGTATCCTGACACCATGTTTGTTTCTCCATGCGAAGAAGGATTGGGATATAACAACAAATCACACGAAGTAACAGATGAGCAACAACCTGAAAACAGTTCTTTGGTTAACATATATCCAAATCCTGCCAACGACAGAATTTATTTGCTATTTGAAGACGAAAGCATTGATAATCTGGCAATAAACATTTTGAATATTACAGGGGGCATTGTTTTACAGCTGCAGTGTTTCAATCAATGTGATAAGAGTATTGATATTGCATCATTATCAGACGGGATGTATTTTATTGCTGTTTATGATAAAGACTATCGTCTTTTGTTGTTGGATAAGTTTATAAAGTTTAATAAATAATTCTTTGAATAACGGCAGAGATAGTTTTTCATTTTTATGAAGAGAAATCTGATTTTATTGTTTTTAGTGTTGGTTGCATTATGGGCTTTTGCTCAGAACTTAGTTCCTAATCCAAGTTTTGAGGAATATATTTTTGATGGTTTTAATTATACATGTAATGATACAATATATGACCCTGCTCAATGGTATAACCCAACATGGTGGTCAACATTTTGGTATTTACACAAAATACATAATGATTGTACTCAAGATCCTTATGGTGTTTGGGCTGGAGTTCCCCAAAACATGTGGGGCTATCGCTGGCCTGTGAATGGAGATGGGTATGTGTTGGTTGCAAGTAGTGTTGCACGGAACTCAGAAGACAATAACCGCAATAAAAGATTTGCATCAATACAGGTTGAGTTGACACAAAATTTAAGCATCGAGCATACCTATTGTGTGAGTTTCTGGATATCATATCACGAAGATTATCCCGAAGGATTTTATTGTACTACAGCAAATTTTACTAAGGAAATTGGTGCATTGTTTTCAACCTATAAGAAAGTTTTTATTGGTACTGATTATGATTTTCTACCCCCGGGTGGTTTGCCTGCTCAAATTGTCAACACAAAAGAAAACTGGCTTGATACGACTAATTGGTATCTGGTGTCGGGAAGTTTTGTGGCTGACAGCAATTATCAATATATGACCA
>CAYRXH010000201.1:0-1591 GCA_964428185.1 uncultured Bacteroidales bacterium
TTTGCCCGTAAATAAAAAATCAATTGTATTATGAAACGCGACACTCAGATATTTGATCTCATTACAAAAGAAAAGGAACGTCAGATGCATGGCATTGAGCTGATTGCTTCTGAGAATTTTGTCAGCGAACAGGTACTCGAGGCTATGGGTTCAGTATTAACCAACAAATATGCAGAGGGTTATCCAGGTAAAAGGTATTACGGTGGTTGCCAGATTGTTGACCAGACAGAACAACTTGCCATTGACAGGCTGAAACAGCTTTTTGGTGCTGAATATGCCAATGTTCAGCCTCATTCAGGAGCTCAGGCCAATATGGCTGTCATGCTTGCATGTATGAAACCCGGAGAGAAATTTATGGGACTTGATCTTGCCCACGGCGGACATCTGTCACACGGATCTCCTGTCAATTCATCCGGTATCCTCTATCAGGCTGTTTCATATACCGTTGACGAAGACAGTGGCAGAGTGAATTATGAAACAATGCGTGATGTAGCACTTCGTGAACGTCCGAAACTGATCATTGCTGGTGCTTCTGCATATAGCCGCGACTGGGATTATAAACACATGCGTGAAATTGCTGATGAAATAGGTGCCATTCTAATGGCTGATATTGCTCATCCTGCTGGTCTTATTGCCAAGTGGCTTCTTAACAATCCTGTGCCCCATTGCCATGTGATTACTTCCACTACACACAAAACATTGCGCGGACCACGCGGCGGAATTATCATCATGGGAAAAGACTTCGAAAATCCATGGGGACTGACAACACCCAAGGGAGAAATTAAAATGATGAGTCAGATATTTGATTCTGCTGTATTCCCCGGCATTCAGGGCGGACCACTGGAACATGTCATCGCGTCTAAAGCTGTGGCGTTTGGTGAAGCCCTCACCGATGATTATCTGCGTTATATGCAACAGGTTCAGAAAAATGCACAAGCTCTTGCCAAGCATTTTGTAGATGCCGGTTACAAAATTATTTCAGATGGCACCGACAACCACCTGATGCTTATTGACCTGAGAAGCAAATTTCCGGATATCACAGGCAAGAAAGTGGAAAATACTCTGGTTTTGGCTGATATTACTATCAATAAAAATATGGTTCCATTCGATCATCGTTCTCCTTTTCTCACCTCAGGTATCAGGGTGGGTACTCCTGCAATCACTACTCGTGGCCTGAAAGAAGAACACATGGGTATTATTGTACGGCTTATTGACAGTGTGATTTCAAACATTGACGATGAAAACACCATAAATTCTGTGAAAAAACAGGTGAATGAAATGATGCACGAATTTCCACTGTTTGCCTGGTAACCTGAAAGAAATTTTTTTCAGTAGAAAAGGAAGATTCACTCTTCCTTTTTTTTATGTCTTTCATTTTTTTGAATTTTAGTGTATTTTACAACAAAAAAATATAAAGATGAAAAAAATTGTATTCCTTTCCTTTTTTGTTTGTGCCGTTTCATTGGCATCGTATTCACAGCACTGGATGCAGGATTTGTATCTCATGGCAGAAACAGAAGAAATCACTTTTCAGGATTTGAAGGGTGCTTTCGCTGAATGGTCAAATGGTCATGATCTGTCCAAAATTAAA
>CAYRXH010000202.1:0-1564 GCA_964428185.1 uncultured Bacteroidales bacterium
GAATTGGATTATTAGCACAATACGCATAGGGCGAAAGGCTGGGGTATTTGTCGCTCAACAAATCAACACTTAACCAAATACTCAAATCACTGTCATAGTAACGTGCCCCAAAATACGTATAGTTCGTTTCATTATCCAGTTCCTTTGCGGTGAATTTATAGCGAGAATCGAAAGTGCTGTTTCTTTGGGAGATGAAGATCTCTCCAAATGGGATGCTATGAAACACTTTATCATTAATTTTTTTCACATTTAAAATGATAATCAAACACTATTTTATTTTTATGAAGTTTAAAAAACCAGGCCGTTTTGCTATCATCAATATCGAAATATTCTTCTTTCTTAGGCATTAAGCTAATAAAACACAATTTTTCATCTGGAATTTCAAAAAATAAATCTGTATTAATGCCTTCAAAGAAAAAAAGGTATTTGCTATACTCGGCAACTCCATAGACTTTTGAATAATCATATACGAATTTATAAATGGAAGTAATAGTAATTGTGGTATCATCGTTATTTTCCCTTATTTCTACTAAGAATGCGACAGCAATTGAATCATAGCACTTACAAATTTTCTCTTCTTCAATTATGTCATTGAAATAATGTTCTAATTCTGGTTTTATTTTAATTTTTTTAATCTCGTTTTGAAAAAAAATCGTTTTACCAATAACTGGCAAACAACCAACGTATTCTATTTCAGAGATAGCATTCTTTTTTGCTTCTGGAAAATTATTACAACCAAAAAACAAAAACCCAATATGAATTAATAAAAAAATCAAAAATTTCATTTGTCTAAATATTTTAGTATTTGCAATATTTGCCCCCCTTTATATCAATATAAAATATAGCGTTTGGGGAATGTGCTTTTATAATGTCTTTTGAAGTTTTATCGGGATCACTTGCATTTAAAAACCCACTTGGATGATTATGGCGAAATTCTGCTACAGTCCATCCATTTTTAATAAACGAATCAATTTTTTTATGAGTATCTCTAACCCTTCCTACTTCTCCTGTTGTATTAATAAAAGCCATTCTAGTTTCAGATTTTTTGAGTATAACAAGAGAATATTCAATAGCAGAACCTGATTCAATAAGAAAGTTGTAACATTCTTTAACTTTATCTACATTGCTTGAAAAAGCATTCATTTTTAACCTATTTTCATAGGGTCCTTCTCCATCTGCATTTTTGGTATATTGAACTCGATTTATTTGAAGATTATCAGTCATCTCTCTGTCTAAAACAATAAAATCAACTCCTTCGGTAAAATCCCCATCTTTATTGACATCAATTTTTGTCCCCTTGCTGTCAATTCTTAATAGTTCATCAGGGCCTTCTTTAAATTTTAAATGTTTAATATTGCCAGCAGCATCAATTCCCCACTCATCAAAACTTCTTCCATCCGGATCCACCAATATCACTGGATTTCCCGCGCAATACATATATGCACTCATGGATGGGTATTTGTCGCTGAGGGGATCTATTGACAACCATATCGACACTTCCGAATCCAAATACCTCGCACCAAAATATGTATATTGCGTTTCATTATCTAGCTCTTTCGCCGTA
>CAYRXH010000203.1:0-1533 GCA_964428185.1 uncultured Bacteroidales bacterium
CTTCATCAGGCCATTGTCCTTTGTTTTCAATGAAAAACTGACGATTTACTTTTTCTAATGCTTGCTGGGCCTCATGGTTGTCGTTTTGCCCAATTACATAAACTGCTGTAATAGCAAGTATTAAATTAAAGGTGATTAATTTTTTCATAGTATGTCAGGGATCAAAATTTTGATAAAAATAGTACTTTTTTGTCACTGTTGTCCGAAAAAAAATGAAAAAATTTTTTCAAAACATAATTATTTGAATGTAAGTTATTTAGTTTTTTAAATTTAGATATTTTCATTGGTTTGTGCAAAAATAAAACTCCCAAAAAAAGAGAATGGAAGACCTCAGGGTTTTCCGTTCTCTTAATTTTTTGGGGGGCAAAAGCGAATAACTCCAAATAATATCCTTCTCATTCAATCAAATAATCTGAATAAATTCAAGGCATTTTTGCTGGTAACATCAGCTACATTTTCAATTGTAGTCAACTTGATTTCTGCAATTTTTTCAGCAATAATCGGAATATAGGAAGGTTCATTTCTTTTTCCCCTGAAAGGAATAGGAGGTAAATAGGGCGCATCTGTTTCGAGAACAAGATATTCCATTGGAATTTCACGAACCACTTCAGCCATCATTGCATTCCTGTATGTAACAATCCCACCAATTCCCAGCAAAAAACCTTTTTTTATTAATGATTCAGCTGTCTTCACATCTCCGGCATAACAATGAAAGATACCTTTCAGACCAACAAATTCCTGTCTGTTGATAACATCCATAATCTGAGGAAAAGATTCTCTCTGATGAATGACAACAGGCAGATTATATTTCACTGCCATCCTCAACTGCCGTTCAAAAGCATACACCTGTTGCTGCAAAAATGTCTTATCCCAGTATAAATCAATTCCTATCTCCCCTATACCATGATACTTATGTGTATCAAGTTCTTCTTCAACCAACCTGAGTTCTAATTCAATTTCTTTTCCGGCACTTGACGGATGAAGCCCGATCAGAGAAATACAAAGCTGAGGATATACATTCTCAATTTGTTTCATTGCATCGAAATGACTCTTATCAATCGAAGGAAGGATAATCTTCTGAATCCCTGCACTAACAGCACGTTGAATCACATCATCCATATCAGCAGAAAACTCATTTGAGTATATATGTGCATGGGTATCTACAAACATGAACTTTATTTTTTGACAAACCTACAGATTTTTTTTTCAAAATGACAAACCAATCAGAAAAAATTGTACGTTTGCATGAATAAATTAAAAATGATATTTCTATGAAAAAGCTTGTTTTTGTTTCAATCATTGTGCTTCTGGCTGCCGCCTGTGGTAAATATGAAGATGGACCGGGCCTGAGCCTTAAATCAAAGGAAAAGCGTTTGTGCAGAGACTGGCAAATTGACAAGTTGATTGAAAACGGAGAAGATATCACTACTCAATACAAGGAAATGGTAACCAAGCATGAAATCATGTTTATGGACTTCGGATCTGTTAAAGAAACCATCGGCAACACCATTCTGGCAAAAGCATGGGAGTGGG